>CAJUFJ010000072.1 GCA_910585815.1 uncultured Oscillospiraceae bacterium | reverse complement strand
TGTCCCCTGGCAAGGTATCCGAGCTCCACCTGAGCAACGACATGAAGCCCCTGCTCACCCTCTCCAAGATTGACGCGGACACCCAGGAGCCCATCCCCAACACCGTTTTGACCGTCAAGGCCCTGGACGGAACCTATCAGGACGACTGGAAAACCGGGCCGGACGGAAAGGTATCTCTACGGGTTGCCCCTGGGGTGTACCAGGTAACGGAAAAGTCCGTGCCCTCTCCCTATTACGTCCCGGACAAAGACGCCGACCGCACCCAGACCATCACCTTGGGCGCAAATGATGAAAAGACTCTCGTGTTCCGCAACCGAAAGGCCCCGGAACTGACCATTTTTAAGGAAAACAGCATCACCGGCGAGGCCATTGAACACGCCAAATTCCACATTACCTATACCAGTAACGGCGAGGCTGCGGAGGCCCCCGCCACCATTGACTATGGCGAAGCGTTTACGGATTCCAGGGGCGAGATCAAAGTCCACGAGCTGGGCAAACGGCTGTACCCCGGCGAGTTCACCATCACCGAAGTGGAACCGGCGGACGGATTCCAGCTCAAGGAACCCATTACGCAGACGGTCATCATCCACGGCAACGAGAGCAAAACTGTCCGCTTTCAGAACACACCCCTGAGCGCCCTCATCGTCTGGAAATATGATTCCGTGACTGGGGCGCCAGTTGAGGGCTGTATTTTTCAGGTACGATATATGTCCGGCACCAGCGGTACGGGCGGCACTGTCATCGGGACCTATAAGACCGGGCCGGGCGGCAGCTTCACGCTCAACCGCCTCAAAGCAGGCGCTTATACCGTGGAGGAGTTAGCCAGCGACGGGGATCATGTGATGGACTCCGCTCCCCAGACCGCCTATATCTCTGGCAAGGAGCAGGACGTGGTGCAACTCTACTTCGGCAATAGTCCCAAGGGCAGTCTGCTCATTAAGAAAATTGACGCCAGCACCCACGAGCCTCTGAGTGACTGCGAATTTTTTATCACCGACAGCCATGGGACCATGATTGGCGATGCCAACGGCAAATTCGTGACGGACAGTGCCGGGACAATCTTGATTTCCAACATCGACCCCGGAACCACCATCGTGGCGCGTGAAACCAGAGCAAAGCCCAATTACATCTTGGATGATGTACCCCAGACGGCCACGATCAAGGCGGGCCAGACCGTCACCCTGGAGTTCCGCAACCAGCCCAAGGGGTCCGTCACACTCTATAAATTCAGCAGCGTGGACCGCCGCACTCCCCTGGAGGGCGTGGGCTTCAAGATCACCTTCGCGGATGGCAAGGTTGTGGACAACATCGGCGGCAAGCTGTCCTCCAATGGCATCTATTATACGGACAGTGAGGGCCAAATCAATATCAGTGGAGTGACCGGGACGCTGATTTTTACCGAAATCTCCAGCATTCCCGGCTACCTAATCGACGAAAACCGTAAGAGCCAGACCATTGTGGTGAATCCAGGAGACCACCAGAGCGTGTACTTTTACAACATCCCAGAGAACACCCTGATCATCGAAAAGTATATCGAGGAGGAAGGCAGCGAGCACAAGCCGCTAAAGGGCGTCACCTTCCTTGTGACCGATTCCAGCGGGGCCGTCATCGGCAACAGCAACGGCGAGTTCATCTCCGGTGAGGATGGCCGAGTAGTCATTGCCGGAGTGCAGCCCGGTACTACGGTCATCGCACGGGAGATCAAGGTGCCTGAAGGCGTGGTGCTGGATGGCACACCCAAGACCATCAAAATCAGCGACAGCGGGGCGAACATCCTCCGCTTCTACAACAAGAAAACCGGATATCTGGTGGTCCGCAAACTGGATTCTGTTACAAAGCAGCCGCTGGCAGGCGTTGAGTTCGAGCTGACCTACGCCGACGGCAGCTTCGTGGACGACGCCTTTGGCCATCTGTCCAGCAAGGGCCGGTTCACGACCAATGACGCCGGGGAAATTCGGGTCCCCGTGGTGGGAACGGTCGTGGTCAAGGAGGTCAAGACCCTCCCCACCCATGTCATCGACACAGCTACTCAGATTCAGACAGTTAAGGTGAATCCCGCCGACACACAGACGATAGTGGTGTACAATGAGCCCCTCTGCTCCCTGACGCTCCGAAAGCTAGACGCTGTCACCGGGAAGCCCGTACCCAACACTGAGTTCACCTTGAAGGACGGCAACGGGACGGTCTTGGGACGCTACATCACCGGGGCGGACGGGACTGTGACCGTAACTGGCCTCATGCCCGATTCCACCGTCGTAGTGGTGGAAACCAGGGTCCCCTCCAATTATGTCCTGGACCCCACCCCCCGGACTATCATCGTCCGCAATGGCAGCAACAGCGTATCCAGCGGCGGAGCTGGTAACGGCGGGAACACAGGCACAGTTGGGGGCGGAGACAATGACCTGACCATTGAAAACATTCCCAAGACCACACTCACGATTGAAAAATATCTGGAAACAGACGCCGGCAATGTGCCGCTGAAGGGAGTCACTTTCCTGGTCACAGACTCCTCTGGGGCAATCCTTGGCCCCAACAACGGCGAGTACACCAGCGATGAAAATGGCCGCATCGTGCTCCCCAACCTGGAGCCGGGAACGGTCATCACCGCCAAGGAGCTCCGTGTGCCCAATGGCGTGGTGCTGGATACCACACCCAAGAGCATTGAGATCAAAGGCGGCATTGGCGGTCAGACCCTCACCTTCATCAACAAGAGCACAGGCGGGTTGGAATTGGTTAAGGTTAGCGAGAGCGACAAGACCAAGCGCATCCCCAATGTGACGTTTGAAATCAGAAAGATGGACGGCGCTCTGGTGGACACAATCACCACCGATAAACAGGGGCGCGCCCATCTGGACCTGACCGCTGGGGACTTCTATGCCGTGGAAGTCGAATGCCCCAAGGAATTCAAGCTGGATTCTACTCCCCACTATTTCACAGTGAAAGACGGCAAGGCCACCATGCTCACCGTGACCAACAAGCCTTTCAGCGGCATACTGATCCACAAAACAGATAGTGTGAGCGGAAAAGGAATTTATGGGGTTTCCTTCCTGCTCTATGACAGCACCAATACCCCCATCGGGCGGTACACCTCCGATAACAACGGGTACGTTTACATCGAGGGGCTGACCAAATCGGGCCGCTACTACCTGCGCGAATTGGAAAACAAGGGCTATGTCCCGGACACTCAGATGAAAACTGTCTACGTCACTGCCGGGGAGACCACCCTCGTCGAGTGGAAGAATATCCCCATTACAGCCCAAATCCAGATTTTGAAGAAGTCCGCCGACTACAATCCCACCAACGGCCTGCCCGCCGGCACTCCGCTGGAGGGGGCCATCTTCGAGATCTACGACAAGGCCGGCAATCTGGTGGACACCATCCGCAGCAACAGCCGGGGTCTCGCCGTGTCCAAGCCCCTGCCGCTGAACCGCTATACCATCCGCGAGGCAAAAGCCCCGGCAAATTACGGAGTCAGCGACCAGGAGCTGACCGCCTACCTGGAGCATGAGGGCCAGATCGTCCGCTTTGAGGTGGCCAACAAGGCCCTGACCACTGGGGTGTCTATTACCAAGACCGGTCCTGCCGAAATTATGGCGGGCCAGCCTGTGCGCTACACCTTCTCCAACATCGCCAACGGCTCCAATGTCCGCCTTGACAGTTTTTATTGGAGAGATGTGCTGCCTGCCGAGGTGCGGCTGGACTCGGTGGTCACTGGCACCTACAACTTCCCTGGCACCTATAAGATCACTTACCGGGTGAATGGCGGCGAGCCCCGCACGCTGGCGGACAACCTGTCCACCAGCAGAAACTACACCCTGGCCGCCTCCGCCACCGCACTGGGGCTGGCCTCCAACGAGCGGGTCACCGAGGTGATGTTTGTCTTTGGACAGGCTCCCGGTGGCTTTGCCCAGGTGGAGAAACCCATGCTGTACTGTACCGCCGTTAAGAGCATTGCCACCACCTCCTTCGTAAATGTGGCCGATGTGGGCGGCGTGTACAACGGGCAGTGGGTCCAGGCCATTTCCCGCTGGGTGACAAAGGTTTTTGGTAAGCCTGTCATCCCCACCTTGCCCCGCACGGGGTATTGATTTTCTGGGAGGTCCGCCAACAGGCGGGCCTCCCACCTTATAAATAACACTTATAGGAGGATCACACTATGTTGAAGATCACCGCAATCGGGAATTTGACCCGAGACGTGGAGCTGAGAGTGGACGAGACCACCGGCATCCCCTATGCCATCCTGCGTATCGCCTCCGACCGCCGCTACCGGGACCGGGATGGGAACAAAATCACCGATTTTATTTCTATCAAGGTCCGCGGCCCTCTGGCCGAACGCTGTGCTGCCTTTGCCCACAAGGGCTGTAAACTGGCGGCCTCCGGGGACTTTGAGACCATCGTCTTCACCGAGGACCCCAGCCGCCAGCCTGGCTTCCTCATCAAGGCCAACGAAGTGGAGTTTTTGTCCCCCAGACCGGCGGATGAGGAGTCTGAAGCCCTCCCCGCCTGTGACGAGGACGCCGCCTGATGCGGAATACAGGCATCGAGTACAGCAACACCGAGCGAACCCCGATGGTACTGCCCGAGATGGCCGAGCTGCTCCCCCCTCTGACGGAGGAGCAGCTGGCCGCCCTGGAGACTGACCTGCTGAAAAACGGTTGTTACTCTCCCGTCATCGTCAATGAGGAGCTGGTTATTATAGACGGCCACAACCGGCAGATGCTGTGCGAAAAACATGGAATCCCCTACAAAATGGCTGTTTTCTCTTTTGAGGATATGCTGGAAGCCAAGCAGTGGGCATTGGACAACCAGAAAGGCCGACGTAACCTGGACAAGTGGGAGTTAGGCAAGATCGCCCTCAAGCTGAAGCCTGACATTGAGGCCAGAGCTAAGGCCAATATGTCCGCTGGGGGCGGCGACCAGAAAAGTGAGGAAGCAAAATCGGGTTTGGTGAATTCACCGAACCCGATTTCTCCTATAGATACACGAAAAGAGATGGCCAAGGCCGTTGGAATTGGGGAGCAGACAATGGGCCGTATTGCTCAAATTGAGGAAAAAGCTCCTCTCGTTGTAAAAGAAGCGATGGACAGCGGTGAGTTGTCCATCAACCAGGGCTATAACATCACCCGCCAGGTACAGGAACTCCCGGAGGAGGAGCGCGAGGAGGCCGCCGCTCAAGCGGTAGAGCTGGTAAGAGCAAAGAAGGAAGTCCAGGTCCTGGACGCAGAAGCTGAACATCGGGGCAAGGTTGCCGCATTGTTCTGCAAAGCCTTTGAACGGGCCGTCCTGCTCACCCCAACAGAGGAAAATGTCCGCTTCTGGGTAGAGGGCACCCGGATGCGGCCCGACGAAATTGAGGATAGCATTAAGGAGGCCCGTGAGTTGGCGGAGGTGTTCGCCTCCATCGCCAGCATCCTGGAAACTCTGCTGCCGGGAGGTGGCGGCGATGATAGATGAACTGTCTGTCCGCCAATGGCAGGAGCAGTTCCGGGCGGGTGCATTTGACGCCAAGGACATTCACATCCAATGCACAGCTGGTTGGTGTGACTGGTTTTGCCAGGACGAAGCCCTGGCAGGACGGCTGAAGAAGATAGCCAGGGTGGTCATGGGCATTACCGATCCGTTCATTCTGGACAATTACTATGTCTGGTTTAAAAATAACTGTCCAGTCCCCGGGCCGCTGTATGACGATGTACGTCTTGAACTGTTGACTGGAGAACGTGACGGGAAATATTTTGTGGTATCTCTGGATAGTCCCCATGGGCGCATGAAATGGGCGCTCACAACTGAGCGGTTTGGATTTGACACCCCGGAATTTGAATGCAGGAATGTTCGGGATATGGTCAAATACATCAATGAATTGGGCCCGCAACTGGAGCAAAATACTATCCCAGACTTTGTCTTGGAGAAGCAGGCGGTTGAGACGTATATCCATAGGCACGGGGAGCCATTATACACTCCTGTTTATCTGGATGGGACTCACCGCTACATCTACAAATCCGCCCAGGATAGACAGATGCACGTTGTGATGGCGTCTGCTGACCTGAAGGATGTCCTCTTCCTCTCCGGGTTTGCTTCAAAACATGCTGAGAATATCAAGGGAATCCACGTATGCTGCCCGGATCACGCAGAAAAATCCTTGCCTGACCCGGTACGGCAGCCCCAGAAACCTGCCAGGAAAGGGGTAGTGCGATGACACAGGATACGATCTCCGTGCGCCGGTGGCAGGAATTATACCGGGCCGGTACCTTTGCCTCGGATGATGAGGATGTCAGGAATCTGGCAGGCTGGAGCGATTTTTATGAGCCATTGACCGACCGGCGGGTGCAGTCCCTGGTAAAGCTGGCTATGGGCGTTACCCATCCCTTTATCCTGGACAGCTATAGCGTCTATTTCGTCGAACACCGTCCGGGCGAGGGCCCGAGGTTTGGAAGCGTCTGTTTTTTCCCAATCACAGGCAGATGGGATAAGAGCTTTTTCAGCGTTGAACTGGACAGCCCCTTCAATCGTGGAAAGTGGGGGCTTCATACCGGACGGTATGGTGAGGGAGCACCGGAGTACGAGTGCGGACATATCCGCAGGATGCTGCGGTATATTCATACGATGGCCCATGAAGTAGAGCATGACATCAAGCCTGCGTTCATTGCGGAAAAGGAAGCTGTCGAGCAATTTCTGTTTGAGGCCAACCGCCTTGTCCGCGGATCTGTGCGCCGGGAGGGGGAACACGGCTACAGCTTTTGGGACGAAAGATCCAACAGCCGAAAGGCCCTTCTCGTGGTCCGAAGCCTGAGCGATATTCCCCCGGAGGCCCAGGCGATCAGGAGCAGAGAGATTGATGGGTTATACGTTTACTGTCTGGAGGATGCCGAGATACTCCTGTCCGATCCGTTACAGCAGCCCCGGAAGCCTGCCAGAAAGGGGGTAGAGCGTTAATGTTAAGTGGTTATTCCGTCCGCCAGTGGCAGAAACAGTATCAGGCTGGGGCTTTTGACAGCATGGACGCTGCTGTTCAGCGTGAGGCGGGCTGGTGGAGATGGCACTGCCGGGATGACGTTGTGGCCAACAGGCTGAAAAGGATTGCTCCGGTGGTTATGGGAATAAAATCTCCGCTCATTTTGGACCAATGTTCTGTCTGGTTTGCCAATGAATACACAGAAAACAAACTGCTATATGACAGCGCACGCTTTGAGCGGCTGAATGGGTCGACAAACGACCTGTTTTTCATGGTGGATTACAAAGACTCCCGCCAACCGGATAAGTGGACGCTGTACACCAAACGCTTCGGCTTCCACGCGCCGGAATTTGGCTGCAGCCATGTACAGGCTATGACCAGATACATCGACAGGATGGCCCACGAACTGGAGCAGGGGATTGTGCCAGCCTTTCTGATAGAGAAAGAGGCGGCGGTGGAATATATACAGCGCCGGCCTGCCATCTATCCGTCCAGGTCCTTGCGCCGTGAGGGAGAACACAGCTACAGTTTTCTGGACCGGGACGATGGCCGCAGGAAAACCATTCATGTGGCCCGCACTTTGAACGATATTCCCTCAGAATGTCAGGAATCTGCAATCAAAGAGATAAATGGGTTGTTCGTTTGCTGCCCGGACGATGCAAAGGGGCCTCTCCATGAAAAAGGTGATGTTCCTAAAAAATATCAGAGGAAAGGAATGGAGCGATGAGCAAAACTATCCCAACTAAGGCAATAGGGCCTCCCGGCAGGCCCCTCCTGCCCCCGGAAGCGGAGGTGGAGATTATGGAGAAGCTGTTTGCCAATATGAAAATCAGCTCCGGGGAAATCGCCGCCATCCTGGCCAGGCACGGAGTATCCGGGAATTCCGAGACCCTCCAGGAGCAGTACCGGAAGCGGCTGGGCCAGCGGCTTATGGCCAGCATCCGGGACGAGAGCGGTAGGCGGGAGGTGCTGGCCCACGGCAGCGAGTATGTGGTAGTGGAGTGCTGCAATGACCAGCAGGCTCTCAAGGCTATCCGCCGCCGTATCCAAGGCCAGATGAATGGCCTGGATGTGTCCGCCCGGAAGGTGCAGGGCCGAATCCATGTGCTGGATCGCTTCCTCGCCCGGTTCAGAAGGGCGGGCTGACCATGGGGCTGAGAGACGTCATCCGGGCCATCCGGGAGTACCCCGCTGCCCACGCAGAGTTAGCGGCAACGCAGTATGAACTGCGGCAGGCACAGCAGGCGCTGGAACACAGTGAGCAAGTGTGCGAGGGGCTGCGGCTTCAAATGGGAGAACAAACGCATTATGCAAAATACCTCTCCCATCAATCAGCGGCGCTCCAGGCAGCTTTGCAGGAATTCTGTCCCCGGCTGTCCTCCGTTGAGAAAATGAAACGGTTTTACAATACCGTTTCCCCCAGCATGGATCGGGAGAACTTCACGCTGTATCACATAGCGGAAAAAGTGCTGGGGATGGACGTATCTTCGGCCTTCCCCTATGAGGACAGCCATGGACTGTTCGAGGAAATGAAAGGCCGCCAGCTCCTGCGCTGGCTGACTGCCGCTCATTTTCGGGCTGTAGATTGGACCATCGTTCCCGGCACGACCTATGAAAGAGCCACGCTGCGGGAGGTGGATACCTCTACCCCTGCGTATCAGGCATTTGAAAAGCAGCTCTATACGAAGGTGCTGGAACGAATGGGCTTTGAAAATATGTTAGCGCCCCATCAGGCGGAGAAAACACCCAGCTATCCTTTACACCAGCCCCCAAAAGGAGGTGATGCCCGGTGATCCAATTTGATAAAGAGTGGCTGGCATTTATGCGGGATCTGTTCCCAAAGGGGACGCAGATTCAGTGCAGCAGCGCAAAAGGCCGTGTTCCCGCTCTATCTGGGGAGCTGGGAGCAGTAGAGTATATTGACGATTCAGGCATATTCCACTGTGCCTTGGAAGATGGCCGCACCCTGGTAGCTGCCATAGACGAGGGCTGCTTTCGGGTAGACCTGCGGGAGCAGACAGAGCCAGTCGGCAAGGAGCGTCACCAGACGCTCAGAGACAGGAATCAGAATCTCCCGGAGTGCGGCGAGAGCCACCGTTTGCAGAGAATGGCAATCCTGAGCGTAGTCAATTCGGAAAGGCTGCCTGAGTGGGCTGCTGGTATTCTGTTCCCGCCGCTGCGCAGCATCCTCGTCCTACCGGGAGAGGACGGGAAAATCGTAGAGGCCGGCGCATTGGGGCGGAGCATCCGCCGCCAGCTCCACGCGGATCATCTGGACTGTGTCGGAGACTGTTCCGAAAATGAATCGATTAATATCTATTGTGACCAGGACGCCAAAACGAAATGCCTGCCTTTTAACCGCTGTCTGCATGGCGTGAACTATTATGGCCCCATCCTGATTAACGGGATGCACGAAGAAGATCGTTCCTTGACCGATTTGGAAATAGCCAACCTGCTTCAATGCCTGGATGCCCCTTCCGCTTTCCAGGAGAAACGCATTGTATCGGAAATCAACAAGGATACCTTCTGGACGTTGATCAGCCAGGGGCGGGAACAGTGCGGCCAGGATGTCCATGCGCTTGCTCAATGGCTGGAGGACCGGCTGATGGAATTGGGGCCGGAGCAGGCGCTGAATTTCGATTATATTGCTCACGCATACCGGGCTGCGGCCTACAAATATGGCCTTTGGAACGCGGCCTCCATCATGTGCGATGGCTGCACCGATGACGGTTTTACCGACTTCCGGGGCTGGCTCATCGCCCAAGGCAGAGATGTGTACATGGCGGCGCTGAAGGACCCGGATTCTTTGGCGGATGTTCCCACTGATAGAGACTGCTGCTGTGAAACTCTTTGCTATGTGGGCAGCTACGCCTACGAGGAACTCACCGGGCGGGACATCAATCAGGATTTTGATCCTGACATATCCCGTGCGCTGGCGGAGCAGATCAAACCGGATATTGTGTATGGCGAGGGTATTGGGTATCCCTATACATGGAGTGAAACAGCAGCCTATCTCCCCAAATTGTGCGCCAAATACATGGAGCCGGAGGAATTGGCATGGCGGATCGGACAGCATAACGATACCTGGAATGTGACCAGCCTGGAAATTCAGGAGGCAAGAAAGACCGCTCAGAAAAGCAAAAAAGTTCAGAAGCGAGGTGACGCCAGATGAGCGACATTATCACCATCGGCATTGACCACGGCTACGCAGCCATGAAAACCAACCATTGTGCCTTCCCCACCGGACTGGTGGAGTACGACCATGAACCCTACACCCAGCAGGATGTGCTGGAATACAACGGCAAATTCTATGTGGTGGGCAGCGGCCGCCAGCCGCTCCAGAAGGACAAAACCGCCACGGAGGATTACTACCTCCTGACTCTCGCCGCCATCGCCAGAGAGCTGGCCCACCGGGGCGCGGACCCCACCGCCGCCGTCCATCTGGCGGCTGGCCTGCCTCTCACCAGCTTCGGGCGGGACAAGAAGAAGTTCCGGGCCTACCTGCTCCGAGATGGCAAGCCGGTGTCCTTCCGCTACGAGGGCATCGCCTATACCGTCACCATCACCGAGGTGTCCCTGTTCCCCCAGGGCTATGCCGCCGTGCTGACTCAGCAGGAACTGCTGGACGAACCCTCTGTCATTGTGGCGGACATCGGGGGCTGGACAGTGGATCTGATGCGGTTGGACAACCGTATTCCCAACGCTGCCACCTGCCGGAGCCTGGAGCTGGGCATGATCCGCTGTCTGGACGAGATCGCGGAGCAGGTGCGCCGTTCCCTGGGCCTGTCCATGACGGCGGCACAGATCGAGAGCTGTCTCCGGGGAGAGGTGAGCAGCGTGGATGAAACCGCCAGGGACATCATCCACCGGGAGGCCGGAGCCTACGTCCGCCGCCTGCTGTCCGCCATCACCGAGAGCGGCCTGGACGCCCGTGCCATGCCTGCCGTCTTCCTGGGCGGCGGGGCCGCGCTCCTGAAACGCCACGTTTCGGCCACAGACGGCCTGTGCCGGCCTTTGATCCTGGATGACGTATGTCTGAACGCCAAGGGGTATGAACGCCTTGTTGGGCAGTTGTCGCGGGCTGCTCACACCGCAGGCGGGGGGTGATTTTGGTGGAGCTGCACTATGAAGCAATGGCTGGCCTATTGGCTGATCCCTGCCTATACTCCACAATTCGCGTTGGAAAAGTGGACCCGGAAACGGATGAAACTGTGGAGGCGCTGTATGATGAAGCGGGCCAATACTGCGAGGTCATCGCCCAGCGTCTGGACGCCTTTCATACAGATGAGTACCCGGCAAATGACCTGATGCGGTACCTTCACTGGCCGGACGATCCGAAGATGGAGACGGCGATCAGGGACAAGGTGCGTTCCGCCCATATCACGGTAGAAGCCAGCGGGGCCACCCTCTATGCCAAGCTGGAGCTGGATATGGCAGCGGATCTCACCATAGCAGAACTTGAGGCGTTCACCAGGCAGGTGGAATGTCAATACCAGGATGGATGGGGTGCGGAATTTGAGCTGATCACCATTCCAACATCGGATGAACCTGTCTATTTGAGACTGTGGCACGATGAGATCACTTTCTTTACCGGCGCGGTAAAAGACCGTTTCCTGGAGCAGCGCCGCCAGGAACGGGCCAGATTTCAGGCCGAGATCAGAAGCAGGACATCTCCGGCAGCAAAGCCCACCACGAAAACTAAAAGATGGACGGAGCGATGAGAAAGCAAACAGAACAGAAGCGGGCGCGGCTGAACCTCTCTCTGAACCTGTCTGCACCGCACCAGCGGGAAGCGTGGAACATCCTCCGTGCTATCCCTGCCGGGCAGCGGACAGACGCTGTTTGCCGAATGATCTGCAAAGGCCATAAGCAGGAGGACCTGCTGGACAGCATCCGGGCGGTCGTCCGTGAGGAACTGCACAGAGTGGAATTTGTCTCTGTAAAAGAAAAAAACGAGCAGCCGCAGGCCGGGGACGTGGATGACAACGTCCTCGACTTTCTGCTTGGACTACAACAGAAAGGAGATGACGAACCATCTGATTCGCTATTTTGATATGTTTGCGGGGATCGGCGGCTTCCGGGCCGGACTGACCCGCGCGGGCGGTTTCCAGTGTG
>CAJUFJ010000071.1 GCA_910585815.1 uncultured Oscillospiraceae bacterium | reverse complement strand
TCCACTGTGCTCCTTTCATTTCCTGACTCCCTTTCCGGGCTCTTTTTCGCCCTGTTGGGAGTCTATCTTCTTTTCCTCCTCTCCGCCACAAAATTACATTTTTTCCTCGGCATTTTCTTACATTTTAGCACTAGCGCTGACACATGCGTGTAGTTTTTTCCTCATGACAAATCCCCCTATGTAGGTATTATCCTACACAGGGAGGCTTTTGTCTATTGTACGGTTTTACTGGGGCAGTTCATTTGCTTGCATAGGAAGTTTTTTCTGTTGTCCTTTGTATCGTCGATCCGGAAACTCTGAAAATCTAGTGCTTCGCTTCCAAGTTCAGGAGACTACCACATAAATAAAAACACTGGTATACCTGATGGAAAGACACCGTTGAAAACGACAATCGACCGCTTGTATGCGGAAGCGCCTGGGTTGTAGGGATTTCGCAAGTGCTATCAATGCCAACTTTACACAAGCCTTGGGAGGAACCTCTTTACGAAGTTCCTCCCAAGAACGGACTATAGTGTTCTATCGAAACTTAGCGCAGGTTGAAGAAGGCCTTCATGCCGGGGTACTCGGCGATGTCGCCCAGCTCCTCCTCGATGCGCAGCAACTGGTTGTACTTGGCCACGCGGTCGGTGCGGCTGGGGGCGCCGGTCTTGATCTGGCCGGCGTTGAGGGCCACGGCGATGTCAGCAATGGTGGCGTCCTCGGTCTCGCCGGAGCGGTGGGACACGATGGCGGTGTAGCCGGCCCGGTTGGCCATCTGGATGGCGTCCAGGGTCTCGGTGAGGGTGCCGATCTGGTTGACCTTGATGAGGATGGCGTTGCCCACCTTCTTCTCAATGCCGGTGGCCAGACGGGACACGTTGGTGACGAACAGGTCGTCGCCCACCAGCTGGACCTTGTCGCCGATGGCCTTGGTCAGCATAGCCCAGCCCTCCCAGTCGGTCTCGGCCATGCCGTCCTCCAGGGAGATGATGGGGTAGGTGTCAGCGAACTTCTTCCACATGTTCACCAGCTGCTGCTGGGTCAGCTTCTTGTTGCTCTTGGGCTGGATATAGCACTTCTCGTCCTCGTTCCACCACTCGGAGGAGGCGGCGTCGATGGCGATCTTGAAGTCCTCGCCGGGCTTGTAGCCGGCCTTCTCAATGGCGGCTACAATCACCTTCAGGGCGTCCTCGTCCTTCTTCAGGTTGGGGGCGTAGCCACCCTCGTCGCCCACGCCGGCGGCGGGGGTGCCGTTCTCCTTGAGGACGGTCTTCAGGGTGTGGAAGACCTCGGCGCAGCGGCGCAGAGCCTCGCGGAAGGAGGGGGCGGAGACAGGCATGATCATGAACTCCTGGATCTCCACGTTGTTGGTGGCGTGAGCGCCGCCGTTGAGGATGTTCATCATGGGAACAGGCAGCTGCTTGGCGTTGACGCCGCCGATATAGTTGTACAGGCTGGTGCCCAGGGCGTTGGCGGCGGCCTTGGCACAGGCCAGGGAGGCGCCAAGGATAGCGTTGGCGCCCAGGCGGTCCTTGTTGGCGGTGCCGTCCAGCTCGATGAGCATCTTGTCGATGGCGGTCTGGTCCAGCACGTTGGTGCCGATGAGGGCCTCGGCAATCTCAGTGTTCACGCTCTCCACGGCCTTCAGCACGCCCTTGCCCAGGTAACGGCTCTTGTCGCCGTCCCGGAGCTCGCAGGCCTCGTAGATACCGGTGGAAGCGCCGGAGGGAACGGCGGCACGGCCCATGGTGCCGTCCTCCAGGTAAACCTCTACCTCGACGGTAGGATTGCCGCGGCTGTCCAGAATCTCGCGGCCAATTACGTCTACAATTTCGATCATCTGCTTCATAGTGTTTGATCTCCTTTCAAATTGTTGCAGGATTATCATTCGGAAGGCGGGGTCCCCCGCCGGGAACACATAATTATTGGGCAATCAGGGTCTGGCCGTCCATCTCGGCGGGCTTTTCCAGGCCCATCAGGTCCAGCATGGTGGGGGCGATGTCGCACAGGCGGCCGTCCCGCAGGGTGACGTTGGCCCCCACGATGCAGAAGGGCACCAGGTTGGTGGTGTGGGCGGTAAAGGGAGAGCCGTCGGTGTCCACCATCCGCTCGGCGTTGCCGTGGTCGGCGGTGATGAGGGATACGCCACCCATCTTGGAGGTGGCCTCCACCACCTTGCCCACGCACTCGTCCACGGTGGACACCGCCTTGCAGGCAGCCTCGTACACGCCGGTGTGGCCCACCATGTCGCAGTTGGCAAAGTTGAGGATGATCACGTCGTAATTACCGCTGAGGATGCGGTTGACCGCCTCCTCGGTGACCTCATAGGCCGACATCTCGGGCTGGAGGTCGTAGGTGGCCACCTTGGGGGAGTTGATAAGACACCGGTCCTCCCCGGGGAACACCTGCTCCACGCCGCCGTTGAAGAAGAAGGTCACATGGGCGTACTTCTCGGTCTCGGCAATGCGCAGCTGGGTGAGCCCCAGGTTGGAGATGTACTCCCCAAAGATGTTGGTCAGCTTCTGCCGGGGGTAGGCCACCGTCACGTTGGGCATGGTGGCGTCGTACTCGGTGGTGCAGATAAAGTCCACGGGGATGAAGCCGGTCTTGCGGTCGATGTCGGTAAAGTCCTCGTCCACCAGGGTGCGGGTGATCTCCCGAGCCCGGTCGGGGCGGAAGTTGAAGAAAATCACCGAGTCGTTGTCCCGGAACCGGGCGTCCTTGGCGCACACCACGGGGACCATAAACTCGTCAGTGACCCCCGCGTCGTAGGAGGCTTGGACGGCATCGGCGGCATCAGCCATAAAGGGGGCCTGGCCGCAGACCATAGCGTCGTAGGCCTTTTGCAGCCGGTCCCACCGTTTGTCCCGGTCCATGGCGTAGTACCGGCCCATGACGGTGGCAATCTGACCGATGCCCAGCTGCTGCATCTTGGCCTGGAGCTTCTCCACAAAACCCTTGCCCGAGGAGGGGGGCACGTCCCGGCCGTCCAGGAAGCAGTGGACGTAGACCTTTTTCAGCCCCTGGTCCTGGGCCATCTTCAGAAGGGCGTACAGGTGGGTGATGTGGCTGTGGACGCCGCCGTCGGAGAGCAGTCCCATCAGGTGGAGGGCGGAGCCCCACTCCCGGCAGTTCTCCATGGCCTCCAGATAGGCGGGGTTCTCGAAGAAGGCCCCGGTCTCGATGTCCCGGCTGATGTGGGGCAGGTCCTGGAAGACCACCCGGCCCGCGCCGATGTTGGTGTGGCCCACCTCGCTGTTGCCCATCTGGCCCTCGGGCAGGCCCACGTCCAGCCCGGAGGCGGACAGCCTGCTGTGGGGGCACTGGGAAAAGAATTTGTCCAGATTGGGGGTGGAGGCGTTGACCACTGCGTTGCCCGCAGAGGGGCCCTCCACGCCAAAACCGTCCATAATAATCAAAGTAGTAGGTGTTTTCATAAAAAACCTTTCCTTTATTGTAGGGACCGCCCCCTACACAAAATTACTCCTGATTGGCAGCCTCGATAATCTTCACAAAGTCGGCGGGCTTCAGGGCGGCGCCGCCGATCAGGCCGCCGTCCACATCGGGCTGGGCCAGCAACTCCTCGGCGTTCTTGGCGTTCATGGAGCCGCCGTACTGGATGGTGACGGACCGGGCCACGTGGGCGCCGTACTGCTTGCGGATCACGGTGCGGATAGCCTGGCAGACCTCGCCGGCCTGCTCGGCAGTGGCGGTCTTGCCGGTGCCGATGGCCCACAGGGGCTCATAGGCGATGACAACATGGCGCACCTTCTCGGGGGCCACGTTGGCCAGGGCGCACTTCACCTGATAGGCGATGAGCTCCATGGTCACGCCCAGCTCCCGCTGCTCCAGGCTCTCGCCCACGCAGATGATGGGAATCAGGCCGGCTTCGATGGCGGCGTGGACCTTCTTGTTCACGGTGAAGTCGGTCTCGTTGTAGTACTGGCGGCGCTCGGAGTGGCCGATGATGACGTATTTGGCCCCCGCCTCCTTAATCATGGCGGCGGTGATCTCGCCGGTGTAGGCGCCGTGGTCCAGCTCGTGGCAGGTCTCAGCGCCGATGGCGATGTGGCAGTCCTTGAACAGACGGACGGCGGCCTGGATGTTGGTGGCGGGGACACACAGCACCACGTTGCACCACTTGCCCTTGGGCATGATGGGCTTGATCTCCTCGGCGAAGGCCTTGGTCTGGGACAGGGTGTTGTTCATCTTCCAGTTGCCGGCGATGATGGTCTTGCGGTAGCGGCGATTCATAATAAATCTCTCCTATCGTATATTTTGATTTTTTATTTGTCCAAGAGACAGGCAACGCCCGGTAATTCTTTCCCTTCCATAAACTCCAGGGAGGCGCCGCCGCCGGTGGAGATATGGGTCATCTTATCGGCGTAGCCCAGCTGCTGCACCGCGGCCGCGGAGTCGCCGCCGCCGATGATGGTGATGGCGCTGGTTTTGCTGAGGGCCTCGGCCACCGCCTTGGTGCCGGCGGCGAACTTCTCAAACTCAAACACGCCCATGGGGCCGTTCCAGATGACAGTGCCCGCGTCGGCCACAGCGTCACAGTACAGCTTGACGGTCTCGGGACCGATGTCCAGGCCCTCCCAGCCGTCGGGAATCTCGCCGGCCTTGACCACCTGGCTGTTGGCGTCGGGGGCGAAGGCGTCGGCAATGACGGTGTCCACCGGCAGGAGCAGCTTCACGCCCTTGTCCTTGGCCTTCTGAATCATCTCCAGGGAGTAATCCTTCCAGTCCTCCTCCAGCAGGGAGTTGCCCACCTTGCCGCCCTGGGCGGCGGAGAAGGTGTAGGCCATGCCGCCGCCGATGATGATGGTGTCGGCAATTTCCAGCAGGTTATTGATGACGCCGATCTTGGAGCTGACCTTGGATCCGCCCAGGATGGCCACCAGGGGCCGCTTGGGGTTGGCCAGGGCACCGCCGATGAAGTCCAGCTCCTTCTGAATCAGGAAGCCGGACACGGCGGGCAGGTGAGCCGCCACGCCGGCGGTGGAGGCGTGGGCGCGGTGGACCGCGCCGAAGGCGTCGGATACATATACCTCAGCCATGCCGGCCATGGCCTTGGCCAGGGCGGGGTCGTTCTTGGTCTCGCCCTTCTCAAAACGGGTATTCTGGAGCAGGAGAATCTCACCGGGCTTCAGGGCGGCGGCCTTGGCCTGGGCGTCGGGGCCCACCACGTCGTCGGCCAGGATTACCGGCTTGCCCAGCAGCTCGCTGAGACGGGCGGCCACCGGCTCCATGCGCAGCTCGGCCAGAGACTTCTTCCACTTCTCCTCGGTGATGGAGGTCTCATCCTTGCCCTTCTCCAGCTGCTTCTTCTTGTAGGACTCGAAGGTGGCCACCGGCTTGCCCATGTGGGAGCAGGCGATCACCGCCGCGCCCTGGTCCAGCAGGTACTGGATGGTGGGCAGAGCGGCCCGGATGCGCTTGTCGTCGGTGATAACGCCGCTGCCGTCCTTGGCCATGGGCACGTTAAAGTCGCAGCGCAGCAGGACCTTCTTGCCCTTGACGTCCACATCCTTGACTGTCTTCTTGCTATAGTTCATTTTCTTGACTCCTTTCTCCTGGTAAAGGTGACAAAATAGGGGGTCATGACTGTTTCGCCATCTCTCCCGCTCCGGACAGACCGGGAAAGCCGAGCTGCCGCAGAGCCTCGTAGGTGAGGACGGCCACCGAGTTGGCCAGGTTCAGGCTCCGGGCGTCGGGCCGCATGGGGATGCGGACGCACCGGTCCTGCCAGCGCGTCCTCAGGTCCTCGGGCAGGCCGGCGGTCTCCTTGCCGAACATGAGCCAGCAGCCCTCCTGAAACGATGCCTGGGTGTAGTCCCGGGGGGCCTTGGTGGTGGCCAGCCACAGGTCGGGCCTGGGGTTGACCGCAAAGAAATGGTCCAGACTGTCATAGACCCGCAGGTCTACCATGTGCCAGTAGTCCAGCCCCGCCCGGCGCACAGCCCGCTCGCTGATATCGAAGCCCAGGGGCTTCACCAGATGCAGGCGGCTGTGGGTGGCGGCACAGGTGCGGGCGATATTGCCGGTATTCTGGGGAATCTCCGGCTCAACCAGTACAATGTTCAGCACTTGGGCCCCTCCTCGCTCTTGCGGGTCCTATTGTAGTCCAAAGCGAAAAAAATTTCAACTGTAAAATGGTCGAAATATTGCAGAAAGTTCACAAAAATATTGAAATATCTACGATTCGCCCTGAAATTTGTTCGTTTTTTAGATTTACCGCTTTTTTCCGCAGCTTTTTTAGGCAAAGTGCCGAAGCAAAACGGGCCAAACTGGCGGAAAAACTGCGCCCCAACCCTTTCCGCCCCCTGCAATCCTCCGCGCAATAGAAAAATTATACAAAAATCATTCCTCTTTCTGGAAAACGGCTACCCATTCCCCTTTTCCCATGCTATAATAGCCCCACCAACCTATTTACAACAATCAGGAGGTCTTTTCTATGTCTCATACCGTTGAAATTCTGTCCGTCGGCACCGAGCTGCTGCTGGGCAACATCGCCAACACCGACGCCCAGATGCTCTCCCAGGGGCTGAGCGAGCTGGGGCTGAATGTCTTCTGGCACACCGTGGTGGGGGACAACCTCCAGCGGGCCGAGGAGGCGGTGGCTCTGGCCAAACAGCGGGCCGACATCATCATCACCACCGGCGGCCTGGGCCCCACCTGCGACGATCTCACCAAAAACGTGCTGGCCGAGGCCTTCGGCAAGAAGCTGGTCTTCGACGAGGGGTCGGCTGAGCGCATCCGCTCCTATTTCCAGCGCACCGGCCGGCCTATGACGGACAACAACCTCCAACAGGCCATGCTCCCCGAGGAGTGCACCATTCTGGAGAACGACTGGGGCACCGCCCCCGGCTGCGCCTTTGAGGCGGAGGGGTGCCATGTGATTATGCTCCCCGGTCCCCCCAGCGAATGCCGGCCCATGTTCCAGTACCGGGCAAAGCCCTATCTGCTCTCCCTGTCCGAGGGGGTAATCGCCTCCCACACCATCAAGCTCTTTGGCATCGGGGAGTCCTCCATGGAGGCCCAGCTCCGGGACCAGATGAACGCCATGTCCAACCCCACCCTGGCCCCCTACGCCAAGGAGGGGGAATGCGAGCTGCGGGTCACCGCCAAGGCGGCCACGGACGCAGAGGCCCAGGCCCTTCTTCAGCCCACGGTGGAGCAGGTAAAAAAACTGTTCGGGGACAAGGTATACGGGGTGGATGTCCCCTCTCTGGAGTATGTAGTCATCCAGGCCCTGAAGACCAAGGACCTGACCCTGGGCGTGGCTGAGAGCTGCACCGGCGGCCTGATCGCCAAGCGGCTCACCGACGTCCCCGGGGCCTCCGCCGCCTTTAAGGGGGGGATTGTGTCCTACACCAACGAGATAAAGGAAAACCTCCTGGGCGTACCCCCCCACATGCTGGAGCGGTACGGCGCGGTGTCGAAAGAGGTGGCCGCCGCCATGGCCGAGGGGGCACGGCAGGCGCTGGGCTGTGACATCGCCCTGTCCGCCACCGGTGTGGCCGGCCCCGACAAGGACGACTGGGGCAACGAGGTGGGCACCATGTTTGTGGCTATCTCCACCTTCAAGGGCACCCATGTCCGCGCCCTTCATCTGGGCATCCGGCCCATGCGGGAGCGGCTGCGCACCCAGACCGCCAGCCACGCCTTCGACCTGGCCCGGCGGTATCTGTCTGGGCTGGAATATTAAATGTAGTTTTCACCCCCGAAGGGGGCGAAAACCAGCCACATTTTAGGAGGTAGATTAACTTGTCCGCACTGGCAAAGGGGGCCAGCCGCTCGGTGGACATGACCCAGGGCAGCGTGGTGGGCCACCTGATCCGGTTCGCCGTCCCGCTGCTGCTGGGCAACCTGTTCCAGCAGCTGTATAACACCGTGGACCTGTGGGTGGTGGGCAAATTCGTCAGCAACGAGGCCTACTCCGCCGTGGGCACCGTCACCCCCATTATCATCATGCTTATCGGCTTCTTCATGGGCCTGGCCAGCGGCGCGGGGGTGGTCATCTCCCAGTATTACGGGGCCAAAAAATACGATCAGGTGCGGAAAACCGTCCACACCTCCATCGTCATGACCCTGGTGCTGGGGGTGGTTCTGTCGGTGGTGGGCATCCTCATCATTCCCACCATGCTGGACCTGATGAACACCGATCCTCAGGCCGTCCCGGAGGCCACCACCTACCTGACCATCTACTTCGCCGGAGCCATGGGCCTGCTGCTGTATAACATGGGCTCGGGCATCCTCCGTGCGGTGGGGGACTCCAGGCGTCCCTTCTACTTTCTGGTGGTGTCCGCCCTGCTGAACATCGCCCTGGACCTGTTCTTTGTCATCGGCCTGGGGATGAAGGTGGAGGGAGTGGCCTATGCCACCATCCTGTCTCAGGGGGTGTCGGCGGCGCTGATTTTAGTGGTGCTGGCCCGGGGGGAGGACTGCATCCGCCTGCGGTGGAAGGACCTGCGGGTGGACCGGCGCATCCTGCGGCAGATTGTCCGCATCGGCGTGCCCTCCGCCCTGCAAATGGCCATCACCTCCTTCTCCAACGTCTTCGTCCAGTCCTACATCAACTTCTTCGGCCTGGACTGTATGTCCGGCTGGACCACCTACAGCAAGCTGGACCAGTTCATCATCCTGCCGGTGCAATCTCTGGGCCTGGCGGCCACCACCTTCGTGGGCCAGAACCTGGGCACCGACCAGGTGGAGCGGGCCAAAAAGGGCACCCGGGACGCCTTTTTCCTCTCGGTGGGCATCACGGTGGTCATCTCCGCCGCCGCCATCGCCCTGGCCCCCTGGCTGGTGGCTTTCTTCAACGACAAGCCCGAGGTGGTGGCCTACGGCACCCTCTTTCTCCGGAATATGTGCCCCTGCTACGTGTTTATCTGCGTCAATCAGGTCTACTCCGGCTCCCTCCGGGGGGCGGGCATCAGCCAGCCGCCCACCTACATCATGCTGGCCTCCTTCGTGGTCTTCCGGCAGATTTACCTCTACATCATGGCCAATTACATCTCCAACACCATCCTGCCCATCGCCATGGGCTACCCCGCCGGGTGGCTGGTGTGCAGCGTCCTCACGCTGATCTATTACAACCATGTGGACCTGACCGGCAAGCGGGTGGTGGACGACCCCACCTCTATGCCGGAGAAGTCATAAAAAGAGCGCCATTGGGAGGAACTTCGTAAGGAAGTTCCTCCCAAAACTTTTGCTTAGTCAGCTGAGAGTGATTGAATTGCAAGGAATTTCAACATATCGGAGGACTATATCATGGAAAAGTCGTTTTTTGAACAAATGGGCGGAACCTATCATCAGGATGGCGATTATTTTCTGCCTGATTTACTCCCACCTGAAAGCATTTCTGTTGGTATCTGGGGCCAACGGCGGAAGCACTACCTGAAAACACAAAGAGAGCCTATTTATACTGCCTTGCTTCTTAGTGGCAAGCTGGACTGCCATTTGTCTGAAATTGATGCCCAAGCAGAAGCCATGTTTACTCAGTTGGTCAAACAGCTGACGGAGCAGGAGGGCATTACGGAGCAGATCAAAGCTACTGACCAGATGAAATGGGTACGTCAGATGAACAATATTGTGGAACGAGTGATAGAAATCATAAATACCGAACTAATCTACAAATAATAGAACTAAGGGGTGCAAGCAATGCTTGTACCCCTTGGCTTTAGTGATTTTTCAAAAGCTGTTCCCTACTGTATCTCTGTCAAAACTGTAATTATTTGATTTTCTAAATCTATTTGCTGATCGTGTGCCAACTTAGAAGAAATTCTTACAATTAATGTGCCAACCACAGTATGAGTACCGCGATCCAACGATGTATTATCGAAAGAAGCGAGGTATGTATTCCGTGTTTGAGCCTCCTCAACTGTACCATATACCTCTATGGAGCCACCACCGATTGTCCCAATGTCAATCACATTATATTTTTCTGGTTCGATGTCCCAGCCCCTTTTATCGACCCGTTCATCAGAAAAATAGATACATCCAATATAGCCGCCAGGGGTTCCAAGATAGCCATTTGGATCATGATTTTTTGTTACCGCTGCAAGGCCGAGGATAGTATCAAGTTCTTTTAATCGATCCATCACAAAGTCATCTGAAGGCGCTGTAACTTGCTTGAGCCCCTGAATACTATTTTGGAAAGCGATTTGATTTTCTTTTATCGCTTCAATAGAGACAGTATAATCAGGTGTGGTTATAGATTGAGTTTGGAACAAGGTCATCACCGATGCGGTAAATCTTACCTGCTGCATCGGTCAAGCAACGAACGGCATCATCTCCAGATCCTCGCCAAAACGCAGAGTTTGGTTTGAGCACAGCTTTGGCAACATCAAGAATTTCATCCCCATTGGATTTGAAGAAACCAAGAATCCGGTCAGCATCATCTATAAGGGTTATTTGCTTCGCTGTTGTGTCATATAATGCTTTTCCAATTATTTTGCCAGTTTTGTCTTTTACATTTCCGAAATTGTCAACAGCGAGTTTGCCAAGCCCCTTAGATCGTAATGCTGTTGGAGTAACAATATTCTCAACGGCACTGGCTATTGCCCCCCCACATATATCCTTCGGAAAATCCCTCTATTGCATACTTAGCCACTTTCGCTTTTGGTGCATCGCCCTCATCGCAGTTTAGGATGACCTTCATAGTTGCTTCAATGGCGCCAGAAATTATTGCCTCTGCTGCAATGTTTGCTGCTGATCCAAATACAAAGAATGTCTTACCTCCCGTAGCTGAATTTATGGCACCAACAGCGATAACTACGCTTGTCCCTACTGCAAATTGAGAAATGACTTTTGGCCAGTCAATATCATAGTCCACAATATCTTCAGGAAGATATTGAAGAATGTCCGTTTTACTGTCCGGAGTTATTCTTATTTCAAAAACATACGATTGGCAAATGAATTGTTCGCCGATAGTAACTTCATATATCCCATCCTCAAAAATCAAGTTTTCTGCAATGTATTTTGCTTGAATCTTATCTTCGCTAATAAAATCACCAGCGATGACATCTTGGTAAATTTTGTCCTCCTCGATAAATGCGCCAGGATCAACATCACCACTTGAATCGGAGCATCCAGTAAGACATTGCATACATAGCAATATTGCCAAAAAGAGAGACAAATATCGTTTTGGCACCATAATTGCCACCTCTTTATTCCAGTATCAGTTTGGCATATTCTATGCCATCCTTGTAAAAGGTTTTGCAAAATATATGTTTGCCGACAACAGACAAGAAATCCTTTATATAGCCTATTTTTCTACCACCTATCTCAATATAGCAGGTGGTAGAATCTGAAGTGTTTTTTTCAGGATAAAAAAACATCTTTAACAATGGTATAATGCGAAGTAAAAATTTTAGATTTTCCAGTGTATAACAAGCTCGGTGCTGGTGGCTTCAATTCGGGAAATCAGCGTATCCACTACACGCCGCTTGTCGTCAAAACTAACCTCGTCCCAGTTTTTGAGATAGCCAGATATGCTATCAAGCTGAGAGGTTGAAACAGAATTAGCGGTGAGGTCGGCCACCAGCTTTAATTGCTTTTGTCGTTCTGCGTCCAATTCTTCAATGCGACTATTGGCGTATTGCAACAAGAGAGGGTTTGCCCCGGCCAGCGTGTCAATCAGCTTTTCAATCTCGCTTTCAATTTTGGCAAGTTTGGCGCGGGCGGCGGTGAGCTTTGGATTATAGCCCTCCGCCTTGCCGCCCCTCAACGTCTGAAATTCCCGCATCTTCTTAACCATTTCATTATAGACCGATTTTTCCAGCTCGTGCCGGGTCAGTGTTCCGGGGCCCGCACAGCTTTTGTTTTCAATCCGCTGTTTGCATCTCATGTATGTTACCCCGTTTGGCGCGTTCAGACTTACTAACGCATATCCACCATAGCCACGACTTTTCAAATGCAAAGCCGATAACTGTAGGGAAGGTTCCCATATGTTATCGGCTCTGCGTCTGTGCGTCTGGCTCTATGGTGGATGTATTTAGTTGTCGGACACTGATTAACATTTCCTGCTTGCACTTGGGACAATACAGCGGAAACCTTTCAAGAACCGTATCTTCGTATACTTTTATTCGGGTCTTTCCGCCACAGGCAGGACAGCATATCCAGTGAGA
>CAJUFJ010000070.1 GCA_910585815.1 uncultured Oscillospiraceae bacterium | reverse complement strand
TAGCAGCCGTGCGGCCCATCCCTGTGCCGCCTGGGACGCTCAAAAAGTATAGCTTTTGGGCCGGAGGAGGGCATCTGAAAAAAATTTTAAAATACCCCTAAAGTTTCTTGTTTTTCGGACGATTAACTAGTTGAACCCGGACACAAAACGGGTGCTCAGAAGCTATACCTTTTGACCCCCAATTTCGTGTCCCTCCAAAAAAATAGCGCGGGAGCCCTCCAGATCGAGGGCTCCCGCTTGGTTTTGCGCTGTATAGAAAGAGGAAAGAGGGGTATTGAATTAAATCACCTGTTTGGCCTTATAGGCTTTGATAGCCTCGGTGAGCTTGGGAATAATGACCTTCAAATCGCCCACAATGCCCAGGTCGGCAATTTTCATCATGGGGCAGGTCTCATCCCGGTTGATGGCGATGATAAACTCGGAGTCCTCCATACCGGCCAGGTGCTGAATCGCACCGGAGATGCCGCAGGCGATATAGAGGCCGGGGTGGACCGTCTTGCCGGTCTGGCCCACCTGGCGGTTTTTCTCAATCCAGCCGCTGTCCACGCCGATGCGGGAGGAGGCCACCTCGCCGCCCAGCTCGGCAGCGAGGGCGCGCAGGGGCTCATAGCCCTCCGGTCCGCCCACGCCCCGGCCGCCGGAGACAATCACCTTGGCCTCGGTGATGTCCACGGCCTTTTTATCGCTGCCGGCCACCTCCAGAATGGTGACGTTCCGGTCCTCCATGGTGAGGCCGGCGTCCACGGCCACCACCTCGCCCTTCCGGGCGGGGTCCCGCTGGGGCATCTCCATCACCCCGGGACGGACGGTAGCCATCTGGGGGCTGTACTTCCGGCAGACAATGGTGGCCATCACGTTTCCGCCGAAGGCGGGCCGGGTCATTTTCAGGTAGCGGTCCGAGGTGTCCAGGCTGTCGATGCGCTCAGGCTGAAGGGAGAGGGAGGTGGAGGTGCGCAGATACTCCTGATACTTGGCCACCTCCACATCCAGGCGGGTACAGTCGGCCGTCAGGCCGGTGTGAACCCGTCCCGCCACCCGGGGGGCCATGTCCCGCCCGATGGAGGTGGCGCCAAAGAGCATAATGTTGGGGTCATAGGTCTTGATGACATGGGTCACGGCCTTGACATAGGGCTCGGTGGTGTAGTGCTCCAGAACGGGGTGGTCAATGACCAGCACCCGGGAGGCGCCGTATTGAATCAGTGCCTGGGCCCGGTCGGCAATCTGGTGGCCCAGCAGGACGGCTGTGACCTCCTCGCCCAGGTCGGCGGCCAGCCGGGAGGCCTCGCCGATCAGCTCTATGCTGACCTTCTGGACAGCGCCGCCCCGCTGTTCCACTACTACGAAAATATCTTTACTCATGGTCTCTGCCTCCTTTCAGATCAGGTGCCGCTGAATCAGCCGCTGCATGATGGCCTCCACCGCCTCATCGGCGGACAGGCTGTTGAGTACCACGCCGGGGGCCCGCAGCTGCTTGCCGAAGGACTGGAACACGTTGGTGGGGGAGCCCTGAAGGCCGATCCAATCCGGGTTGAATGCCTCCTTGAGGTCCTCAAAGCCCCACACTGTGACCTCCTTCTGGAAGGCGTCCACAATACCGCCTACGCTCATGTAGCGGGGCTCGTTCAACTCGGAGAGGGCGGTGACCAGGCAGGGGGTGGAGACCTTCAGCCGGTGGGAACAGTCCTCAAACTGGCGCTTGACCACCAGGCTGTCCCCCTCCACCTGGAGCTCCTCGGCGTAGCTCACTTGGGGGATGTGCAGCTGCTCGGCAATCTGAGGTCCCACCTGGGCGGTGTCGCCGTCAATGGCCTGGCGGCCGGTGATAATCAGGTCGAAACCGATTTTCCCCAGAGCGGCGGCGATAATGGTGGCTGTGGCGTAGGTGTCGGAGCCGCCGAACTCCCGGGCGGAGAGGAGATAGGCCTCGTCCACGCCCATGGCCAGAGCCTCCCGCAGGGCCCCCTCAGCCTGGGGCGGACCCATGCACAGGGCGCACACTGTGCCGCCGCACTGCTCCCGCAGGCGCAGGGCGGCTTCCAGCCCGGCCTTGTCGTCGTGGTTGATAATACTGGGCACGCCCTCGCGGATCAGGGTGTTGGTTTTAGGGTCCAGCTTCACCTCGGCGGTATCGGGGACCTGCTTGATACATACAACAATTTTCATCTTTCTGCCCCCCTTATTTCAGCTTCATGGAGCCGGAAATGACCATCTTCATCACCTCAGAGGTGCCCTCGTAGATCTCGGTGATCTTGGCGTCCCGCATCATGCGCTCCACAGGGTACTCCCGGCAGTAGCCGTAGCCGCCCATGGCCTGCACGGCAAAGCGGGTTACCTCATTGGCCACGTCGGAGGCGAACAGCTTGGCCATGGCGGCCATCGGCCCGAAGGGCTCATGGTTGTCCTCGGCCACGGCGGCCCGCCAGGTCAGCAGCCGGGCGGCGTCGATTTTGGTCTGCATCTCGGCAATTTTGAACTGGGTGTTTTGGAAGGAGTTGATGGGCTTGCCGAACTGCTTGCGCTCCTTGCCGTATTTGATGGCCTCGTCCAGCGCCCCCTGAGCGATGCCCACGGCCTGGGCAGCGATGCCGATGCGGCCGCAGTCCAGTGCGCCCATGGCGATTTTAAAGCCCCGGCCCACCGGCCCCAGCACCCGGTCGGCGCTGACCCGCACGTTGTCATAGGAGACGATGCAGTTGGAGGCCGCCCGGATGCCCATGCGCTCGATGTTGTCGCTGACGGTGACGCCAGGTGTGCCCTTCAGGTCTACAATGAAGGCGGTGAGTCCCTTGGCCGCGGGCACCTTCCGGTCGGTGAGGGCGAAAACGATGCAGGTGTCGGCAAAGCCGGAGTTGGTGGTGAAAATCTTGGAGCCGTTGATAATCCAGTCGTCCCCATCCTTCACGGCAGTGGTCTGGGCGCCCTGGACATCGGAACCGGCGTTGGTCTCGGTCAGGCCGAAGCACCCCACCTTGCTGCCGTCCACCAGGGGGCGCAGGTACTTCTGCTTCTGCTCCTCGGTGCCGAAGTTATTGATGCAGGAGCAGCACAGAGAGGTATGTACCGAGATGGTGATGCCAGTGCTGGCGTCCACCTTGGAGACCTCCTCCATGCACAGGGTGTAGGCCAGGGTGTCGGAGCCGGCTCCGCCGTACGCCCTGGAGTAGGGGATGCCCAGGAAGCCGTAACGCTGCAGCTTGGCCAGCAGCTCCAGGTCGTAGGCCTCTCTCTCGTCCATCTCCTTGGCCAGCGGCTTGATCTCCGCCTCGGCGAAGTTTCGGAACAGCTCCTGCTGGAGCTGGTGCGTTTTGTCTAATTTAAAATCCATAATTACCTCCGTACTGTTGGCCGCGCTCTGGGACGCGCGTCTTTGTGTCAGGAGCCCCGGCCCCTTTAGAGGAGCCCCATCTCCTTGGCCTGGAAGGTGAGTTCTTCCCTGAATTTGGGGTGGGCCACCTGAATCAGCTCCCGTGTCCGCTGCGCCGGCGTTTTTCCGCTCAGCCGGGCAATCCCCTGCTCCGTCACTACGTATTCAATGACCGAGCGTGGCAGACTGACCGGCGTACCCGGCTTAAAGAAGGGGGTGATTTTTGAGAATTTCCCGTTTTTAGTCATGGATTCCAGCACCACAATGGATTTGCCCTCCAGGTTGGCGGTGGCGGCAGAAGCGAAGTTACAGATACCGCCCATGCCGCTGTACTGCCGGCCCTTCAGAAATTCGGCGTTGGCCTGGCCCATCAGGTCCACCTCTACCGCATTGTTGATGGCTGTCATGCGGTGTTGGCGGTAGATGTTTCCCGGATTAAGAATCTCCTGACAGCTGTTCAGCTCCACACCCTGGTTGTGGTCCAGCCAGTCAAACAGGGGCCTGGTGCCCACAACCTGGGTGAAGACGGCCTTGCCGGGGTGGTCCGTTTTTTTCGCGTTGGTGATGATGCCCCGCTGGGTCAGCAGCATGAGAATGTCGCCGTAGACCTCGGTGTGGACCCCCAGGTCCCGCTTGGGCGCCAGGTGCATCAGCGAGGCCGCATTCAGCCGGCCCAGGCCCACCTCAATGGTGGCCTCGTCGGGAATCAGCTCGGACAGAAAGCCGCCGATGGCCCGGTAGACGGCCTCGTTTTCCTTGTCCTCGTCCACTCCGGGCCCCTCCATCAGATAGTTTTCTGCGTCGACGTCCACTATGTAATCCACCTCGCTGACGTGGATCACATTGCTGCCATAGATGAAGGGGAAATTGGTATTGGTCTCCGCAATCACCAGGTCGGCCTCCCGGCAGGCCTGGCGGACAAAGTCGGTGCAGGTGCCCATGGACATGTAGCCGTTTTTGTCGGGGCGCGTCACCTCGATAAAGGCCACATTGCAGCGCAGGCCCACTGCGGCGGTTTTGTTGTAGTGCCAGTACTCCGAGGGGATAAAGTCCAGCCGCCCCTCGGAAAACAGCTGATGGGAACTGCTGTTCAAAAAACTGGTGACGGGGCGGATTCCACCGCCTATTGTCTCGGCGTCCGGAACAAAGTTGATGATGGGCGCGTAATAAAGCACGTTTTCCAGGTCGGTCCGGGCGGCCACCCTGCGGAGTACGGCGCGGCAGTCCCGGTTGCCGGTCATAATCCTGTCGCCGCTTTTAATCAGGCCGGCCGCCTGCTGGGCTGTGATGGACTTCTTTTCAAATTCTTCCTTCCAAAGTGGCATATTGCTTCCTCCCAAGGCCCTTACTTTTTCCCGTCCTGGGCCTCTTTCCAGGCCATAGCGGCCTTCAGGCCCTTTTCCTGGACCATCTTGTTGAACTCAGACTGCTCCTGCACCTGATGAATCCGGCACAGGTTGAACATTTCGGCGGCAAACTCCATGGCGTTGCGCATGCCCATAATCTCATAGGTCTTGTTGATCTCATACTTCAGCATCCGGATGGACTCGGCGGGCTGCTCTGCCAGGCGGTTGGCCAGCTTCATGGTCTCCTCCTCCAGCTGGTCCAGGGGCACGATGAAGTTGACCACGCCGGCCTCCTTCAGCTCCTGGGCGCTCATAAAGTCGCCCAGATAGGCCAGCTGCTTGACCCGGTTCATCGTCATCTTCCAGGGCTCGATGAGCACGTCGTTGATGTAAGAGTATTTCAGCTCAGGCTCGCCGAACTTGGCGTCCTCAGAGGCGATAAGCAGGTCGCACATGAAGGCCATCCACACGCCGCCGCCGATGCAGTAGCCCTGGACGGAGCCGATGACAGGTTTCTTGGCGTCCCAGATGGAGCGCCAGTTATTCAGCTCCAGAAGGCTGTTCTCCCGGCGGGCGGGGACGTCCACAATGGGCTCCTCGATGCTCTCCTTCAGATCAAAGCCGGCGGTAAAAGCCTTTTCCCCCGCGGCGCAAAGTACAATTACGTTGGTCTCGGGGTCCGCGTCGGCCCGGCGGATAGCGTCTCCAAAGCCTTCCACCAGCTCACGGTTCAGCGCGTTGCGGACCTTGGGGCGGTTCAGAATCACCTTTCCGACCTTGCCCACCCGCTCATACAGCAATACATCTTCACTCATAGCGCAAACATCCTTTCATAAATCAATGGAATCAATTGTAAAACTGCTTTGTAGGCAGGAATTACCTAAAGTTACCCTTCGTCGGCAAACTCCGGGGCGGTGAAGGTAGAGCCGGGCTTCAGCACCCGGTTCCAGGCGCCAATGTGGACCCGCTCCCCTTTGAAGCGGTCTTTCACCGGCCGCTCGTGGGCGGGGTAGCCCACCGGCACCGCGGCCAGCACCTCCACATAGGGCGGCAGGCCGTACAGGGTCCGCAGGGCGGCCACCTTCTCCTCATCAGGGTAGATGCCGCACCACACCGCGCCCAGTCCCTGGTGCTTGGCCTCCAGCAGCAGGTTCTCTGTAGCTGCAGAGCAGTCCTGGGGCCAGAAGTCAAAGCGGTATTTTTTCTGGGTGGTGTCGGCACAGACCAGGATGACGCATTGGGCCTGTTTCATCATCTCCACATGGGGAGAAATTTCCGTAATGGGAAGGAAGTCCTCCGGCCGCTCCAGCACCACAAAGTGCCAGGGCCGCTCGTTGCCAGAGGAAGGGGCGGACATGGCCGCCTGAAGCATGGCATGAATCTTCTCCCGTTCGACGGGCTGATCGGTGTAGCTGCGCACGCTGGTGCGCTGATAAATTTCCTTCAGAATCATAGCTGTCTCTCCTTTTTCTCCGGGGAGACCGGGTTAGGCGGTCTCCCCGGAGCAGGGGCCGGTTTACTCGGCGGACGAAATGGCGTTATCCGGTTTGGTGCACAGACTGACCACCACAAAAGCAATCAGAGAGGGCAGAATGGGGAAGATAGACGCATAGGGGAAGTTGACACCACAGAAGCGGTTGAGGAAGACGCAGAACATGCCCACGGCGGCGGCAGCGATGGCGCCGGGCCTGGTGGCCCGCTTCCAGTAGACGCCGCCCACAAACATGACCAGGGTGCCGGCGCACAGGAAGGTGTAGGCGTAGGAGAGCATCTTGGTGATGCCGGTGGAGCCGATGGCCACATACAGGGTGAACAGGCCGACCACAAAAGTGATAACGTGGGCCAGGCGGTTCAGCTTCTTCTCGTCGGGGTTCTTGTTGATGAACTGGAGATAGATGTCGTTGGTCATGGATGCGGTGACGTAGATCAGTTGGGAGTCCACGGTGGACATGATGGCGGCCATCAGAGAGGCGATCATCAGCGCGCCGATAATGGGCGGGAAGACCTCCAGCATGACCTGGAAGATGATGCTGCCGGCAGGAGCGTCGGGGAACAGAGCCCGGCCGTACATGCCGATGAGCACGGGCAGGAACACATAGGGGATCAGGATGATACCGCCCCATACAGCGGACTGAACAGCGGTCTTTTCATCCTTGGCAGAGATGTTGCGCTGGAAGGAGGCGCAGGACACCAGGCCATACAGCATGGAGGGGACGCTGTTCATGACAATGGTCTCAAGATCCATATTGAGCAGGCTCCAGCTGCCGGCGGGCAGAGAGGCGGAGATTACTCCGAAAGCGCCGTTGCCGACCATGTAAATCATGCAGATGATGGTGCAGAAGAAAATAACTCCAACCTGAATTACGTCGGTCATCATAACGCCCCACTGGCCGGACATAGAGGCGTAGATAAAGACGGCGACAGCCACCAGGCAGGCGCCCAGGATGGGGTTCATGCCCAGGTACTGGAACAGATTCCGGCCGGCGACGATCTGACCGGCCATGATGCTGATGGCCGCGCCGCAGTTGATAACGGCGAAGATGGTGCCGGTGGAGCGGCCGCCGTATCGTTTATCCAGGCATTCGGACAGAGTCAGACTGTTGGAGCGGTAAAGCACCTTGGCCATGACCACGGCAAAGACCAAATAGCTGAAGCAGGCGCCCAAGCCGAACCAGACGCCCGACAGGGCGTAATTGGCGCCGTTTTCCGCACCGCCTACCACCACGCCGTTGCCAATGTGGGAGCCGATGTAGGAGCCGCAGACCATCAGCAGGCTGCCCTTCTTGGCGGCGGTAACGAATTCCTTGAAGTTTTCCGACTTGTTGCGGCCCATGTAGCCAATCAGCAGCATTGCTGCCATGTACACGACCAGGATTACTACCGTAAGTGTCAATGTGTTCATAGGTTACCTCCTCGTATTTTCCTTTTCCCTCATTTTCCCGATCCGGGGGTTTGCGAACAACTGGGGCATCTATCGTCAACCGCTTATGCGGGGAAGCGGGCAGCTGCTCAGCCCTTGAGTATGCTGTATCTGCGGATCAGCTCCTCGTCGATCTCGATGCCGAAGCCGGGCTTCTGGGGCATGGGGATACAGCCGTCGGCCTCCACCAGGAAGTTTTCCTTCACAATGCCCTGGAAGGCCTGGGGGGTCAGCGTGGGGGGGTCGCAGGGGTACTCCAGCCAGGTGAAGTTGGTATAGGAGGCCACCAGGTGCATACTCTGGAGCACACCAGTGCCCGGAATATAGGCGTGGGGGTTGACCAGCTTGCCGTAGCTGTCGGCCAGGGCGGCAATCTTGCGGATGTAGCTGATGCCGGTGCTCATGGTGCAGTTGGGCTGAAGGATATCGTAGCAGCCCTTGTCCAGCATGAGCTTAAAGTCAGGGATGCCGATGTTGATTTCGCCGCCGGCAATGGGGATATCCACCTCGTTATTCAGGCGGGCCAATCCGTCGAAATCGTAGCGCCACAGGGGCTCCTCCAGCCAGGTGCAGCCCAGCCGCTCCATCTCCCGGGCGGTGTCCCGGGCCCGCTCATAGCTCCAGACCGGGGGGAAGCCGTTGTTGTTGCGCTCGCAGGCGGTGCCCTGGTTGGCGTCCACCATAATCTCCAGCTTGTCCCCCACCGCCTTGCGGACATTTTCGATGATGGCGATGTCATCCTTCATTTTTTCACTGGAGAAGCGAAGCTTAACTGCCTTAAAGCCCATCTCCACCAGGCGCTGGGCATCCTCACGGCGCTGGGCCTCCTCCCGAATCTCGCCCCAGGCGGCGTAGACGGGGATGCGGTCCCGGGCCGCCCCCAGCAGCTTATACACCGGCAGGCCGGCGGCCTTGCCGATGATGTCCCAGCAGGCGTTTTCAATGACCCAGGGGCGAGTGGCGATGCGGGCCACGTTGCGCAGCTTCAGCATGAGCTTCTCAATGTCAAAGGGGGAGTCCCCCACCACCATGGTTTTGGCATACTCCATTGTGTCCCGAACAATGCTTAAAATACCGTGGGGAGCCTCCATACAGGCGTAGCCGGTGATTCCCTCGTCAGTATGGACCCGGGTGACAAAGATGACCTGTCCCCGCTCGATCCTGCCCGGATACCAGGTAGGGTGGAATTCCCGAGGGAACGGGACTTCTACACAGTCATAGGTGATATCTGTGATTTTCATGGGAGCCCTCCTTCAACTTTTACAAAATAGGGTCTGTGTGCCTGTGAAATGTTGTCATTTTGACTATGGGAACATTGTAGCAGAAGGGGCTTTTGCTGAAAAACACTTTTTCTCTTTACTAACTCAACATCTTGTTGTATAATGCAGTAACACATTATCGGGATAAAGAAGGTGTGTTTATGACCTTTAAGCAGCTGAGCTACTTCACAACAATTTATGAGAAGGGGTCTATCTCCGGCGCGGCCGAAACCCTGTATATCTCCCAGCAGGCCCTGTGCCGCATCCTGGGCGCTCTGGAAAACGAATTTGGGCGGCCGCTGTTTACCCGGAGCAGAAGCGGGGTCTGCCCCACCGAGCTGGGGACGGAGCTCTACCGCTCATCCCAGCCGGTGCTGAAGGAGATGACGGCGCTGGAGCAGCATATTCAGGCCTTTATCCGCTCTGATTCCAAGCGGCTGAACATCGGACTGGCCGCCGGCTTTCGATATCTCTCCCCGAGCAATGCCAGAAGCCTCTGGTCCGCCTTTGGGAGCAAATACCCCCAGGTATTGGTCCAGGCCAGGGAGACCCAGTATATCGACGGCCTGGCGCGGCTGAAGGATCAGGACCTGGATTTTCTCACCCTCTCGGATTACAACGCGGAGGAGGGATATCTGCAATTTCCGCTGAAAACCTGGGAGCGGGTCCTCATTGTGCCTGAGGGCCACCCGCTGTACGACAGGGATTTTGTGGAGCTGTCCGACCTGAAAGGGGAGCGGGTGGCCTTTTCGGCCAATCCCTTTGTCTACCAGATTTTTCTGGCGTAGTGCGAGGGTGCCCACTGCCAGCCGGCCGAGATTCTCCGTGTCAGCGATACCCTGTATATGTATGAGGCCTGTCAGTCAGATGGCTGCATTGGAATCACCATAAACAGCTATTTCAGCGATGCCTTCCTGCCCCAGTTTCCCTGCCTGAAAATTCTGCACTTCCGGGAAGAATTTCTGCCCTACACCGTTTCCGCAATCTTTCGCCGGGACCACCCGATGAAACGGGTGTTGACAGAGCTGACCCACATGATGAAGCTGTTTTTGAAAAATGGAGAGCAAAAAGGATAACAAATTGGACAGGAGCATATACGCTCCTGTCCGATTTTTTGTTGAGCGGATATCTGAATAGAAAAAGAGCTTCCACCAACATGGAGGGTCTCTATATGATCTATGGGCCGCTGCCCTGGCTGCGGAGTACAATGGCGTTGAAAAGGCGTCCCATATTAAAGATAAGCTGATTGAGATGACCCACCTGAACGAGACCATGTACTCCTGTGGAATTGCCTGCTCCTGCGAGGGCTGCCCCACCAAGGCGGGCAATTATCAAATCGATCTGCTTCTGGCCAATGTCTGCAAACAGAATGTGACCCGTTTCCCCTATGAAATTGTGCGCCTCGCGGAGGATATCGCCGGGGGATTGATGGTAACCATGCCTGGGGAACAGGATTTTAACTCGGATACTGTGGCAGGCAGGGGCGGCGAGACCATAGGAGAAATTTGTACCAAATATTTTGCCGGCCGCAAGGGCGTTTCCACAGAGGACCGCCAGAAGGTTATGCGGTTCCTGGAAAATATCTGTTTGGGCTCTGCGGCGGTGGGTTACCGTACGGAATCCCTCCACGGGGCCGGTTCACCCCAAGCGCAGCGGGTAATGATTGCCAGACAGGGGAACATTGCGGCGAAAAAGGAGCTGGCCAGACGGGTGGCCGGTATTCAGTCGGATAAGCATACAGCGAAAGAGGAGTGAGGATATGGATTTCAATTTCAGCCGGGAACATCAGTTGCTGCGTAAAATGATGATGGAGTTTACAGAGCGGGAGGTAAAGCCCATTGCGGCATATACCGACGCAAGCTGTGAATATCCCAAGGAGACCATTGAAAAGCTGTTTCAGCTTGGGGTAATGGGTGTAGATGTGCCCAAAAAATACGGAGGTTCAGGGGCGGACGCAATGGCTGCGGCGATTGTGATTGAGGAGCTGTCTAAGCAGTGCGCCTCCACCGGCGATATTGTGGCAACACACAACGGCCTGTGCTGTGCCCCGATTGTGGAACATGGCACACAGGAGCAGAAGGAAAAATACTTGTCCATGCTGACCAAAGGGCGAAAGGTGGGCGCGTTCGCCCTTACGGAGCCAAACGCAGGCTCCGATGCGTCCAAATGCCAGACAGAGGCCCGGCTGGAGGGAGATTACTACGTTCTCAACGGGTCCAAAATATTTATCACCAATGGCTATGTGGCCGATGTGATCATTGTCTTTGCCATGACGGATAAAAGTAAAGGGACAAGGGGCATCTCTGCCTTTTTGGTGGAGAGCAGTTTCCCCGGTTTCGCTGTGGGAAAGCATGAGGAAAAGATGGGCCTCCACGGCTCCCCGACTGCGGAGCTTGTATTTACCGACTGTATGGTTCCCAAAGAAAACCTTCTGGGGCAGGAAGGCAAGGGCTTCAAAATTGCGATGCAGACGCTGGATGGGGGACGGATTGGAATTGCAGCCCAGGCGCTGGGCATTGCAGAGGGCGCTATGGAGGAGGCCAAAAACTATACAACTGGCCGGACCCAGTTTGGGAAGGCGATTAGTCAGTTCCAGAACACCCAATTTCAGCTGGCAGATATGGCGCTGGGCTGTGAGGCCGGGCGGCTGCTTACCTATCAGGCCGCAATGCGGAAGGAGCAGGGGCTTCCATATGGCAAAGAGGCGGCCATGGCAAAGCTGTTCTGTTCGGAACATGCAATGAAGACAACAATAAAGGCACTGCAAATGTTTGGTGGATATGGATATATCAAGGACTATCCCATTGAACGCATGATGCGGGATGCAAAAATTACGGAAATATATGAGGGCACCTCGGAGGTCCAGCGCATGGTAATCGCGGGCCATTTGGGTATCAAATAAGGCCGCTCCCCAAGGGGCAGAGCAACATATTTTGATTTGTGAGGGAAGAATGATGAGTAATATTTTGGCCGGAATACGCGTAGTCGATTTGGCGCGGTACATCGCGGGACCATTTTGCGGCATGATGCTGGCGGACATGGGCGCTGAGGTTATTAAAGTGGAAAAGCCGGGGATTGGAGAGGTGACGCGGCGCAGCGCCCCTTGGAAGGACGGCGTGAGTCTGGCATTCCCCGCCTATAATCGCAACAAGAAAAGCATATCTCTGGATGTAAGAAAGCCTGAAGGAATGGAGATTTTGCGGGAGCTGATCGCCAAATCAGACGTCCTCCTGGAAAACTTCCGGGTGGGCACCATGGAGAAGATGGGCCTGACCTATGAGGAGGTGCGCCGAATCAATCCACGGATCATCATGGTATCTGTGTCTGGATTCGGACAGGTCGGGCCATATAGGGAAATGCTGGCGTTCGATGGCGTGATTTCCGCTATGTCCAGCATAACCCGCCTGGAAAACGGACATGCGGAGCGTAGCAAAGGCGCGCTGCAGGACCATATGGCCGCGTTGTATGCCACAGTCGCTACCCTGCTTGCCATTATGGACCGGGAAAAGACCGGAAAAGGTCAATATATTGATGTATCCATGTTTGCAAGCTCAGCTATGGTCCGAAATGAATCCATTGCAGACGCCTATATTAACGGCGGCGATTTCTGCATTGATGACGCCGCGCCCTTTGGATTTTTATATGTACAGGATGGCTGTGTGTATTTTCATGCCGGACTTGGAAATATGTATGACCGGCTTTTGTCCATAAACAATGACCCATTCCTCCATGAGGAACGGTTTCGTGACCCTGCTGTACGCACTGAGCACACTGAGGAACTGATGGCTCACCTGCAGGAATGGGCAAAAGATATGAGTGCAAAAGAACTGGATGCCATGTTTAAAAATGCGGATATCACCTCCGCCATCGTAGCGACGCCAAAGGACCTGATTCAGGATAAACATTTGTGGGAAGCGGGCTTTTTACAGATGATGCAGGTGCATGGACTTCAGGGTGAGGTGCCATATATTGGATTGCCCTTTAAGCTGTCGGAACACCCTGATGTCACATTTCGGGCTGCGCCCGGCGTGGGAGAAAATGATCTGGAAATCTACCACAATGTTCTGGGATATTCGGATGAAAAAATCAATTCCTTGCATGCACGCAGGATTTTGTAAAGCATGGTATTCACTATGCGCTAAAATGGGGAAAAGTCTGTTGAAGTATTTTCGACAGACTGAGAAAACTGCTGGATATCCAGCGGTTTTCTGCATTGGTAGTATCAAAGGCAACCCCCGGCTAAGCCGGGGAAAAAAAGCTTATAGTGAGGTGAACTGCTCCAGTAAAAGTGGACAATAGACAAAAGCCCCCTGATATAGGAAAATAGGAGTACTACATCAGGGGGTAATTATATGGAGAAACGGAAATGGACAAATATCAAGGCATTAGAAACAGAGATCATAAAAATGCGAAAGGTGGGGCGGACACGGCAGGAGATAGCAG
>CAJUFJ010000069.1 GCA_910585815.1 uncultured Oscillospiraceae bacterium | reverse complement strand
TGCGAACTGGGGCACCTCCTTTCAAAAGGAGGCTTGCCCTCTGCGGAGGGGACGAGGATAGGACGAAAAGGAATGCCCCGCCTGACAGCAGGAAACTAACAGGTAAGCGCAAAAAGCCCCCCTTGCCAAAGGGAGGGCCGCCGGACGCAGTCCGGTGGCGGGGGGATTCCGTGTCCCCCCGCACGCCCGCATGAAAACACGAAAAGGAGAATACTACGGAGAAGACTGAGAATCCAGCGTAGAAGACTAACAAATACATCCCAAAAAGCCAGTCAGGCTAACCTGACTGGCTTTTCTGATATCCATACGGCACTGCCCTGCGGGGGTCTTTTCCCGGTTTAAAAGGTGAGCAGAAAATCGTCAATAAACCGCAGGGCCGTGCCGGCACAGGCGCTGTGGGGGCCGAAGTGGTCCAGGCGGAGGAAAAAGCTGTCCCCCTCGAACAGGGTCTTCTCCCCCAGCTCCCAGCAAATCTCCGGCAGCAGCTCCTTCAGGTAGGGGGCCAGGGTGCCGCCCAGAACGATATCGCAGTCGAAGTTGGTGCGCAGGTTGGCCAGGGCGTCGGTGAGATGGTCCCGGTACTCCTCCCAAATGGCGGCGGCCTGCTGGTCCCCCTCCCGCAGGGCGGAGAAAAACTCCCCCAGGGTGAGGCCCAGGTCGTCGCTGAGCCGGGAAATGGAGCAGTAGGCCTCCAGACAGCCCCGCCGTCCACAGTGGCACAGCCTGCCATTGGGAACGATGCGCAGGTGGCCGAACTCGCCGCTGCGCCCGTGGTCGCCGGTATACTGCTTATCCCCCCAGAAGATGGCCCCGCCGATGCCCCGCTCCAGGGCCACGTAGACCATATTGTTCTGCCCCTTATCCATCCACCGCTCGGCGTAGCCGCTGGCGTTGGCGTCGTTCTCGATGAACACCGGGTAGCGGGAAAAATAGCGGTACAGCTCCTCCAGGGGGACGTCCCACAGTTCCAGGGTGGGGGCCATTACCAGCCTGCCCTCCGTCTGGTCGATGATGCCTGGGAGGGTGATCCCCACCCCCAGCAGCCGGTTCCGGTCCAGATGGAAGTCGTCCAGAAAGGCCTCCAGATACAGGGACAGCCGCTCATAGTACTCGGCGGTGTGGGAGAAGGCCAGGGGCGCCTCCCGGCAGCCCAGCTCCTGCGCCCGCATGTCGATGGCCAGGAAACGGACCTCGCCCCGCTGGACCGTGATCCCCACCGCCACCCGGGCTCCGGGCTCCAGGGCGTAGGTCCGGGGCTTGCGCCCCCCGGTGGACTCCTGGGTGCCGGAGCAGGACACCAGCCCCCCCTCCAGCAGCTCGGCCAGATTGCCCGTTACCGTGGGCAGGCTGAGGGACAGCTCCCCGGCGATCTCCTGCTTGGTGGCCGGCTCGCCGCTGTCGTATAAGTATTGGAGGACCCGTCGGCGGTTGGTCTGCCGCAGAACGGCGGTGTTCATGGTCGGTTCCATCTTAATCAACTCTCTTTTGCAAAAGTCTTTTCCGTAGTCAGAGTAGCACAACTGCCCGACAATTTCAAGAGAGAATTATAAAAACCGGCCCGGAATTCATTCTGTTCCGCGCCGGTATGATTCAGCTTTTTCGCCCTGAGGCACTGGGGATGCCCAGCTCCTCCCGGTATTTGGCCACCGTCCGCCGGGAGATGGGACAGCCCTCCCGGGCCATGTGCTCCGACAGCTGCTGGTCAGACAGGGGCTTTGCCTTGTCCTCCCCGTCGATCAGCCGCAGCAGCAGCTTCCGTGCCGCCGTGCCGCTTACCCCCTCCCCCGCCCCGGCGGAGCGGGTAAAGAACCAGCTGAGGGGGTAGAGGCCCTGGGGGCACTGGAGGTATTTCTCCCGCACCGCCCGGCTCACGGTGGACTCGTGGAGGCCCAGCTCCTGGGCCACCTCCCCCATCCGCAGGGGGCGCAGGGCCTCCGGGCCGAAGCGGAAGAAATCGCTCTGCCGCTCCACAATCACCTGGGCGCACCGCAGCAAGGTGCTGCCCCGCTGGTCCGCCGCCCAGAGCACGTTTTCCGCCTGGCGCAGCTTTTCGTTGAGATAGTCCCGCACTTCCCTGTCCTCCGACTGCTTCAGCAGCTTCTGGTAGTAGCGGCTCAGCCGGAAGGGGGGCCGCTCCCCCCGGGTGGATTTGACGGTGAGCCGGCCCTCCTGCTCCTCCACCGTAAGGTCGGGCTGGATGTAAAATACCTGTTCCGTCCGCTGGAAAACCGACCCGGGCCGGGGGTCCAGCTCCCGGATGGTCCGCCGGGCCTCCTCCACCTGGGCGGGGGTGATGTTCAATTTGGCGGCGATGGCCCGGTCGTGGCGCTTGGCCAGGGCCTCCAGGTGGTCCTGGACGATGGTCAGGGCGGGCCCTGTCTCACCGATGCGCTCCAGCTGGAGGGCCAGGCACTCCCACAGCTCCGCCGCCCCCACACCCGCCGGCTCCAGGGTTTTCAGCACGGCCAGCGCCTCCTCCAGTCTGGGCAGGGGGATGGCCCCGTGGCGGGACAGCTCGGCCAGAGGGGTGCGCAGGTAGCCGTCGTCGTCCAGGCAGTAGATGAGGTAGCGCACCAGCCGGGCGGCGCTCTCCTCCAGCCGCAGCCGGTCCAGCTGGCGGGACAGGAAGCTCACCAGGGTCTCCTCCAGCCCTCCGCCGGTGCCCACCCGGGTCAGGGGGTCCAATTCTTCGTCGCTGAACTTCTGATAAAACCAGTTCTGCCGGTCGTTGTCCTCCAGCCAGCGCAGACGGGCCAGCAGGTCATCCTTCCCTTCCCCCTGAGACGGGGGCGGAGCCTCCTCCAGCTCCACCAGAGGGTTCTCCTGGGCCAGCTCTCGGACGTAGCCCTCCAGCTCCAGGGTACTCAGCCGCAGCAGCTCCACGCTGTACAGCTGCCGCTGGCTCAATTTTTGTGTCTGCGTCTGCTGGAGTTCCATAGGTTCTTCCTCCCTCTTTCGTATGCTACTAGTTTAGGGCGGCAGAAGGGAAATGTCAAGAAAAACTGAAAGACAGCGCCACAGGGCGCTGCCTTTTCTCCATTAAATCGGCACCCGCAGGGGGCAGTCCGACAGGGACACCCGCTCCGCCAGCCGGGCCAGGCCGTTGTCCCGCAGGTAATCCTGAAAGATGGCCGCGGACTGGGTGGAGTCCGGCCCGATGATAAGCTCGGTAATCAGGTCCTCCAGGCAGATGCCGGCCTTCCCGCACATGGCCTTCAGGTCCAGGGGGTAGTATTTCTTGATCCGCTCCTTGGACACATGGTAGCAGGGCTGGACCTCCAGATCCTCCTTATCGAAGGGGGAGACCACCAGCCGCATCTCGTACTCCGAACGGAAGGAGGGGTGTTTATAGGACACCGAGCAGGCCCAGGCCTCGCACATGGCCCGCCGGACCTCCTCCCCGGACAGGTCGGCCCCCTCCTTGAGCAGCCGGCAGAACTCCTCCACCATGGGGTGGCCGGCCATGTCGTTGCGGTAGAAGACCATCTGGAGGGACAGGGCCCCTGTGGCCATCTTTTCCAGATATTCCCGCCGGAACGCGATGCACACCCCCCGGCCCCGGTTGCCGTACCGCTCCCACTGGGCGGCGTCGTCCCGGTGGAAGGAGAAGCAGGCGGCAAAGGCGGAATACTCCTTTTTCAGCTCCTCCCGGAACCGCTGCCGGACCTGTCCGGCCCCCTCCCGGTCCCCGTCCTCCTCCAGGCGCTGGGCCACGGCGGCGCACAGCCGGTCCATAAAGTGGCGCATCTCCGCCGAGTCGTTCATCCGCAGCACGTTGTTCACCCGCAGCTGGGCCTGACGCAGGATGCCGTCCACCGCCTGAAAGTCGGTGTAATGATAGAGGATGTCTCCGCCGTACCGGTCCATACCGCCCTCCATAGTCCCTCCTTATCTGCCGATCCCCATGTTCTTTACCCGCAGGCGGTTCAGCGCCCGGGCCAGGGTGGCCTGGGCAATCTGGTGCTCCTGGCGGCTCCGCTGCTGGAGTAGCGCCTCCCGGGCCTCCTCAATCTCCCGCTGGGCCCGGGCCTCGTCGATCTCCTCCGGCCGCTCGGCCGAGTCCACCAGCACCAGCACGTCATTGTCCTCCACCTTCACCATCCCCGGAGAGATGGCGGCCAGCCGGGGCTCCTCCCCGGGCACCTGATAGCGCAGGGTGCCGGGCTGGATGGCGGCGATCATGCTGCTGTGGTGAGCCAGAATGCCCCGCTCCCCATCGGTGGTAGGGACCACCAAGCTTACGCAGGGCCCCTCGTAAAAGGTCTTGTCCGCGGCCAGGATGTGTACCTGAAAGGTGTCCATCACACCTCACCCGCTTCCATCTTTTTGGCCTTCTCCACCACGTCCCGCCAGGTGCCCACGTTGTAGAAGGCGCCCTCCGGGTACTGGTCCAGACTGCCGGAGACGATGGCGTCGAAGCTCTCCAGGGTGTCCCGCAGGGGGACATACACCCCGGGCAGACCGGTGAATTTTTCCGCCACGTGAGTGGGCTGGGCCAGGAAACGCTGGATGCGCCGGGCCCGGGCCACCGTCTTCCGGTCCTCCTCGCTCAGCTCATCCATACCCAGGATGGCGATGATGTCCTGAAGCTCCCGGTACTTCTGCAAAATCTCCTGCACCTTTCGGGCGGTGCGGTAGTGCTTCTCGCCCACCACGTCAGCCTCCAGGATGCGGGAGGAGGACTCCAGGGGGTCCACCGCCGGGTAGATGCCCTGCTCCGAGATGCGGCGGCTGAGCACCGTGGTAGCGTCCAGATGGGCGAAGGTGGTGGCGGTGGCCGGGTCGGTGAGGTCGTCGGCGGGGACGTACACCGCCTGCACCGAGGTGACGGAACCAGCCTTAGTGGAGGCGATGCGCTCCTGAAGCTCGCCCATCTCGTTGGCCAGGGTGGGCTGGTAGCCCACGGCGGAGGGCATCCGCCCCAGCAGGGTGGACACCTCGCTGCCCGCCTGGACGAAGCGGAAGATGTTGTCAATAAACAGCAGCACATCCTTGTGCTCCACATCCCGGAAGTGCTCCGCCATGGTCAGGCCCGACAGGGCCACCCGCATACGCACGCCGGGGGACTCGTTCATCTGGCCGAAGACCAGGGCGGTCTTACCCGACACGCCGCTCTCCCCCATCTCCCGCCACAGGTCGTTGCCCTCACGGCTGCGCTCGCCCACGCCGGTGAAGATGGAGTAGCCACCGTGTTCCATGGCCACGTTATGGATCAGCTCCTGAATCAGCACCGTCTTGCCCACGCCGGCGCCGCCGAACAGGCCGATCTTGCCCCCGCGGGGGTAGGGCTCCAGCAGGTCAATCACTTTGATGCCCGTCTCCAGAATCTCCACCGCCGGGCTCTGCTCCTCAAAGCTGGGGGGCTTGCGGTAGATGGGCTGGACCGGGGTGCCCTCGGGCAGGGGGCCGCCCCCGTCGATGGGCTGGCCAAGCACGTTGAACATCCGGCCCAGAACCGCCTGACCCACCGGCACCTGAATGGTGTGGCCGGGGATATCCACGGCCAGCCCCCGGGCCAGGCCCTCGCTGGGGGACAGCATGATGCACCGCACTGTGCCCCGGCCCACGTGCTGGGCCACCTCCATCACCCGCAAGGAGCCGTCAATTTCAACCGTGAGCTCCTCCCGCAGCTTGGGCAGCTCACCCTCCTCAATCTCCACGTCCACAACGGGGCCGGAGATCTGTGCGATAATACCTCTTTCCAAATCCGTCACCTATCCTTCCTCTGCCGCTGGGCCCTGGCCCCGGCGGAGACCTCGGTGATCTCCTGGGTGATGGCCGACTGGCGCACCCGGTTATACCGGAGGGACAGCTCCCCCAGCAGTTCCTCAGCGTTCTGGTTGGCGCTGTCCATGGCCGTCATGCGGGCGTTCTGCTCGCAGCAGAAGCTGTCGATCAGGGCACTGTAGATAAAGCCGGACACATAGCTGGGGATCATACTGTCCAGCACTGAATTTGCGTTGGGAAGAAACTCAAAGGGCTCCGCCGCCACCCGCTCCCCGTCCAGGGTGTCGAAGTAGGTCCGGTGGAAGGGCAGCACCCGGGCGGACCTGGCCTGGAAAGACATGGCACTCTCCATGTCGGTGTAGATTACAAAAATTTCCTTCAGCTCTCCCCGGTGGAAGCCGTCCAGCAGCAGGGCGCTGATCTCCCGGGCCCGGGCCATGGTGGGGTTCTGGGCGGTGTACAGAAAGCTGCGCTCGATGGGGATGTTCCGCTGGGCGAAAAAGCGCCGGCCGTACTCCCCCACCACAAACAGCTTGGTGTCCGGGTGCCACTCCAGCAGCTCCTGGGCCTGGCGGATGGCGTTCTGGTTGTAGGACCCGGCCAGACCCTTGTCGGCGGTGATGACCAGGCAGCCGTAGGTCCCCTCCCGGGGGGTGTCGTTGCCTACAGGATAAAAATAGCGGCTGTCCACATCGCTGGCGGTGCGGAAAATGCTCTTGATCTCTCCCCGCAGGGCCTCAAAATAGGGGCGGGTGTGCTCCAGCTCCTGCCGGGCCCGGCGCAGCTTGGTGGAGGCGATCAGATACATGGCGCTGGTAATCTTCTTGGTCTCCTGCACGCTCTGGATCCGGGTCTTAATCTCCTTTGTTCCCGCCATCTCAGCCACCGCGCTTTCCAGCCGCCTGATACTCCTCCAGGAACTCATGGGCCAGGTGGAGAATCTCCTCCCGGTCGTCCTGGCTCAGCTGGCCGGTCATGTCCAGGCGCCGGCACAGGTCCGGGGCGTTTTCCTCCAGAGCGGCCAGCAGCTTTTCCTCAAACAGGTCGATGTCGTCCAGCGGGATATCCTGCATCACATGGCCCAGGGCGGACACCAGCAGAATTACCTGCTGATGCTGGGCCAGAGGGGCGTACTGGGGTTGCCGCAGCAGCCGCATCAGCCCCTGACCGTAGACCAGTTGGCGCTTGGTGGCCTCGTCCAGATCGCTGGAGAACTGGGTGAACACCTCCATCTCCCGGTATTGGGCCAGCTCCAGGCGCAGGGTACCCGCGGCCTTCTTCATGGCCTTGGTCTGGGCATCGCCGCCCACCCGGGACACCGACAGGCCCACGTTGACGGCGGGCCGCTGGCCGGAGAAGAACAGGTCGCCCTCCAGGAAGATCTGCCCGTCGGTGATGGAGATGATGTTGGTGGGGATATAGGCGGACACGTCCCCCGCCTGGGTCTCGGCGATGGGCAGGGCGGTCATGCTGCCCCCTCCCAGCTCGTCGCTGAGGTGGGCGGCCCGCTCCAGCAGCCGGGAGTGGAGGTAGAATACGTCGCCGGGGTAAGCCTCGCGGCCGGGAGACCGGCCCATGAGCAGGGACAGTGCCCGATAGGCCACCGCGTGCTTGGACAGATCGTCGTAGATAATGAGCACATCCCGGCCGTCATACATGAAGTGCTCCCCCAGGGCGCAGCCGGCGTAGGGGGCGATGTACTGCATGGCGGCCGACGCCCCCGCCGGGGCGCTGATTATGGTGGTGTACTCCATGGCCCCCCGCCGGGAGAGGTTTTCCACCATCTGGGCGATGGAGCTGGTCTTCTGGCCAATGGCCACGTAGATGCACACCACGTCCTTCCCCTTCTGGTTCAGGATGGTATCCAGGGCGATGGCCGTCTTGCCGGTCTGGCGGTCGCCGATAATCAGCTCACGCTGGCCCCGGCCGATGGGAAACATGGAGTCGATGGCCAGCAGGCCGGTCTCCATGGGCGTGTTGACCGGCTGGCGGTCCAGAATGCCGGGGGCCGGGGCCTCGATGGGCCGGCGGCCCTCCGCCTGGATTCGGCCCTTGCCGTCCACGGGGACACCCAAAGCGTCCACCACCCGGCCCAGATAGTCCTCGCCCACCAGCATGCCGGCGGTCTTCTTGGTGCGGCGGACAATGCTGCCCGCGCTGATCTCCTCGGCGTCGCCGAAGATGATGCAGCTCACCTCGCCCCGGCGCAGGTCCTGGACCATGCCCTTGATGCCAGAGGTAAAGAGCAGTATTTCGCCGTACTGGGCGTGCTCCAGGCCGCTGACGGTGGCGATCTCGCTGTCTACCGTCAGCACCTTGCCGATCTCCTCGGGCACCACGGCCAGGCTCCACTCGTCCACGGCCTGGCGCATCAGAGGCACCAGCTCCTCCTGCCCCGGCTGAATCTGGCGCAGATAGTCCTGGAACTGGCGAATGCGGCCCTCCAGGCTCCAGTCGTAGACGTCGGAGCCCACCTGAAGGCGGAAGCCGGAGCGCAGGGACTCGTCCTGCTCCCAGTGCAGCGGCACCTTGCGCCTGTATTTCTGGGCAAGAAATTCGGCAAACCGGCGCAGCTGCTCCTGATTTGGCTCCTTGGCGCTGCGCAGCTCGGCTGTCAGGCGGCTTCTGTCACTCCTCATATTCTTCCCCCTCCTCCGCCAGGTCTAAGAACTGGTCGAAGGGATCGGCGTGGAAGGCCAGCTTTTTGGTGGCCTGGGCGGCCAGCTTCCGCAGCTCCCGCTGGGACTCCCGCAGGATGCGCTCCCGGCTGTGCTCCGCCTCCGTCTGGGCGTGGGACACGATCTGCCGGGCCTGCTCCCGGGCCTGGGCCAGCTGGTCCTCGGTGGACTGCTGGATGGACTGCTGGGCCTTCGCCCGCTCCTGACGAATCTCCTCGTCGGCCTCCTCCAGCTTGTTCTGGCACTCCGCCTTGATCCGCTCCGCCTCCGCCAGCTTGGCGGCGGCCTCCTCGTCCAGACTGCGGTAGTGCTCCTCCCGCTTGGACATAAATCCCTTCACAGGCTTGTACAGGAGAAAATACAGCCCGCCGGTGAGGATGGCCAGGTTCATCCAATGCAGCAGAATCTGCTGCAGGTCAATATTCAAGGGCATTTCTTCCACCTGCCTTACAATACGAAGATAATCAGGATAACCACCAGCAGGGCATAGATGATGGCCGTTTCGATAAAGACCAGACCCAGCATCATCATGGTGCGGATCTTGCCCTCCGCCTCGGGCTGGCGGGAGATGCCCTCCGCCGACTTGGCGGTGGCCAGACCCATGCCGATGCCGCCGCCGCCGGCGGCGATTCCGATGGCCAGGGCCACGGCGATGGACTTCAGGCCGACGGTGTTGTCCGCCTGGCTCTCAGCCACGGCGGCGGGCTCGTCCCCGGCGGGCGCCTCGGGAGCGGCCAGGACGGGTGCCATCAGGGCCAGGCTCAGCACCAGGACCCCGCCCAGTACCAGAATTTTTTTCAGAACATGCTTCATCATAAAAACCCCCTCAAATTATGTCTGCGCGGTGTGAATTTTTTTCGGTTTGGGCTCGCCCGGCTCGGATACCTCCCCGTAGTACATGGACACCAGCATGGTGAGCACGTAGGTCTGCACCAGGGCGTGGAGCAGGGTGAACAGCACGCCCACCAGCACGGGTAGGACAAAGCTGAGGCTGATATAGTAATATACCAGCTCGGTCACCAGCAGGCCGCTGAGCAGCGCGCCGAACAGACGGAAGCTCATGGAGATGGGCAGGGAAAACTCCTTCAGCGTTTTGCCCACCCCCTTCACCCCGCTGCCGGCGATGCCGCCGGAGAGGATCACCAGATAGGACAGGGTGCCCAGGGCGATGGCGGCGTTTACGTCGGACAGGGGCGCGGGCAGGGTGATTGAGTGCCCGTGGACCGTGACGGCCTGGATGCCCAGCAGCTCGAACAGGGTGCCCACAAAGATGTAGGCCCCGGCGGCGAAGATGTAGGCCCCCAAAAACTTGCAGCGGTGGGGGCTGTCTCCCCGGGACATGCGGTCAAACAGGCCCACCGCCTCCTCCAGCACCAGCTGGAATTTTCCCGGCACATACCGGAACCTGGGGATGACAAAAACGCGGATCAGGGCGGCGGCAAGGAGCAGGGCCACGGTGACCACAAAGGCGGAGATCATCCCGGGGTTTACCGTTTTCAGGCCCAGCAGGCTGATTCGGTTGACGCTGTGGAGCACCGCATCCCGCATGGCCTCCTGCACGGTTTCGGTCCGGCCGGGCGATCCGGCCAGCAGCGCCCCCACCAGCAGGACCAGCACCGACCCTATCCACAGCGCCAGGGCTTTTTTATGTTGCTTCATAACATCCCTTCTCTATCAACAACTGTCGGGCGTCCCTCTGACGCCCTCATTCCTTCCACATTATAGCAACCTCTCCGGCAAAGTCAAGGCCGCCCGGCAAAGGTTGAACAAGAATAAAATCATCTATACACTTTCTTAACAAAAGAAAGCCAAACCGGGGGCGCCGGCCCCTGGCCGGCGCCCCCGGCGGTCCGGTTACGCCTCCTGCGCCCCCTCGTCCCGCAGCAGCCAGGCAAAGCCGTTGGGCCACAGCTCGATGGAGCGGATACTGTCATATTTTGTGCCGTACATCAGCTCGGTGTAGCCCCCGGCCCGGTCCACTCCCGCGTGGACAAACTGGCTGCTGAAATTGAACAGGCAGACCAGCTCCCGGTCCCCTAACCGGCGGCACAGGGCCAGCACACGGCTGTCGCCGCTGTCCTCCACCCGGACGTCGGCCCCGGCGTCGAAGCAGGGCTCCCCGGCCCGGAGGGTCTCCAGCCGCCGCAGGCCCTGGAACAGCTTCTCCTGATAGGTGCCCGGCTCCCGGCGCAGCTCCGCCAGCCCCCACTGGAAGGCCCCCCGGTGGAGATAGCGGCTGTCCTCCCGCCGGTCCGGGTCGTCGTGGTAGGTGTAGTCGTTAAAGCGGCCCACCTCGTCCCCGCTGTAGATCACCGGGATGCCGCTCTGAGACAGCATCCAGGCGTGGAGGGTCACATCGCAGGACACCGCCCGCTCCAGCTTGAAGGGATCGCCCTCAAAGTCGGCGGCCTCCACCCCGCACAGGGAGGCGGTGGTGCCGCACAGCCGGGCATCCCCCAGGCGGGGGTCGTCGTTGTACAGCTCGCCCCGGGCGGGACTGCCCGGCCAGCGGCTGGTAAACCAGTCGTTCAGGTACTTCTTGTGGGCCACCTCAAAGATGTGGAACCGCTCCTGGAGCCAGGGGTAGTCCAGTCCCCAGCCGATGTCGTCGTGGCAGCGCAGGTAGTTCAGGAACAGGAAGTCCTTGGGCAGGGCGCACACCGCCTCCATCTGCCGCTTCAGCAGGGAGGCGTCCCCGGTGGCCAGGGTGTGCCAGGTGGTGGCCATGGTGGTCACGTTATAGAGCATGTGGCACTCGGGCTTTTCCGGGGTGCCGAAGTAGGGGGCCACCTTGGCCGGCTCCATCACCACCTCCCCCAGCAGCAGCACGCTGGGGCAGACGATTTCACACACCATGCGCAGCATCCGGGCCAGGGTGTGGACCTGGGGCAGGTTGCGGCAGTTTGTCCCCAGCTCCTTCCATATGTAGGGGATGGCGTCCAGACGGATCACGTCCAGCCCCCGGTTGGCCAGAAAAAGGAGATGTTCCGTCATGTCGTTAAAGACCATGGGGTTGGCATAGTTCAGGTCCCACTGGTAGGGGTAGAAGTTGGTCATGACAATCTGCCCGTTGTCCAGCTGGGTGAAGCTGCCCGGGGCGGTGGTGGGGAACACCTGGGGCACGGTCTTTTCAAACTCCCGGGGGATATCCCAGCTGTCGTAGAAGAAATACCGCTCCCGATAGCCCGGCTCCCCTGCCCTGGCCTTTTGAGCCCAGGCGTGGTCCTCGCTGGTGTGGTTCATCACAAAGTCCAGGCACAGGCTGATTCCCGCCTTCCGGCAGGCGTCGGCCAGGTCCTCCAGGTCCTCCATACTGCCCAGCTCGGGCTGGACGGTGCGGAAGTCGGAGACGGCGTAGCCCCCGTCGCTGCGCCCCTTGGGTGACTGGAGCAGGGGCATAAGGTGGAGGTAGTTCACCCCGCACTCCTGAAGGTAGGGCAGCCTGCCCTTTACCCCCTTCAGATTCCCGGCAAAGGCGTCTACATAGAGCATCATCCCCAGCAGGTCCCGGCGGCGGTACCAGTCCGGGTCGGCCTCCCGGCGGGCGTCCTGGTCCCGGAGGGGCCTCTTGCGCTCGCCCCAGCTCCGCTCCAGCATCTCCAAAAAGTAGCTGAAGGAATGTTCGTCGTGATACAGCTCCTGATACAGCCATTTCAGCTCGTCCAGGTGCCGCTCCAGCCGGCGGCTGAATACAGAATTTTTTTTCGCCATCTCGCTTCCTCCCATATCATTGCAGTCCAGACCGGACCTCAGTTTTGAGTACTATATCACAGCCGCACCCGCCGCGCAAGAGATACTTCCGGCCGCCGGGAGAGAAATCGCGCCCGGCCCGCCTCAGACAACACATAGAGGCATATTTTTTTATCCTGATTTTGTTTTTTCCGCCCTTCCATCCAAAAATTTACGTTTTGCACAAACCAAAACCCTTGCAGCTGTGCATATTCAATGAAATTTTCAGAAATATACCAAGATGTTGGGCGAAGCCATACCTAACATCGCTTTTCTAACATTTGGGTATATTTCAAAAAATCCAGTCTATTTACACCGGGGCGGAAGCGGTATTATTATTTCTCCAGAGTTGCGTACGTTCTGAAGTGCGACAAAAGCGTAAGAGGAGTGGAGTTATGAAAAAGATACCCCGCATCGCATCCCTGGTCTTGGCCATAACGCTGTTGCTGTCCCTGTCCGGGTGTGGCGCGTCAGATGGCAAGACCCGTCTCAAATTCCAGATCTGGGACGTGGCCCAGCGCGACAGTATGCAGGCCATCTGCGACGCCTACACCGCCAAAAACCCCGATGTGGTCATCGAGGTGCAGGTGACCAGCTGGAACGAGTACTGGACCAAGCTGGAGGCCGCCGCCGAGTCCAACACCATGCCGGACATCTTCTGGATGCACACCAACCAGATTTTGTACTACTCCGACTTTGGCATGCTGGCCGACGTCACCGACCTCTACAACGACGTGGAGGCCGACTACTACCAGAATCATTTCTCTGAAATTTCCATCGGCAACGCCCAGGGCAGCAACGGCCGGATGTACGGCGTGCCCAAGGACAAGGACAACATCTTCCTGGTGTATAACAAGGAGATGTTTGACGCCGCCGGGGTGGCCTACCCCGACGAGAACTGGACCTGGGACGACCTGACCGCCGCCTCCGCCCAGATTTATGACAAGACCGGCAAATACGGCTTCATGGCCTACAACGACGACCAGATGGGCTACTGGAGCTTTGTCTACCAGGCCGGTGGCTGCATCCTCACCGAGGACAAGACCAAAGCCGGCTTTGACCAGCCCGGCACCAAGAAGGGCATGGAGTTCTACGTGGGCATGCAGGACAACGACTGGTGCCCCAAGCAGACATACTTCGCCGAGACCGCCCCCGGCACCGCCTTCTTCTCTGAGGTGGGCTCCATGTACGTAGAGGGCAACTGGGAGCTGATGAACAAGTGCATCAACTTCCCCAACATGGACGGCAAGTGGGATATCGCCCCCATGCCTAAGTGCCCCGACCCCGTCAGCGGCGACGGCCGGGCCACCATCTCCAACGGCCTGTGCTACTCCACCGCCGCCCACGGCAAGACCCGGGATATCGCCCTGGACGTAATCAAGTTCTTCGGCTCTGAGGAGGCCCAGCTGCTGGCCAGCTCCTACGGCGCGGCCATCTCCGCCTACAACGGCAC
>CAJUFJ010000068.1 GCA_910585815.1 uncultured Oscillospiraceae bacterium | reverse complement strand
TCAAGCTAAGTTAAAGGGCCTGGCTCCCCTTGCTTTCAGGAACCAGACCCTCGTGACCTAATTTTCTTTTTTTCATCTGTCTACTTCACAGGGGGCGGTTCAGTCCGGTTCCACCTTTGGAGCAAATACAGACTGTACCCGCGCCATGACGATGGAATATATGTGGAAAGCGGCTGGAAGTCCGGCGGCTTCCTACAATGGAAAGTTTAACGATGTTCCCGCCAACTCTGACTACGCACAAGCTGTGGCGTGGGCTGTAGAGAACAAAATCACCAGCGGAACAGGCGGCGATAACTTCTCTCCCGCCGCTACCTGTACCCGCGGGCAGATTGTCACCTTCCTGCACCGGTCTATGGGGAAGTAAAGCCGGGCGGCTTTCGACGTTTTAACAACATAAGGGCCATGAAAAAGCGCCCACCACCTTTTGAAAATGTAAAAGGTGATGGGTGCTTTTTTCAGGTGCAGGAAGTCCTTAATTTAATGACATTGCCCCCTGGGCGGCCCGCTGTTCGGGAAACCTCCCGACTTCCTTTAAAAAAACGCACGTCTGCAAAACAGACGTGCATTTTTTCATCCCTTGCTCACAAACAGGCACCGGATGGCGTTGAGCACCGCCAGAACCATAACGCCTACGTCGGCAAAGATGGCCAGGTACATGTTGGCGATGCCCACCGCCCCCAGAATCAGGCAGGCGGACTTCACCCCCAGGGCCATGACGATATTCTGATAGACGATGCCCAGACACTTCCGGGAAATCTGGATGGCCTTGGCAATTTTCCGGGGGTCGTCGTCCATGAGTACGATATCCGCCGCTTCGATGGCCGCGTCGGAGCCCATGGCCCCCATGGCGATGCCGATGTCCGCCCGGGACAGCACCGGGGCGTCGTTGATGCCGTCGCCCACAAAGGCCAGCTTTCCTTTGCCGGACCGCGCTTCCAGCAACTTCTCCACCTGGGACACCTTGTCCGCCGGGAGCAGCTCACTGAATACCTGGTCAATGCCCAGGCCGGAGGCCACCTGCTCCGCCACCGCCCTTGCGTCCCCGGTGAGCATAACCGTCTTATCCACACCGGCGGACCGCAGGGCGGAAATGGCCTGCTTGGAGCCGGGCTTTACCACGTCGGAGACCACAATGTGCCCCGCGTAGGCCCCATCCACCGCCAGATGGACGATGGTGCCGGCCTGGTGGCATTCCGGGCAGTGGATGCCCAGGCGGCGCATCAGCTTATCATTGCCGGCGGCCACCGCCGCCCCGTCCACCCGGGCGGTGACGCCGCAGCCGCTCTGCTCCTGGATATCGGTCACCCGGCTCCGGTCGATCTCCTTCCCCCAGGCCCGCTGCAAGCTCTTGCTGATGGGGTGGGAGGAGGCGCTCTCCGCCAGGGCGGCGTACTCCAGCAGCTTCTCCTCCGCCAGGGCGGCGTGGTGGATGCCGCTCACCTCAAAGACCCCCTGGGTCAGGGTGCCCGTCTTGTCGAAAACCACCGTTTTGGTCTGGGAGAGGGTCTCCAGGTAGTTGGAGCCCTTGATGAGCACACCCACCTGGCTGGCCCCGCCGATGCCGGCGAAGAAGCTGAGGGGGATACTGATAACCAGGGCGCAGGGGCAGCTGATTACCAGGAAGGTGAGCGCCCGGTAGAGCCAGGTCCCCCATTCCGGGGCCAGGCCCAGCCCCAGCATACGGACAAGAGGGGGCAGGAGGGCCAGGGCCAGGGCGCTGTAGCAGACGGCGGGGGTGTAGATGCGGGCGAACCGGGAGATAAAATCCTCCGACCGGGACTTTCGGGAGCTGGCATTTTCCACCAGGTCCAGAATTTTAGACACGGTGGACTCCCCGAAGGCCCGGGTGGTGCGGACCTTCAGCACCCCCGTCATGGAGATACAGCCGCTGATGACCTCGTCCCCCGGGCCGGCCTCCCGGGGCAGGCTCTCGCCGGTGAGGGCGCTGGTGTTCAGGCTGGAGCTGCCCTCCAGCACCACCCCGTCGATGGGCACCTTCTCCCCGGGGCGGACCACAATCACAGCGCCCACCGCCACCTCGTCCGGGTCCACCTGCTCCAGCCGGCCCTCCCGCTCCACGTTGGCGTAGTCGGGGCGAATGTCCATCAGCTCGCTGATGTTCCGGCGGCTCCGGCCCACGGCGTAGCTCTGGAACCACTCACCGATCTGGTAGAACAGCATCACGGCGATGGCCTCCAGATACTCCCCGTTCTCATAGATGGCCAGGGCCATAGCCCCCACCGTGGCCACCGCCATCAGGAAGTTTTCGTCAAAGACCTGCCGGTTGCGGACCCCCCGCGCCGCCTTGCGCAGGATGTCGTGGCCGATGAGGAGGTAGTCCAGCAGGTAGCAGGCGAACCGGGCCAGCCGGCCGGCGGAGGGGAAAAGCAGGCTGTCCAGCCGGTTGAAGGCCTCCGCCGGCAGGAACTGGAGACCGAACAGCAGCAGGGCGGAGAGGAAGATACGCACCATCATCTTCTTCTGATTTCCGGTCATCCCGCCCTTCCCCCGCCCCGCCAGAAGGAGGAACAGCCCGGCCGCCGCCGTCACGGCGGCCAGCAGCGCGGTAATTATCACGTCCTGCATGGGAACGCCACCCCCTTAGAGGAAAATCTCGCAGTCGGGCTCCACCTTTTTGCAGGCCTTCTGCACCGCAGCCATCACCGCTCCGGGCTCCTGGCCCTCGGCAAACTCCACAATCAGCTTCTGTGTCATGAAGTTGACCACGGCGCTCTGAACGCCGGCGGTCTTCCGGGCGGCCTCCTCCATCAGATTGGCACAGTTGGCACAGTCTACCTCGATCTTATAGGTCTTTTTCATAAAAAACGCGCTCCTTTCCTTTTTCGGCAAGAATTTTATGATTAAGCACTTGTTTAATCATTGCGTCCGTAGTATAATACGGCCGGAGACGCAAGTCAACGCCCTGAGTGGTCTCTCTGCCAAACGGGCGAAAAGTATTTCCAAACGAGCGAAAGGGGGGGCAACGGTGTGGACGACCTGAAGCTGCCCCACAGCCACGGGACGGAGCCGGCGGCGCTCCGGGCCCGGCTGGGGGACATTGAGCGGTTTCAGCGGGTGGCGGAGGTTTTCCGCCAGCTGGGGGACCCCACCCGGATCCGGGTGTTCTGGCTGCTGTGCCACTGTGAGGAGTGCGTGGTGAATCTCTCCGCCCTGATGGGCATGTCCAGCCCGGCGGTGTCCCACCACCTGAAGGCGCTGAAAAGCGGTGGGCTGATTTGCAGCCGCCGGGTGGGTAAGGAGGTCTACTACCGGGCGGCGGACACCGGGGAGAGCCGCCTGCTGCACCAGATGACCGAGCAGGTGATGGAGATTGCCTGCCCCCGTCAGGCGGCGCTGGAGCCGCCCCCTCCGGCGCGGCTGGTCCCGCTGAACCAGGTGGAGGAGTACCGGGCGGAACAGGTGGAGCTGGTCCGCCGGGTCCATGACCAGCTGCTGGCCCAGCTGGACCGGAAGACCACCATCGAGGAGCTGTCCCGGCAGTACCATATGAACCCCACCACCCTGAAAAACACTTTTAAAGAGGTATACGGCGTGTCCATCGCGGCCCACATCAAGGCGCACCGCATGGAGCGGGCCGCCCAGCTGCTACGGGAGACCGGCTGGAGCGTGGCGGAGGTGGCCCGGGCGGTGGGCTACGACAGCCAGAGCCGGTTCACCGCCGCCTTCAAGTCGGTTTTCCACCAGCTTCCCCGGGAGTATCGAAAGGGGTAAAAAACAGGATGGGCCGTGCCCATCCTGTCTCTGTATTTTCAGGCTTATCCCAGCAGCTTCTCCACAGCGGCCAGGTTAGCGGCGGTGCAGAAGACCTCCATGGCCTGGGCCAGCTCGGCGGGGGAGGGGAAGGAGGGGGCGATGCGGATATAGCTGTCCTCCGGGTCCTTGTGGTAGGGGTGGGTGGCGCCGGCGTCGGTGAGGACCACGCCGGCCTCCTTACACAGCTGAACAATCCGCTTGGCGCAGCCGGGGGCCATATAGGTGACGAAATACCCCCCCTTGGGCTTCACCCAGGCGCCTGCCCCGGTGGAGCCGACCTCGCGCTCCAGGGTGGACAGCACCGCATCAAACTTGGGCCGGAGGATGGCGGCATGTCTGTCCATCTGGGCCCTGATTCCGTCCAGGTCCTTAAAGAAACGCACGTGGCGCAGCATGTTCAGCTTGTCCCAGCTGATGGCCTGGGCGTCCAGCTGCTTGGCGGTGAAGTCCACGTTGGCCTTGGAGGCGGCGAAGAAGGCCACCCCCGCCCCGGGGAAGGAAATCTTGGAGGTGGAGCCGAACATATAGACCATGTCGGGATTGCCCGCCGCCTTGCACTCCTCCAGAATGTTGAGCAGGGGGGTGTCCTCATAGACGTAGTGGGCGGCGTAGGCGTTGTCCCAGAAGATGCGGAAGTCTTTGGCGGCGGGCTTGAGGGCGGCCAGACGGCGCACCGCCTCGTCGGAGTAGGAGCCGCCCAGGGGGTTGGTGTACTTGGGCACGCACCAGATGCCCTTGACGGTCTCGTCCTCAGAAACCAGCTTCTCCACCAGGTCCATGTCCGGGCCCCACTCGGTGAGGGGGATGTTGATCATCTCAATGCCCAGGGTCTCGCAGATGGTAAAGTGCCGGTCGTAGCCCGGGACAGGGCAGAGGAATTTTACCTTGTCATATCTGCACCAGGGCTTTTCGCCCCCCAGCACGCCCAGCAGCATGGCCCGGGCCATGCAGTCATACATAAAGGTGAGGGAGGCGGAGCCCACCACGATGGTCTCCTCGGGGGTCACGCCCATATATTCGCCAAAGAGCTTCCGGGCCTCGGGGATGCCCAGCAGCTCGCCATAGTTGCGGCAGTCCAGGCCGCTGGCGTCGTGGCAGTCGCTCCCAGAGTTGAGGGCGTCCAGCATGGGCAGGGAGAGCTCCAGCTGATCGGCCCCCGGCTTGCCCCGGGCCATGTTCAGCTTCAGCCCCTTGGCTTGCAGACGGGCGTAGGCCTGCTCCAGCTGTTCCCGCTGGGCCTGGAGCTCCTCTCGGGTCATTTCCTGATACTGTTTCATGTGCGGTCTCCTTCTATCCATCAAAAATTCGTCCTGAAAAGCCGGACATGGGGCGATTTCCGCAAGCCGTGCTTCTGGTAAGCCATTATAATCGACCGCGCCGGGGAAAGCAAGAGACCTGAAAGATTTTGTTGCGAAATATGCAAAAGGGAGGGGAACGCGCCCAAAAGCCTTCCCCCTTCCAGGGGGAAGGTGGCATCCGCGAAGCGGATGACGGATGAGGGTGCGGCGAGGTTATCGCCCCTTATCGTAAAGGACAGCGTCCCCGCCCCGCCCCCTCATCCGCCCCCTGCGGGGGCACCTTCCCCCCTGAGGGTGGAAGGCTTTGCCCTGCGGGGGACGGGGGACACCGCCTGAGGCCGAACTCCAGGCTTGAAGCCGGGGCCGGGCTGTGGTAAACTGAACGTATCCGATTACAAGGAAAGGAACAGAAACTATGGAACAACAGAACAATCCGCTGCGCTGGGCGGTGCTGGGCGCGGGAGGCATCGCCAACGAGATGGCCGCCACCCTGGCCCGGGGCGGCCGTAAGCTGTCCGCCGTGGGCAACCGCACCCCGGAGAAGGCAGAGGCCTTCGCCCAAAAATATGGAATCCCCAAGGTTTACAAGGACCTCCGCGAGATGTTCACCGACCCGGACATCGACGCCATCTACATCGCCACCGCCCACAACTCCCATATCGCGTTTATAGAGGAGGCTCTGTCCCACGGCAAGCATGTGCTGTGCGAGAAGGCCATCACCCTCAACAGCGGCGAGCTGGACCGGGCAGTCCGGCTGGCCCGGGAGAGGAGGCTGGTGCTGGCCGAGGCCATGACCATCTACCACATGCCCCTCTACCGCCTGCTGCGGGAGCGGCTGGAGTCCGGGGCGCTGGGAAAGGTGAACCTGATTCAGGCCAGCTTTGGCAGCCTCAAGCCCTACGACATGACAAACCGTTTCTTCAACCCCGCCCTGGCCGGCGGCGCGGCGCTGGATATCGGGGTGTACGCCCTGTCCCTGGCCCGGCTGTTTCTGGAATCCTCCCCCGACCAGGTGAAGTCCTTTGTCCGTCCGGCCCCCACCGGCGTGGACGAGACCGCCGGCATCCTGATGATGAACCCCCAGGGGCAGATGACCAATATCACCCTGTCCCTCCACTCCAAGCTGCCCAAGCGGGCGGTGATCTCCTGCGAGAAGGGCTATATCGAGATTGACGACTACCCCCGGGCGGAGGAGTGCGTCATTGTGGACGCAGCCACCGGTGCCCGGGAGACCGTCAAGGCGGGCTGCACCGCCGACGCCCTGCGGTATGAGATCGAGGACCTGGAGCGTGCCGCCGCCGGGGAGGGGGACATGCTGCTGCCCTATACCGTGGACGTAATGAAGATCATGACCGCCCTGCGCCGGGAGTGGGGCGTGGTCTACCCCGAGGAGCAGGGGTAGCGGACACAAGACGGCTTTGGGCGGTGGAAGGCCCTGACACCATGCTGCCCTCCACCGCCGCAGCTAATTTATAAAAACAAATATATATTGACAAAAAGCGCGAATAACTGTACAATAACCAAAGATGTATGCAACCTGTATACAACTAAAAAGCCGCAGATTTTCATTCGCGGGATAGAGAGGAGACTGTCTGTGCCTATTTTACTGAAGGAGGACCTGGCCCGCCCCCTGCCTAAGATGTACCGGGTACGGCAGCAGTTTGACAGCGTCTGCCTGGAGGATACAGCCGGCGCAGTACGCGCCCAGCTGAGCCGTCCAGAGGTAGCCTCTCTGGTAAGTCCAGGCGCCCGGGTGGCCGTAGGCGTTGGCAGCCGGGGAATCCGGGACCTGTACACGGTGGTGGAGACCACCCTGACCTGTCTGAAGGAGCTGGGCGCAGACCCCTTCATTGTCTCCGCCATGGGCAGCCACGGCGGCGGCACGCAGGAGGGGCAGCGAGAGGTGCTGGCCGGCTACGGGATCACAGAGGAGAAGCTAGGGGTCCCGGTGGTCACCACGGTGGACACCATCCATCTGGGCCACTGCGCCAACGGACAGCCCATCTGGTTCGACCGGGCCGCCTTCGAGGCCGACCTGATTGTTCCCATTAACCGGGTCAAGCTGCACACCGACTTTGTGGGGCCGCTCCAGAGCGGCCTGTGCAAGATGCTGGTTATTGGCTTGGGCAACCATAAGGGCTGTTCCGCCGTCCACGAGGAGGACCCGGAGCATTTCGCCGCTATCATTGAGGAGACCGCGTCCGTTATTCTGGAAAAGGCCCCTGTAGGCTTTGGGATTGCCATTCTGGAAAACGCTTACGACCGGACCTGCGCGGTGGAGGCCGTCCCGGCCAGGAACCTGATCCGGCGGGAGAAGGAGCTGGTCCAAATTGCCAAGCGGAACATGCCCTGCATTATGCTGCCTCGGGCGGACGTTATCATTTGCAGGGAGATCGGGAAGGACGTATCCGGCGCAGGGTTCGACCCCAATATTTTAGGGCGGAGCTCAGCCCTGAAAACCTTTGTTCTGCCCATCCCCCAATACCAGAAGCTGGTGCTCACCGGCATCACGCCTGCCAGCCACGGCAACGGCATCGGCGTGGGCCTCTTTGACGTAATCACCAGGCACGTGGCGGAACAGCTGGACCTGGAGGCCATGTACGCCAACGCTATCGCCTGCAACTGTCTGATCGATGCCAGCGTCCCCTGTACGGTGGAGGACGAGGAGACCGCTGTCCGGGTGGCCCTGAAGTGCTGCCGGGGCATCGACCGGGACAATCCCAAGCTCATCCGCATCCAGAACACCCTGCATCTGGAATACATCGAAGTCTCTCAGGCCCTGCTCCCCGATGTGGCCGCCGACCCCAGGCTCTCCCTGGTGGAGGAATGATCTCCCTCTCCAGAACGAGATAAATATCAAAATATAAAGGAGGACAACGCTATGATTTTAAACCAAGACCAGCAGGCCATGCTGGACGGCAAGTTTGGTGAAGGCGCCGCCTACGCCATGAAGATCCAGGTCGGTATCGGCGAGTGCTTCGACGCCCCGCGGATGGTCCCCATCAAGCGGGCCCACGTGGCGCTGAGCAACCAGGCCGGCGACCTGTGGTTCGCCGAGAAGCTGCTGAAGGCCGGGGCCCACTGCCGGGTGGCCCCCACCGTCAACCCCGGCTTCTGCCTGGGCCACTTCACCGGCCAGTGCGCCCACCCTGTGGAGGAGGCGGACGCCGACCACATGCGCCGCACCGACGCCGCCTACCGGGGGCTGGGGGCGGTCCTGTCCTACAACTGCACCCCTTACATCGCCACCAACGTGCCCAATTTCGGCGAGGTGTGCGCCTTCTCCGAGTCCAGCGCCACCCCCTATGTCAACGCCGTCTGGGGTGCCCGCTCCAACCGGGAGAGCGCCAACAGCGCCCTGTGCGCCGCCGTTACCGGGTATGTGCCCGAGTACGGCCTGCTGCTGGACGAGAACCGGAAGGGCGATATTGTGGTCCATGTGGAGGCCGACATGAAGTCCGCCTATGAGTACCACCTGCTGGGCATGATGGGCGACAAGATCGGCGAGGGCATCCCCGTGTTTACCGGCCTGCCCAAGGTTATCACCCCCGAGGCCCTGCGCAACCTGGGCGCTCAGCTGAACACCTCCGGGGCCTATGGCATGTATCACATTGTGGGCTTTACCCCCGAGGCGCCCGACCTGGAGACCGCCCTGGGCCATAAGAAGCCCAGGTATGAGGTGACAATCACCGACCGGGACCTGAAGGAATTTGAGGAGACCTTCAGCGACAACATTCCCAACGGCAAGATCGACTTTGCCATGTTTGGCTGCCCCCACTTCACCCTGGAGGAGACCATGTACATCGCCAAACATATCGAGGGCAAGAAGCTGGCCGTCCCCATGTACATCCTGGTGTCCAGCCACGCCAGCCAGATGGCCGGGCGTATGGGCGTGGCCGACGTCCTGGCCGCCGCGGGAGCGGAACTCATTCCCGACACCTGCCCCGACCAGCCCTGTTGGCACTACCTCAAGGGCAAGACGGGCATTACCGAATCCCCCAAGTGCGCCTACTATCCCCGCCGCCGGGGCATCAACTTTATCATCCGTGACCTGGACACCTGCATCCAGGCCGCGCTGACCGGGGAGGTAAACTAAGATGGGCAGACGTTTTTCCTGTCATAAGATTTCCGAGGGCAAGGCCCAGGCCGAGACCATTATTTCCAAGGACCGCATCATGTTCTATCAGGTCCGGCCGGAGGACGGCATGATGGAGGAGAAAAACCACCATCTGGAGGGCCGGATCATCGCCCGGAAGATTTTAATTTTCCCCGGCGGCAAGGGCAGTTCCGTGGTCCAGCAGGACGGCCTGTACCATCTGGACCGCTTCCACAACATGCCCGCCGCCCTTATCATTCAGGACCCTGATCCCGTTATCGTGGCCGGCACTATTATTATGGAGCTCCCCATGGTGGACCGCCTGCCTGCCGAATTTTACGAGACCGTGAAGGACGGTGATACCGTTGTCGTCAACGCGGACGAGGGATATGTGGAGATCCTCTGATTGTGCATTGCCTCTGGTATTGCGTGTGGCCTGTGACAGCTGGGCCAGCGGCTTCCCCGCGCAGCCCGATTTCTGTCGGCACAGCTTTCTATGTGAAATGAGTGATTTGTGGAATGGCTAAGGGAAACAGAAAACCAAACCTGTCTGAGCGCGCCTATGAGCAGATCAAAGACGCCCTGTGCAAGGGAAAGATTGCTGCCGGCGATATCCTCAGCGAGAGTCAGCTGGCTGAGGAGCTGGACATGAGCCGCACCCCGGTGCGGGAGGCCCTGCGCATCCTGGCCAGCGAGGGATGGGTGGAAATCAGGCGGGGGATCGGAGCCTACGTGAAGGCCCCCTCCTCCAAGGATATGGAGGACCTGTACGAGGTGCGCTGCCTTTTGGAGACCCTCGCGATCAAAACCTCTGTGTTCAACATCTCCAACCAGGAGATCGACAGCCTGGAGGCGCGGTTTCGCGCCTGCCTGGACAGTCCGCCCCCGGACCCCAGACAGTTCTCCGATTTGGACTGGGAGCTGCATGAGCTGATTGTGGAGCGATGCCAGAACAACTATCTCAAGACGATTCTGCGCAATAACTATTCCAGCATGAAGCAGTATCAACTGCTCTCTTTTGAAGCTCTGAACGATATCAAAGAGAGTACCCTTCAGCATTTGAACATTCTGTCCCTCATGCGCCAGCGGGATGTGGGCGCACTGGCTGACACCTTGCTGGCTCACCTGAAATGGGCCTCCGGCCTGATCCGCCTCCCGCAGTGAGGGGGAGAATGCCCAGGGTATCATACTTGAGTCCCTGGTTCCTGCCGGGCTTGTCTGAAACCTCCAAGAGCTTTGCCGCAAACGGCTAACCTCAGCTGCTTATCGTCTGCGCTCCCAGTATCTTTCAAAAAAGGGACGGGCAAATTGCCAATGTCATTAAGTTAAGGGCGTAAAGGGGGCAAATGCAAACATTTGCCCCCTTTACGCCCTTACAGAAATCTGTGAACCCTGTTAAGATAAACCAGATTGTAAACAAAGTGTGAAAAAATGCGGGGAAATATTGAAGATTTACGCATGATATGGTATTCTATGCGCAGTCGTCGCGACGGACGGTCACATGGAAATTTTTGAAACAACCACAAAACCACATTTTTATTAAGTTTTCATAATTTGAATTTGTTTTCTATTTTTTGACGGCATTACAAGTCTGAAAGCCTCACATAGCTTCCCATAGCCTTGCACATAGTAGCGATTAGAACGTCGAGGACACATCCTGCCTTTCGGAGTGTGCTTTTGTTGTCCTACGGCCAGTAGAGCTATCGGAGTAAAACAAATTTGAATGCCATTTTGATAAAAAATGCTCTTGACTGCGCAATCAAGAGCGCGGCTGAGAAAGCAATTAGAGGTCAGCTGTCCCGTAGCCGCAAGCTGTCAGTTGCCGACACCATCCGCCTTTTGATAGGCGCGGAGGGCGGCTCTTTAGATAGGATTCTCCGTGCCGCCGGAATTGAAGTCACTGCGTCCGCTGTCAGTCAGCGCCGCGCTTGGGTTGACCCAGCTGTGTTCTGCGCTGTCTTTGATTCGTTTAATGCCGCTTGTGCGGATACAGAGACTTTCCATGGATACCATTTTTCCCGTGGACGGAACAACAGTCAATCTCCCCCCGCAATCCTGCGTCTGCGTCCTTTGTCTGCAACGGCGGGATTCCAAACGGGGTGAACCAGTTCCATGTAACACCGCTGTATGACCTTTTATCCCGTAATTTTATCGATACAATGATACAGCCGGAGCCGAAAAAGGATGAAATCAGCGCATTGCTCACAATGCTGCAACGCAACAGTTTTTGCCAAAAGACGCTCATTATTGCCGACCATGGCTTTGAGAGTTACAATGTGATTGCGCACCTGTTAGAGAAGACTAACGCGGACTTTCTCATCCGGGTAGAGCAGAGCCGTTCTGCCATGCGTGAGGTGGCAAAGCTCTCCATACTAGAGTTAGACTGTAACATCTCCTTTAGCATTTGCACCACCCAAAAGAATACCGACAAGCAGAATCAGAGTTTCGTGTTTCTACAAGTCCCCAAAAAGTCAAAGCCGGGTTCCAAAACCCAGCACGGGCGCTGGGACTTTGGCAACTATTACCCCATGCGCTTTCGGATTTGTGCGCTTTCGGATTTGCCGTTTTCTGCTGGATAACGGCGAGTTTGAGACGGTTACAACGTCCTTGCCGCACTCTTCTACACCGGAAGATATAAAGGCCCTCTACCATATGTGCTGGGGCCAGGAATTGGTCTTCCGTGACCTCAAATACACACTGGGTCTAATCAATCTCCACGGCAAATGTGACGCTTTTGCAGAACATGAAATTTACGCCAGCCTGACCTCATTTAACGTCACAAGCCGGGTCTGTCGGGAGGTGGCAGTCCGACAGCCGAAAGACGGTATATACGCCTACAAGGTCAACTTCAAGATGGCCGTGGCGTTGTGTCGGGAGTTCATCCGAATGCCAAGTCCCTTATCCGTTTGAGTGTTGTCGGCTAAAAAAGTGAATAATCAGCAGATTTTCTGTATAAACATACAATCCGAAAGGCTGTCAGCTAGTAGATGCTGACATCCTTTTTTCGTTCGTCAAAATATACACATACTCTAAGGTGAAGTGAATTTTATTTGTCGCAAATATAGAAGTTGAGCCAAGAAGATACTTTATTAAAGACCCTTCTTTTTATATGTTTCATATAGATTAACATACATCTGGAATCCAAGATATACGTCCTATTCCAACTCACAATCCTGTAATTCGTCTATGGGCCTACTACTGTTAGAACTTTTGAAAGAGTTCAAATCAGTTTATAGGAGGACATATATCATGGAAGGAGCAGACATCTTTAGGAACTGTAAGACAGGCATAGACTTTGAAACCGGAATCTGTAATATGCTAGCTAACATGGGACTTGATGCAAAGCGAGTTGGTAAGAGTGACAAAGGGGTAGATATTATCGCAATTACACCATCTGGATATACATTTAATATTCAGTGCAAGTTTCATAACAAGTCCATCGACAACTCGTCTATCCATCAAATTTTTGGTGGTACGGCTTATTATGACAATGGTGGGACTCCAGTCGTTATCACAAACAATACCGCAACAACTGAAGCAAGACTTGTTGCTAAAAAGCTCAAAGTCGAAATTATCGCAGATGCAGAATGGACAGAGTTACAGCAAGTTTACAATTCCAAACGGGTTATCAATCATCATCAAGGGCTGATGGGAATGATAATTTCATACATGGTTGGAAATCCAGACTATTTAGCCATTGAAAATGCTCGGGATAATCTTACACCGCAACAGCATTCCGAAATCGAACAATTCAAACTGAATTTGGCGACAATGTTTGATGAGGCGGAAACACATATGAAGGAGGCAATGTCACTGCAAATCAAAGCCGCACAGCATCAACAATGTGCAATATCATTACAAAAGGAGGCGTTGCTCAAAAATATAGACACAGGTATCGAAAATGCACTGTCAGGAGGTTTATCCATGTCTATGTTATTCAATGATATATTGAACAGCTTGGACACATTAACAGAGGAACAAAAATCAGAGTTAAAGTACAAGCTGGCATCACTGGACAATGAGCCAGACAGACAGTTGAAAAGCAACGAGAATAAGCCGCCAACGTGTCCACATTGTAAGAGTATGAGGATTAAAAAAGTTGGGTGTACAAGCGCTGGTGTGCAAAGATATCAATGCAAAGAATGTAAGAAGACTTTTACAGACACAAGTGGAACAATGTTATTTCGCTCAAAGTTAACAGCAGAACAATGGGATGGCTTATTGCAAGGGATAGTACAAAATCTTAGCACAACAAAAATTGCAAAGACGATTGGCATAAAACAGCCAACAGTCTGGATCAACAGGAGAAAAATTCTTGCCGCATTGGCCGCGTTATATGGCATTCAAGATGAAAAATTCGTAGATATAGCAGAATGTGACGAATACTATACGACCGTGTCTTTCAAAGGAAAACGAGATCCAGAGTTTTTCATCAAGGTGCTTGGGCGTATGCCACGGCATCATAGAACACTATTGGAAAAACTGGAATATTTAGAGGAAAACGGTTTACTTGAAAAACTCGAAGCAGACCCCGAAAGACTTGAAATGATATTACATTCATCAAATTCATACAAACAAGGAATTAGCAATGAGCAAGCCTATTTCAAGGTATAAATTGAAATATGAGTGTCAGCCTTTGCTGTTGCAAGAATTGACACCTATTTCACACTTTCGTTGGGAACAATCCTTTGGTTTTAATGTTCAATTCCTTATGTGATAATGTTTCTGCATCTAATTTGCCTAGATTTTGAGGAGTTGAGATGAATTCTTTTAGTTTATTAACTTTTTCTGTTACAGTCAAGTGCGAATTGTCCTCAAGCCACCAGAATAATATGGTGTTATAGTCTAAATACTTTGTAGCTGGTGCTCTGCCTGAATCCTCTGGGATTTGTTTTGCTAATTTTGAGTGTAGCGCATTTACACGGCTAAGATTAAAGGCTCCTTTGGCGTGCTGCCCGGATGGAATTTGTTTATGTTGAATACCTTCTTTGCGTGCAAAGGCTGGATATACTGAATTACTATCTGTAACGAGGACTGCATCACTTGCAAATTTTCCCGATAACTCTTTCTGTATATCGGTTGTCTGCGGATGTCCTACACAAATTGGATTTATGTATAAGTTTCCTTGCCGGTCTTTACAAGTCAGAACACAGACAAGAAAATATAGTATGATAATAAAAAGTTAAGTTCCTATTCAAGATTGGCGTTGGTGGATAAGTCCCTTTGTTGGCTCCTTTTGAGAAAAGTGTTGCTGAGGTATCACTTTAGCAGTTTTTTACAAAGCCAAGTTGACGCAGTAATACCTGTGTTATAATCGGTTCAGTAAACCGAAAGTTGTAGGGGAAAATTATGGAAAAAATTTCTGTGCCGCTAATGATAGTGGCTATTGTATGTACTTTATTTGCTAATAGAATAGATACGGCAATAAAAGGGGATAAACAGATTAAAAAAGTGATTGTCATATTTAGTGTGGGAGTATTATTAGTTTGTACGATTGCTATTCTTGCAATTATCCTATCTCAAATATCCTAAATGAAATCTTCCAATTTATCGAGTAGTTACATATCTGTATAAGGTAACTGCTCGCTTTAGATATTTTGATGAATCATTTTGTCAAATGGCGTTGAGCAACACAAATCTGAAACGGGAGTTTTGTCGTGTTGATAAGTCATCCAAAGCAAAAATTGAAATCTAAAACTCAGATAGGGTAACTGGTGTTATTCCGGTCACCCTATCTTTATGTCTTAAAGGCTGACACGGTATGAATATACACTATTTTGAATGAAAAGACAGTAGCAACACAAGGTTAATAAGGGACTTTTCCAATGTCTCCACTACTGCGGTACGCTCCCACATGACCCTGCGCTGTGCCGCCGCTACTGCGGCCTGCTCCTGATACTGCCGCTGCTGTTCCGCTTTTTTCTTGGCCTTTTCTGCGTTGATCCTGTTTACCTCGGCCACACGCTCCGGGGAATCACCACAGCCGCCGATATAGGTCACACTTCCATCCTCATGGATCACCACGCCGCAAGGCTCATAGTTAAGACCCTGGGCGGCGAACTGTGCTTTCAATCTTGGAGTGGCATTGAAAAAATCATCAATCTTCTGCTCGTAATATGCTGCTTTTTCCAGGTCATTCGCCATATCCTCTAAAATGTTGGGTGCAATTACAACGCTGTTGCCGTTTATACGACTGCTCACTTTTTGAAGGCTGGCTTGGTCTTTCCCGACACTCTGAACCGTAATCTGTCCATATTTGCTTTCCAGGTGCTTCTTATAGGCTTCTACGTTTGAGGTTTCAATCTCGTTGGTGACTTCCGACCTGCTGCTAATTTCCAGCACATCCGCTGTGCTTCTGCTGGCCTGTGCCGCCATATCAAGAAAACTGTTGGCCTGTGTCTCGGTCTGTTTTGTCTCACGGGCCTTTGTGGGGGCGCTATATGCTCTTGTCGTGTAATTCGGTTGGATGATACTGCTCATAAGCTGCTCCTTTCCTGCAATAAAACCGTTGCGGAGAATATCTGCTGATCCGCTTTCAGCTCCAATTCTCCCATATACTTCTCCGCCTCCCGGCGCACGTTGGACAGGCCGAT
>CAJUFJ010000067.1 GCA_910585815.1 uncultured Oscillospiraceae bacterium | reverse complement strand
CAATCCTCCGCCCCAGTGTGCGCACTGGGGCACCTCCTTTCAAAAGGAGGCTTGCGCTCCCCGCTCAGGATGTAAAACCGGCCCGGTGGAAGTTCCACCGGGCCGGTTTCATTATGTAGGGGCGGCCTGTGGCCGCCCGCAGGGACCCACAAGCATAAAAAACAGGCGGACAATGTCCGCCCCTACATTTTTCAAAAATCTCTTGTATTCTTCGACAACTTATGCTATAGTAAGTACATGAGACAAATAAAGGCAGGACGTGGGGTCTCATCCCCCCCACGTCCCTGCGCAGGTGCAAGACCACCTACACAACAGCATTGCTGCACCGGCACTCATTATACCAGACCCCCCTGCCTTTTTCAAGCGCAAATCCTGGTATATGAGTTTTTGGTTGTGAGATATGTGATGCGGGGTAGGTTATTCCGCATCACTTTATTTGTCTCGACGGGACCCCTGCGGGGGGATCTCCTTATCCGCATGCTTGAAACCTTCCTTTCCACCCCCCGCGGGCAGTACCGTTGAGACCACAGCGAGACAGCCCACTGCGGCTGTCTCCCGGGGGCGTCCGCGCCCCCGCATACCGCAAATAAAAGGGCTTCCCCTTCCGGGGAAGCCTTTCGGTTTGTTTGTGTAAAACGGAGGCGCAGGGGCGGCCCGAAGGCCGCCCCCTACAGGCGCTTATTTAAACCGCACCGCCGTGCCGTAGGCGATAACCTCGGCGGCCCCCTGCATCACGGCGGAGGAGCCGTAGCGGATGTTGACCACCGCGTCGGCCCCCAGGGCCTCGGCCTCGTCCACCATACGCTTCACGGCGATCTGCCGGGCCTCGTTGAGCATCTCGGTGTAGCCGGTGATCTCACCGCCCACCAGAGTCTTCATGCCGGCCATAAAGTCCTTGCCGAAGTTCTTGGACTGGACCACGGTGCCCTTGGCCATGCCCAGCACCTCAAATTCTTTTCCGGGGATGTAGTCGATGTTTACCAGCAGCATAATGTTTTCCTCCTTATACAATTTCACAAAATAATTATCTTCCAGAGAATCAATCTCCTGGAACCGTTTTCTCAGCGCCCACAGGGCGGGAACCATCAGCGCGGCGCAGAACACCCCGCAGGCGGCGAACAGGACAAACAGCCATTGAGGCAGCTCGGGGATTATGCACAGGGCCCAGAAGCATACGACACAGGCCAACATCAGCGCTCCGAACAGCACAACCCCGATTACCGCGCCCCGTTTCTCCCGGGCTTTAGTATTTCCTGGCTTCATCCAGCTCTCCTCTCTCAATCTCCCGCACCCGCTGCCACAGGGCGGCGAAGGTAAAGGGAATGGTAATCAGGTCGGCGACGGCCAGAATCAGCATCAGGCCGGCCAGCCAGTCCGGGGCGCCCAGGGTCCGCAGGTAGAGCAGGGCGCCCACCGTCATCAGCTGAAACAGGGTGCTTACCACCACAGACCGCACCGCCGCCCGCTTTTCCGCCCGGCGGTCAATACTTTTTGGCCTCGTCCTCCTCACCTCCCTTAATCTCTTTCCACCGCTGAATCAGCGCTATGACCACGCCAATCCCCACAGCCAGGATGGCTCCGGCGTAAAACAGCATCACACCGAAGGCCGCGCCCAGCTCCGTCAGAAAGGGAATCACCGGCCCGAAGGTCTGGAACAGAGTGGCCAGCACCAGCAGGACCAGCCCCACCACCAGCACCGTCACAATCACGCCGCCCACCAGGCCGTGGCCCTTTTGGTCAGTAGTTTTTCGCATCGTCTTCTTCTCCTTTCTGAATTTCCCTGATGCGCTGCACCAGCGCCAGCAGCACCCCCAGGATAATCACCCCCGGGATGGCCACTAGCACCAGCAGCAGGGCCAGGGGCGGGGCGTCGGCGGGGTCCACGGTGAAGGCCCACACCATCAGCACAATGAGGGCGGCCATCAGGGCGGTGGTCAGCAGCGCCATCACCACCGCCCCGGCGTACCGGACGGGCTTGGCGTCCTGCTTCTGCTTGTCCTGGAAGGTGGTGCCGGTCTGCTCCAGGCGCTCCATCTCCTCCAGCAGGGCGGCGGCGTCCAGGGCGTCCAGCCGTTCCTCCCGGTCCTTCAGGCTGCCGCACAGCTGAATGGACTGCTCCAGGCTTTTCCGCTCCCGCTCCAGCGTCACCAGGTGCCGGCGCATCCCGTCGGCCACCGTGCCCCCGGCCTGCATTCGGCGTATCTCCTCCAGAGGCACCCCCAGCTTGCGCATGAGCTTGATCTGCCGCAGCACGGCCACCTCGGCCTCGCCGTAGTCCCGGTAGCCGTTCTCACTGTTGCGCCGGGGGGACAGCAGCCCCTGCTCCTCATAAAAGCGGATGTTCTTTTTGGTGATGCCCACCTGGGCCTCCACCTCGTTGATTTTCATGGGCAATCCCCCCTTTCTGCCCCTACTCTACACCTTCCACAAGGGGGAAAGTCAAGGGGTTTTCTGCTTTTCATCCAAATAAATTTTTCGGGCGAGGAATATCACCCCCAGGGCGAGCAGGGCAATTGTCCCCTCCGTGACGGCAACAGGGAAAAAGGCGTTGGTCAAAACGGCCGTCATATCCACCAGGGTATGAATCAGAATCGCCGCAGGGAACCAATACCACTTCCCCCGCTTGCGGACGGCGGTATACACCAGTACCGACAGGGCGATGTGCAGGCCCACTGCTGACAGCCGCTCGAAGGCCGTCCAGAAGTAGAGGCCCGCCGGAGCAGCGGCCATACCCTGGATTGCCGCCATACCCGCCTCCGGGATGGGTCCCATGAGGTCCTCCAGAGCTGCCAGTCCGCCCCGGTTCAGCGCCAGGGAGATAATAATGTTGTTCAGCATGGTCATCCCGGCCACCAGCACTGCCTCAATTCCACCATGGCCCGCACCATACATCAAGGCATCTTCCGGTCCCCGGCTCCATCTCAGGGTCAATTTGAGGGCCAGCCACCGTCCGCACTCCTCAAATATCCCGGCCATCAGACCGGCGTACAGGGCGTACAGCCAGAGATTTCCTTGCAGCACCGGGCCCAGCAGACCTCCCAGCAGCAGCCTATGGGCCTGCTGCTCCAGCATCATGGCAAACACAGGGAATATCACGCAGCCAAGGAAGAAAAACCGCCAGCGCCCCCCAGTCTTCCCCCAAAAGAAGATCCCCAGTCCCAGAGGAAGGACCACCGTAAATATCCCGGCCAATGCCATGGCTATCATCGTGGCTTGGGCCACCATCAGATTATTTTCCATGTTCTTCAGCTCCTTTCTGAGGACACCGTACACCATCCAGAAAGGGGAAGGTCAAGAGTTTTTTGAAAATTTTTAAGCTTCCAGCAGGGGGAAGGGCGCTTTTTGGCCACCTGCAATCGCCATGCCGCGTGTAGGGGCAGACCCCCCCGTCCCCCCGCAGGGGCAAGGCCCCTTTTGAAAGGGGCTGTCACGGCGAAGCCGTGACTGAGGATTGCGTTTTGCGAAGCAAAACATACGAAGTAAACAAAGTTTCCGCCCACCCGTAGGGCGCGACGACCCGGCGCGCCGCCTTTCAAGGATGCTCTCTATGGAAACGGCGGGCCGAGGTCGTCCCGCCCTACACAATCTCTGTCACCGTCAGCCGCTCCCCTGCCACCCGGAATTTCACCTCCAGGCCGGCGAAGGCCATGCCGTAGACCCGCTCCGGGTCGTCCTGATACTGGGGGCGGGGGTCCTGCGCCAGCACGGCCACCAGGGCGGCCCGCTTGTCCTCCGGCACGCGGTCCAGCAGCGCCGGGGGACACTCCACCGTCAAATCGGCCCCCTTGGGCTGGGCGGCAAAGCCGCCCACCGCGTCGGGCTTGCAGTCGGCGTAGGGCAGGTAGGGCTTCACATCATAGATAGGCGTGCCGTCCATCAGGTCGGCCCCGGCCACGACGAGGACGGGCCCCAGCGCCCGGTCCTGCCGGACCTCCACCAGCCGCACACAGGACAACCCCAGGGGGTTGGGCCGGAAGGGGGACCGGGTGGCGAACACCCCCAGCCGCTTATTCCCCCCCAGCCGGGGCGGCCGGACGGTGGGCGACCACCCCCGGGACCGGGAAAACTCCCAGATCAGCCACAGGTGGGAAAAGCCCTCCAGCCCCCGGAGCGCGCTGGGGTCCCGGTATTCAGGCTCGAAGACCACCGCGGCGGTGAGCTCCTCCACCAGGCCGCTCTGCCGGGGGATGCCGAACTTTTCTGAAAAATCGCTGCGGATATGGGCGATGGGGGTAAGCTCCATAAAAAATCCCTCCTGCCTCTATTATAGGGCACAGGAGGGGTTTTGTCCAATCAGCGGACCACAATATTTTCTGAAATTTCGCTGAGGGCCTGGGCGGCCTCCATGTCGAACCGGCCGCTGCGGGCCAGGTCAGACAGGGAGATCACCCCCACCAGCTTCCCGCCCTCCACCACCGGCAGGCGGCGGACCTGGTGGAGGGCCATGAGCCGGGTGGCCTCCCGGCAGTCGTCCCCGGGGGCCACGGTGGCGCAGGAGCGGGTCATGATGTCCCGCACCGGGGTCTGGGCCGGGTCCTCCTCGGCGGCCACGCACCGCAGCACGATGTCCCGGTCGGTAACCATCCCCCGCAGCCGGCGGTCGGGCCCGCACACCGGCAGGGCCCCCACGTTGTGCCGGCTGATGAGCCGGGCGGCCAGGGCCGCCGAGGAGACGGGCTCCACCGTCACCGCGCTGGGGTTCATTAAATCCTTTACCTGCATGGAAACAACCACCCTTTCGGTAAAAATTGGCTTATGGCCAGTTTACCCGAAAGGGCGGCTGTTTATTCACAAAACAGCGGGACCTCCCGCCCGGTTACGCCTTCCAGAGCCCATGCAGGTTGCAGTAGGCGTAGACGGCCTCCACCTCGTCCCCCTCGCACAGGGCAAAGCAGACCTTGGGCTCGCTGCCCGGCTTCAGCGCCTTGCGCTGGTTGCCCTGCCTGGTCTGGATGGACACCCACTGGATAAAATGCTCGGGCAGCATGGGGTGGTCCACAGCGCCAACCTGGACCTTGACCACATTCCCCTCCACCTGATACACGGGGACATGCTTCTCCACAGCGGCGTCGGTGGTGCCGGGAATGATCTCCGTCATCTTCTGCCCGCAGCACATCACGGGCACCCCGGCGTCCTTCACCATGGCGACAATGTTGCCGCAGTGCTCACAGATAAAAAACCTCTGCTCCATCTTGATTTACCTCCTGAATATATATTTCTGAGAAAACTCAGTTTCCCACACAGATGCGCCCAAGGGCGTCACCCTTCAAACCCCTTTGCTCAGCAGATAGACGCAATACTGGTTCATAGAGACCCCCTCCTCCCGGGACCTCTGAGCCAGACGCCAGTGGAGGGATTTCGGCATCCGCAGCTTGAACTGCCCGCTGAAGTCCTCGGCACAGACGGGTTCCGGAACAGGGAGCCCATCCTCCAGGCAGGCAGAAATCCAGCACCGCTTGGCGTCCTCCAGCATACGGAAGCCCTCCTCCAGCGTCTCCGCGCAGGTAAGGCAGCCGGGCAGTTCCGGGCAGCGCAGGGCGTAACCGCCCTCCTCCTGGTCCGGCAGCACCTCCGCCCGGTAGGGCAGGGACATGTAGTAGTCCAAATTTTTATCCATCCTGTTCCACCTCCAAATCGGCCTTGACGGCCTCTGACACCAGGTTGATGTAGGCCTTTTTCATAGGAGCGTGCCGCGGCAGTGTGATAGGTGCGCATCCGGCCTTGCGAAAGGTATAATGACTGCTGCCCCCTTTGGGCTGGCCCGGCGTATATCCCAGCTTGACCAGCGCTTTATAAAGGTCCTCAAAGCGCAGACTGGCGTCTCTGGTCAATATTGCAGCAACAAGCTTATCCCACTGGCTCAATACGGCCACCTCGCTATCATATGCTGATCTGTCCATATTATAGCATGATGTCATATGCGATGTCAATTAAAAGCGGAACGCCGAAGCGTTCCGCTTTTCTCATTATACCATCAGCGAGCACACCAGCTCGGTATACTCCGCCGGGTCCTCCAGGGGCAGGTCGGCCAGGAGCAGGGCCTGGGCGTACAGCACCTTGGCATACTTGGCCACGGTGTCCTTATCCCCGGCGTCCACCGCCTTTTTCAGGGCGGCGAAGGGGGCGGAATCGGCGTTGAGCTCCAGCACCCGGTCGGCCTTCATGGGCTGGCCGCCCTCCACCTTGCGCATATACCGCTCCATCTCGATGGAGACCGGGCCGTCGGCGGACAGGCAGCAGGCCCCGGATTTCAGGATGGCGGACACCCGCACCTCCTTCACCTGGTCCCCCAGCGCCTCCTTGACGGCCTCCAGCACCGGCTTGCCGGCCTCGGCCTTCTCCTCGGCGGCCTTCTTCTCCTCGTCGGTCTGAGGCAGGGCGTCCTCCTCGGTGACCGACTTGAACTCCTTGCCGTCCATCTCCCGCAGGCCCTTCATCACGAAGTCGTCCACGTCCTCGGTACAGTAGAGGATCTCATACCCCTTGTCCAGAATCCGCTCCACCTGGGGCAGCTTGGCGATTTTCTCCACGCTCTCGCCGCAGGCGTAGTAGTAGAAGGGCTGGTCCTCAGGCATCCGGTCCTTGTAAGCGGCCAGGGTGGTGTTGGCCCCCTCCTTGGAGGACCAGAACAGCAGCAGGTCCTGCAAAATCTCCTTGTGCTGGCCGTAGTCGGCCACCACGCCGTATTTCAGTTGGGTGCCGAAGGCGGACCAGAACTTTTCATACTTCTCCCGGTCCTCCTTCTGCATCTTGAGAAGCTCGTTTTTGATCTTCTTCTCCAGGGCCCCGGCAATCACCTTGAGCTGGCGGGTGTGCTGCAAAACCTCCCGGCTGATGTTCAGGGAAAAATCGGCGGAGTCCACCACGCCCTTGACAAACCGGAAGTGGTCGGGGAGCAAATCGGCGCACTTGTCCATGATGAGCACCCCGGAGGAGTAGAGCTGGAGACCCTTCTCATACTCCCGGGTGTAGAAGTCGTAGGGGGTCTTCTCCGGGATGTAGAGCATGGCCTTATAGGTGACCGCCCCCTCGGCGCTGGTGTGAATGACAGTGAGGGGGTCCTGCCAGTCGCCAAACTTCTCCTTATAGAAGGCGTTGTACTCCTCGGGCTTCACCTTGGACTTCTGCCGCTGCCACAGGGGCACCATGGAGTTGAGGGTCTTCCACTCAGTGACGGTCTCCCACTCGGGCTTGTAGTCCTCGCCGGCGTCCTCCGGCTTCTCCTTCTGGCGGTAGTCCTCCACCTCCATCACGATGGGGTAGCGGATGTAGTCGGAATACTTTTTGATAAGCCCCTGTAATTTATAGGTGTCCAGATACTGGTCGTAATCCTCCCCCTCGGCGTTGGCCTTGATGTGCATAATCACATCGGTGCCGGGGGTCTCCTTCTCGCACTGGGTAACGGTGTAGCCATCCGCCCCGTCGGACTGCCACATCCAGGCCTCGTCGCTGCCCCAGGCCCGGGAGATGACGGTCACGTGGTCAGCCACCATAAAAGCGGAGTAGAAGCCCACGCCGAACTGGCCGATGACGTCGATTTTATCCGCCGCCTTGTCGTCCTCACTGAGGCCGGCCTTGAACTGGCCCGAGCCGCTGCGGGCGATGGTGCCCAGGTTGGCCTCCAGGTCCTCCTTGCTCATGCCCACGCCGTTGTCCGACACGGTGAGCAGCCGTCCCTCTTTATCGGGGACGATAGTGATTTTCAGGTCCTTCCGCTTCACGCTCACGCTGTCGTCAGTGAGGGACTTGTAGGCCAGCTTGTCCTCCGCGTCGCTGGCGTTGGAGATGAGCTCCCGGAGAAAAATCTCTTTGTGGGTGTAGATGGAGTTGACCATCAGGTCCAGCAACCGCTTGGATTCCGCCTTGAATTGCTTCTTTGCCATGATTCTGATTCCTCCGTGTATATAAATTTCCTTTGATAACAATACGGTTAGCACTCCTTCTTTTTGAGTGCTAACCGTATTCTAGCGCACCTCCCAGCAAAATGCAAGAGGGTTCATAATTTGTTTACACTTTCAGTCGCCCATGTCCAGATTGCGGAAAAAGACGTACTCCCCCTTGTCCAGGTCGTAGGCCCCGAAGAAGATGCCGTCGTTCTCTTTGAAGGTCAGCAGCCCGTCCTGGAGGGAAAACTGCACCCAATTATCCCGCTGGGTGGGGGGCAGGGTGAGGACGGGCTCCAGACGGTCGTTGAAAACGGTCCAGGCGCCCCGCTCATAGGCGGCGGGAAAAATAGAATTTGGCCGGAACCGGTCGGCGATGAGCTCGAACTCCGCCCCCTCCATCAACTGCTCCCCGGTGGACAGGCGGTACAGGGTCCAGATGTTGTTCCCCGCATGCTGCTCGTCCAAAATAGCGAAGTCCCCCCGTTTGATAGACAGCCTACCCGTCTCATAAGTGTCCTTCAGAAAATAGGACTGGCCGTCCACAGTTAAGGAAATCCCGCCGTTCTCGTGGAACAACTCCTCCCTCTCGCCCCAGCGCTGGTCGAAATACACATCCTGCCACTGTTCCCACTGGCCCTGTTCCACCCAGCGCACCTCGCCGGTCTCGGGCTGAAGTATCCTCACCGGGGTCTTTTCCCAGCTTTCACTGTCGGATGACATATCCTGTCCCAAGCATATCCCCTCATCCAGCCAGTTCAGCCCGGTGACCCATTGGATAAAGGAGAGGGTCTCCGACAGTTCCTCCCCGGACGCGGGCATGTCCAGCTCCTTCCAGCTCCAGTCCTTTCTGGAACCGGTTTGGCTGTCCAGCACAGTACACCCCTCGGGCCGCAGGAGGAAAAGCTGGTCCTCCTTGTTGGTGTAGTTCAAAAACTCAAAATCCGTCATCCAACTGCCGTCCTCCGCCGCCACGGCGTACCGGCTCCCGCTGCCGAACTTTTCCCACTGGGGGCCCGCCCGCCCCAGAATCAGGACGGGCAGAGCGCGGTCCTCCCCCTCCCAGCGGTAGCTGTAGGGTTGTGCGTTCTGATACACCGGGTCCACTACAATTTTCCCCTCCCGGGTCATCAGGCCGTAGAGGGCAGTGGGCCAGTCAGAGAAATACTCCTGCACCTCCCCCTCCCACTCCCAGCGGTTGAAGGAGTAGGCCTGGCCCCCCACATAGGGCACCAGGGGGCCGTAGTCCGGCCCGGGAATCAGGCGGTCGGTGCGGTCGGGATACCACCGCCCGCCGTCGGTGTCGGGCAGGCGGCCGGTCCTCTCCTCCAGCCGGGACCAGTCCACCTGGACGCCGGAAGCGCCCTTCCCCTCCGCCGGCGCGGAGGCTTCCGCCGGCCCGGACGGGGCGCAGCCGGCCAGCAGCAGGACGGACAGGAGCAGGGCCAGACAGCGTTTTTTCATGGCTCAGCCCTCCACATCGGTCACGGGGACGTAGCCCTCCAGCGCCGCCAGCTTCTGGCCGTCGGGCCCCAGCACCCAGTCGTAGAGGATGCGGGTGGGACTGTCCTGGGGGGCGTCCCTGTCAATGGAGACGAAATAGGGGTTGAGGAAGGGGTACTCCCCCGCCCGGATGGCCTGGGCCGAGGGGGTCACCCCGTCGATGGCCAGCACCTTCAGCCCCCTGGCCATCTCCATGTCGTTGGCGTAGTAGTAGACGGTGTAGCCCAGGGCGGCGGCGGAGTTGTCATACTCCCGCACCGCGTTGAGCAGCCCCTCCATGCTGTTGGAGGTCCAGGTGGCAGGGGGCTCCATAGACTCCGCCCCCTCCATCACCACCTTTTCAAACATGGTCTGGCTGCCCGCCCCCTGGTTGCGCTGGAAGGGGACAATCTCCAGGTCCTCGCCCCCCACCTGGCTCCAGTTGGTAATCTCTCCGGTGTAAATCTTCCGCACCTGGTCGGCGGTCAGGCCGTCCACCGGGTTGTCCCGGTTCACCACAAAGACCAGCGCGTCGGTGGCGAAGGGGGTGAGCAGCCACCGGCCCTCCCCCTCCAGCTCGGCCAGTACCTCCGGGGCGGGCTCGGCGGCCAGCACCAGGTCGGCCGCCCCGGCCATCAGGTTGCGGAAGGACTGGGTGGTGCGGTTGAAGTTGACCAGCTCGGCCACCTGGTCCAGGTCCTCCCCCAGCAGCACGGCGCACATGGCCCGGGCCAGGGGGGCGGTGGAGGTGGAGCCGTCCAGCCGGGGCAGGTTGTCCCGGGTGAAGACAAACATCTCCTCCCCGCCGGCGGACACGCTGCCCGGCGGCTCAGAGCTCGCGCCGGACGCGCCGGAGCCGGTCTCTCCCCCGGGCCCGCAGGCCGCCAGCAGAAGGACCGCCAGCAGCATGGACAGGGTCAGTCGTCTCATGGAAAAACCTCCTCTCGTGGCGGAAGGAAACCGGGGGATTACGCCTTGCGCAGGATGCCCATGGGGGTGCACTCCTCCCCCTGGCCCAGGGGGTTGTCCCCCAGCGCCCGGGCCAGCCAGTCCATGGTGGGCTGCTTCTCGGAGAAGCCCAGGATGTTGGCCCCCAGGTCGTTGATGTCCACAATGGCGACGGGGTATCCAAGCGCCTGTGCCAGGCGCTTGGCCGTCCCCATGGGGTCGGCGGGGGTGAGGACCACGTAGTGGTCATAGGGCGGAATGGTGCCCTCGGTGGGGCCGTCGATGCCCCGGGCCTTGGGCCCGGCCACGTTGTAAAACCAGCCCCGCTGGCCGAATATCTTGCCGATAACCGAGCAGAAGGCGGCAAACAGAATCCGCAGGGTGCCGCACTCCTGAAGGGCCATCTCCATGGTCTCGGGGATGCCCAGGCCGATGCCGGCAGGGGTTTTGGTGACGTAGCGGCTCAGAGTAACCGCCAGCTTCCGGGGGTGTATGTCCTCCATGGGGATGGCCCGGCTCTGGGTGCAGGCCACCGCCTTCTCCGAGATAAACAGGATGTCCCCCGGCTGCATTTTTTCCCTGGGGTATTTGTTCACCACGTCCACCATGTCGTCGTCCTTGGTGATCAGGTGGGTCTTTACGGGGATGCGCAGATAGTCGATGCCGTCCACGGCACGGACCAGATTCTTGCCGGGGTTGGCGCTGTAATTCTCACTCATGGGGCAGGGCTCCTCTCATTTGCTTCACATTTGACGCTTTTGCCATGTAGGGGCGCGCTGTGCGCGCCCACGGGCGGCCACAGGCCGCCCCTACACGCAGGGAATATTATACCACCGTTAACCGGCAGATTCTACCCGTTTCCCAAATTTAATATTTCCCCCTCCAGAAATCCGTCCCCCACGCCGGTGACGGACACCTGCCGCAGCCGGTTGTGGAGGTCCTCCCCGCTGGAGACCCGCACCTCGCAGTACCGGGTGGTGTGGCCCCGCCACAGGCCCTCCCGCTCCTCCTCAAAGAGGATTTCCTCCCTCTGTCCCGGGAATTGGGACAGGTAGTCATTCTCCATTCCGGCGGCGATCTCCGCCGCCAGACGGGCCCGCTCCTCCTTCACGGCGTTGAGGACCTGGTCCGGCATAGCTGCCGCCGGGGTGCCCGGTCGCTTGGAGTAGGGGAAGATGTGCATGGCGGCAAAGGCGCACCGCCGGATAAAGTCCAGGGACTGGACAAACTCCGCTTCCGTCTCCCCCGGAAAGCCCACAATCATGTCGGTGGTAATAGCGGGGCTCTGGAAGTGCTCCCGCAGCAGGCAGACGCTCTCGAAAAACCGGGCGGTGTCATATTTCCGGTTCATCCGCCTCAGGGTGGCGTCGCAGCCGGACTGCATGGACAGGTGAAAGTGGGGGCACAGGTTGTCCAGCTTCGCCGCCCGCCGGCAGAACTCCTCTGTGACCGTCCGGGGCTCCAGCGACCCCAGCCGGACCCGGCACTCCGGCGCGGCGGCGCAGACAGCCTCCACCAGGTCGATGAGGGAGGTCCCGTCTTTCAAATCCCGCCCCCAGGAGGAGATCTCAATTCCGGTGAGCACCAGCTCCCGGTAGCCCTCCTCCGCCAGCTTGGCCGCCTGGGCGGCGGCGTCGTGAAGGGGCAAAGAGCGGACCGGCCCCCGGGCGTAGGGGATGATGCAGTAGGTACAGAAGTTGACGCACCCGTCCTCCACTTTGAGCATGGCCCGGGTGCGCCCCTCCAGCCCCCCGGCGGGGAGGGGCTCGAAGACCCGGCGCTTCATGGCGTCGTCCAGGGCGGTGATTTTCTCCCGGCGCTCCGCCCAGGCCTGCTCCACCAGCTCCACAAATTTGACACGGTCCCCGGTGCCCGCCACGATATCCACAGGCAGGCCGGCCACATCTCCCGGGTGGGTCTGGGGGTAACAGCCGCACAGGGCCACCACCGCCGACCGGGCCCGCTTCCGGGCCTGCCGCACCACCTGCCGGGACTTCTTGTCGCTCACCGCCGTGACGGTGCAGGAGTTGATGATGTACACATCCGCCTCCCCCTCGAAGGGGACCAGGGTGTGCCCCCGGCCGGCAAAAAGCTGCTCCAGGGCCTGGGTCTCGTACTGGTTGACCTTGCAGCCCAGGGTGTAGAAGGCTACCCTCATGCGCCGTGGGTGGGGATCATAGCCAGAATCTCCAGGTCCTCGGTCCCGTCGTTAATCAGGCTGTGCTCGTGGCCCTTGGGGCAGTAGTGGACCGCCCCGGCGGACAGGGGCTCATACTCCCCGTCGCACAGCACCTTGCCCGCGCCGGAGAGAATGAAAATCATTTCGCTGTCAGTCTCGTGGGTGTGCAGGCCGATGGTGCTGCCGGGGGTGAGGCAGCCCCGCATGATCTTGGTGTCCTCGTTGACAAACATCCGGGTAATCATCTCTCCCTCGCCGCCCCGCATCTTGGGGATGACCTTCTCCTCAATCTGGTCGAAATTCAGTAACATGGTATTTTCCTCCTCATTATTTATATGGTAACCTTGTGTAGGGCGGGATGACCCGGCCCGCCGCGCTCCATCTCCGCGTCCTTCCAGGGGCGGCGCGCCCTACATGCGTTTATTCTGCGGGCGGATAATATCCGCCCCTACGTTCACACCGTCTTCACCGGAAAGCCCAGCGCCTCCAGCTCCGGGGACAGCCGCTCCACCAGCGGCGCGCCGAACAGCCAGATTTCCCGCCGCCAGGGGTGGCCCAGATAGCCCCATTTTAGGTCCCGCTGGACGAAAAAGTAATAGTCCCCGTCGGGGTAGAATTCGGGAAAATAGGCGTTGTAGCCCCCGCCCAGCACACCGCCATACCGCGCATCCTCCACCCAGTGGTCGTGCTCGGTGACGGGCCGGCGGGGGTCGTAGCGAAAGCCGCTGTGCTGCCAATCCAGGGCGTAAATCCAGTCGTCCTCTCCCAGGCAGTCCACCAGGGCCCGGACCACAGTCTCCTTGAAGTCCTCATACCGCTGCTCCACGGGGAAATAGGTCAAATCGTGGACCACCCAGGGCGCGGGAAGCCGGAAGGGCACCTGACTGACCCGGACGCTGGGCTGGAATTGCAGTTCTGCGTCGATCCGGTCCCAAATTTGGCTGCACTCCTCATCCCCCAGGATGGAATAGAAGGTATCCATCTGCTCACCCCTCCTCCCCGGTCAATTCTTCCACAATTCGCCCTGAAAAATAGGAAATATCCTCGTTTTCTGAGGAGACAAGCCTGGCAAACACCGGCAGGTGGCTGGTCAGCTTGTCCCGCAGCTGCTTCTCCCAATCCGTCTCCGCGCTTCTCCCGGTGCAGGCGGCGAAGCCCAGGAAAATGTCCAATGGGGGATATCCTGGGCGGCGTTTCCGTAGGCCGTCTCATATTGGGACCAGTCGATCTCGTCAATCATTTTGTAGAGTACAGCGGTTTCCAACGGCTTTCCCTCCCTGTAAATATCTGCTTTACAGCCCCTGTATGATGGTTTCAAGGCTGTCGCTGCACGCTGAAAAATGGTAAATTTCTTTCCACTTTGACAAAACCGCCCACACGAGGCCTTCTGTTTCGTCATCTATGATTTCAGCGATGTAAGTGCCGCCATACCGGAACATCCGGCGCGGTATTTCGTATTCTGAAAAATTTGTTTTGGAGAGCTTTATTTCAGAAAGGACTTCACAGCCAAGACTTTCCAGAACATTCAATTCCTCCGCGGAATAATTGGTATCCAACACGAATTTCATGTTTCTCCAGCCGGCTGCGGCTCTTCCAAATCCCTCCCCATACACAGGGATTCCGGCATGTCCACGTAGGGGCCGTAATTGGGGATCACCTGAAAGCCCAGTTTCTTGTATACGGCGCAGGATTCCGCCAGCAATTCCCCGGTTTCCAGTATCATTCTGTGATAGCCCAGTTCCGCCGCCCAGTCCATCAGCAGGGAGACAAGCCTGCTTCCGACCCCCTGCCCCTGGAACTCAGGGCGCACAAATACCCGTTTCAGCTCAGCGGTCTTATCGTCGTACCTTCTGATCGCGCCGCCGCCGATTGGCTGTCCGCCCTGATAAACGACAATCGCTTCCTGTACTTTATCCAGCTGGTTGTACTGCTTGTATTTATCCCGTTTGATCGCTTTTCCGACGCGCCGGTCCAGATCCAGGTCAAGAAGCCGGCAGTTTTCGATAAAATCCTCATTGTGGCCGTCGGTTCTTTTAAACTCCATGGTGGCCCTCCTCCAAATCCTCCGGCTTCAGCTCCATCAGCTGCTCCCTGGTGGGCTCCTCCAGCTGGGACACCCGGTCGGCCTGACAGGCCACCGCCTGCTCAAAGAGGTTGCGCACGTCCCGGGCGTTGCCGAAGTTCTCGTCCCGCTCCTCGTAGAGCCCTTGCAGGTCCTTCTCCATAAACTGCTCCCCCTCCTCCGAGAGGGTATAGCCGTTCTTTTTGCACATGGACCGGAAAATCTCCATCAGCTGTTTCCCGTCGTAGTCCTCAAAGAAGAAGTATTTGTTAAACCGGGATTCCAAACCGGGGTTGGCGTGGATAAACTGCTCCATCCGGTCGGTGTACCCCGCCACGATCACAATCAGGTCCTTCCGGTGGTCCTCCATATTCTTGAGGATGACCTCGATGGCCTCGTGGCCGAAGTCGTTGGCGCTCTCGGCGTTGACCAGGGCGTAGGCCTCGTCGATGAACAGCACCCCGCCGATGGCCTTCTGGACGGCCTCCTGGGCCTTCAGGGCGGTCTGACCCACAAAGCCGGCCACCAGGCCGGACCGGTCCACCTCCACCAGCTGGCCCTTGGACAGCACCCCCACCGCGTGGTAAATTTTGGCCAGCAGACGGGCCACGGTGGTCTTGCCGGTGCCCGGGTTGCCCATGAACACCAGGTGCAGGGACATGGGGGGCACGGGCAGGCCGGCTTCCTCCCGGAGCTTGCGCACCTTCACCAGGTTGATAAGGCTTTTCACGTCCTTTTTCACCTTGTCCAGGCCGCACAGCCCGTCCAGCTCAGCCAGCAGCTCCTCCAGGGTGGGCTCGGGCTCCGCCGGGGGCTGGGCCTCCTCCTGTTTGGCGGGGGCCGTCTCCTGCTTTGGAGCTGGAGCGGCGTGAGCGCCGGGGCGGGGGGCGGAAAACTGGTCGGCCCGGATGGCAGGCCGGTCGGTGCGCAGGCCGTCTTTGTCGCACAGCTCCAGCAGCACCTCGCTGCACACGTTGACAAACCCCGCCTCGCTCTCGCTCACCACCCCGTCCACCGCCGCAAAGAGGAGCAGCAGCAGGGTGAGGTCGTCGGCAAACCGCCGGGCCAGGGCGGTGCCCCGCAGGCGGTCGTACTGGCGCAGGTCCTGGAAGAAGGCGGGGGGCTGGAACAGGTCGAAGTTGGCCACCCCGGAGGCCACCTCCCAGTACAGCGCCGAGGGCACCGGGTTGCCCGGGGTCCAGATGGCGTTGTAGAACTCCACGTGCCGGGGGGAGATGGAGCTGGCGCTGTCCGCCTGCCACACCCCCAGGGCGTACTGGCGGACATAGCCGTCCACCTGCCGGCCGAAGGCCAGCCGCAGGGCCGGGTCGGGAATCAGCTTCCGAAAGGCGGTAACGGTGGCGGTATACTGCTTGTGGACCTCGCTGGCGGTCATGACCGTGCTCATAGCACATCCATCTCCCCGTAAAAATTTGGTGTTTCCATTATAATAAAAAGGGGCCGCCCGGTCAAGCGGGCCGAGCAAGTAGACATAAAATCGTGAATTTTTTGTTATTTCGACTTAGACCCGTTGACGGGAAGGAAATTTCCCTGTAGAATAGAAACAGTATTTACTTGGAGGAATCAAGCATGGCTGACAGACAGACCCCCACGCCCCGCGGCAGCGGCGACAGCGGCGAACGCCGCCCCCCCTCCCGCAGCGGCGGTTACAACGAACGGCCCCAATCCCCCCGCAGCAGCTCCGGCTACGGCGAGCGCCCCCAGGCCCCTCGCGGCGGCTCCAGCTACGGCGAGCGCCCCCAGCCCCCCCGCGGCGGCTCCGGCTACGGCGAGCGCCCCCAG
>CAJUFJ010000066.1 GCA_910585815.1 uncultured Oscillospiraceae bacterium | reverse complement strand
TGAACGGCGCCACTCCACTTGAGACTTCTTTTTTCTACCCAGAGGCTCTTTTGTGCTGTCCGCACAAGTTGGGGCGGTTCATTAGCCGCTTGTATTCTGTTTTGGCGCATGATGATTTTGCCGCCACACAACGGTTTTTTATTAACCGCCGGACGGAATGAAAATTTTCTTTTTATGCGTAATGATACTTCTCTCTGTTCTGATGAAGAAAAACCAGTGCTAAAATCATAGTGATTAGTTCTGCTATCAGTACTGCAAGCCATACCCCTGTTACGCCCAAAAGATTAGGCAATGTAAGCAACAGCACTGTAATCAGTCCAAAAGTCCGCAGGAATGACAAAATTGCTGACAGCTTCCCGTTTGATAATGCAGTAAATGTGGCAGAGGTAAAAATATTCAGTCCACAAAATAGAAAACTGAATGGGAAAATCAAAAATCCGTTTCACGCAATTTCGTAAACAGGAGTTCCATTTTCTGCAAAAACGCGAACCAATGGCGAACAAAAAATAAATGCTACTGCAAGAACAGTGACCGAAACAAAGGCAATAAATTGCATACAAATTGCAAATACATTTTTTAGCTGTATTTCGTCCTGCTTACAACCTTTTGTACTATGCTGCCAGCATATGTTGCGGAAAATTTATTTTAATAGTATACTTTACCCAAAACCTGTTTTGAGTATAAGAGAAAAGCACAATCGAAATTTGGACAAATCTAATTATACTGGGGGTATTTTACCATGGAAAACAAGCAGGATTTTGTCATTAAGAACGGCGTTTTGATCAACTACACCGGCCCCGGCGGGGATGTGACCATCCCTACGGGCGTCACGGTAATCGGGACGTGTGCCTTCAAGCGCTGCGAGAGCTTGACCAGTGTGACCATCCCGACGGGCGTTATCGAAATCAGAGGGCATGCCTTTTAGTCCTGCACGAACCTGAGCAGCGTCACCATCCCGGTGGGCGTCACGAAAATCGGAGGGTGGGCCTTCTCTAGCTGCACGAGCTTGACCAGCGTGACCATCCTGGAGGGTGTTACGATAATCGAGGACTATACATTCAATGGCTGTAAGAACCTGACTAGCGTGACCATCCCGGAGGGCGTTACAAAGTTTGGCTGGTGGGGCTTCGGGCGCTGCGCCAACCTGCAAAGCGTCATCATCCCGGAGAGCGTCAAAAAAATCATCAAGCCCATTGGGGACGGCGGCCCGCCGCTGATTGCTCTCCACATACCCATTTCCAACTTTAGTGCGGAGAACAAGCCTGGCGCGTGTGCGGGCTTTGCCAAGGCGTATCTGGACGGCTGGGAGATGGATGAGGAGATCAAAGCGGGCTATCTCAAGTACATCAAACGCCAGAGGAAGTGGCTTTCCCCTGAGGCCGTTCAGTACAAGGAGCTTTTACAGCTCATGTTAGCCGAGAAGATGCTGGTTCGCAAGGACATCGACCCCCTGCTGAAGGAATGCGACCGGCAGAACAATATCGCCGCCAAGGCGGCGGTGCTGGACTATAGCGGGCAGAATTTGAAGCCCGTGGCTCCAACCAAGGAATTTAAGCTGAAGGGACTGTGAAACCAAATCTTATTTTGACAGGAGGAACACACCATGTATAACGACACGGAATCCCTGCGCCGGGAGCTTATGGACGAGGCCTATGCAGGGGCTTTCTCCGGCCTGGGAGCCATGATCCTGGATGTGGACGAAATTCGGAACGCAGACGCCGAGGAGTTGGAGGAGATCGCCCGGCGGTACGGGAAAAAATAACACGACAGGGTGGTGAGCACATTGGCAATGACAGAAAACGAGGTCCTGGAGCGGCTGAAAACGGCCTTTCCGGACGGAATCATTTACAATGAGGAATATCTGAAAAAGCTGGGTATCCCGCTGACCCGGGAGATACACCGGCTCTTTCGGGCAGCAGGACAGACCCGGCTCCAATGGCTGGCCGCCCACGGCTATATTTGGAAGGAGACCGGCTATATCGAGTCGGACATGCGGGCGCGGAACGTGGAAATTCCCGCCGAACCTGCCGATGCCTTTGCCCTGGCAGATGGGGTGCTTAAAAAATATCCCCTGGCCGGGGAGTACGTCCTCTCCGACGGCGAGGCCGACCTGCTGTACCAGTCGGCCAGCCGGACGGTGCAGAAGGTTCTGAGAAAGGACACCCGCATCACCGTGCGGGAGAACGTGGTCCTGGTGCTGGAGACCATCGAGCTGCTGAAATACTGGTCCAACGATCTGGCTGAGGAGGGGGAGGAGCCTGTCCGCTTCTGGGACTACATCTTTTTGCAGTACGGCTTCCAGGCGGGGCGCTCCGACGCGGCCCGGAGCCGGCTGTACGACCACTTCTGCAAGGCGGTCCGGGACACCCTGGGCCGCTACAAGCGGTTTTTGGCCCCGGCGGGAAAGACCCAGCGGTACTACACTACCCTCCTCCTCCATGCCCTGGCCCCCCGGCGGAGCATCGAGGGGCTGTTCAACATCCTGTTCAGCTTCTATGTGGAGAATCTGGACTTTCAGTATGTCCCGGAGGATACCAGCTATAAGCAGTTTACCAAGGGGATGCGGGCCCGGTGGAACAGCAGCGTGGCGGTTCAGGACGATTTGCAGCTGCGGTCCGACGCGGTATTTTCCGGCTTGCAAACCCTCTTTAACGAGCGGCCCGGCTACATGGCGGTGCTGTGCGACTCCCTGGTGGAGAAGATGGATGCCCTGCTCCGGGGTAAGGAGCACCGGCTGGACCCCGCCCGGAACGGCTGGGACAGCCTGCTGGTCCAGTGGTACCAAAATAAGAGCAGTACCGAGCGCAGCCGGGTTCAGGGGGAGCGCCGGGAGAAGAAGACGGAGTTCGTGGCCACCACGGCAGAGCGCATTTTCGTCCGCTTTGCCCTGGAGAGCGATCTGGTGGGCCTGCAGGTCCCCTGCATCCGCCTTCAGGAGGTGGGTGACCGCCGGCCTCTGTTCCGGGTGCGTCAAAACGGCGCTGTCATCCATCAGGAGGAGCTGCGGGTCACCGGCAACGACCTGTGCCTGACTACCAAAAGCTGCTTTCTCCCCCTGCGGGAAATGAATTTTGACTTTACTGCTCTGCCCCGCCTCCAGGTGGAGATTCTGTACCAGGACAAAACCCTCTACGACTCCGGCCAGAAGCTGGAACGGGACTTTCTGCTGTTCGATTCCTCGGGAAACGACCGGCCTGCGAAGACCGGGCGGGTCTTCCTGTTCGCGGGGGGCGCTTCCAGTGTGGAGTTCTCCCGGGAGGAGGAGGTTCGCCAGCTGTCCCACCCCGGCCAGCTCTACCGGCTGGAGCTGGGGGAGACTTCCTCTGTGGCGGTGGACGGCCGGGAGGTCTTTGCCGGGGCGGAGACCTCCGCCCAGTTCCGGCGGCATGCCGTCCCCGGTCCTGTGCGGGACCTGCGGGGGCTGGACGGCGGCAGGCCGCTGGATCTGTTCCGGGGACCTTTCACCCTGTCCCTGGTGCTGCCCCAGGGGGAGAACCCCCTGCTGTACCGGCTGTCCCTGGACGGGGAGAGCCGAGCCCTGAAGGACTTCCAGAGGGAGGACGGGACCCTGTCCATCCCTTCTGCGCCAGAGGCGGGAAGGGTCCACAGTGTGCGGCTGGTGGATATCCGGGCCGGGCTGGTGCGGTACGAGTACCGCTACGCCCTTCTTCCCGGCTGTACCTGCCGCCTGGACAAAACCCTCTACCGCTCCGGGGTGGACGAGGCGGACATCAACCTCGCCTGGGAGGGGGGGAAAACCGAGCTCACCCTGCCTGTCCCCGAGGGGGAGAGCGCCGTCAGTTTCTCGGTCCCGGAGCTGGATTTTACCCTGGAGCTGGATGTGCCCGCCCTGCACTGCACTCTGCTGGGAAAAAACGCCTTCCAGGCCCCGGAGGCCCTGTGGCACAAGGATATCCCCGCCGGGGAGTTTGTTCAGATACGTCCCCCGGAGGGCTGGAGCGTCCGGCTGCTGCTGGGGACCCGGCCCATTCCCGCTCCCGACGGGCTGCACTACGAGTTGGGCAACGAGCTGCGGGCGGGCCGGGACTTCCGGGAGACGGAACCCCTGGGGCTGATTTTGTCCAGGGGCCAGGAGCGGGTCCAGTTCAAGCTGACGGATATCGCCTTTGTTCCCCGGTTCCTCCAGCCGCCCCTGGAGGTGGAGGGCGACGCCCTCCTGTGGCGCGGGGCGGGCACCTTCCTGGGGGATGCGTCGGAGCGGTTCACCCTGGAGCTGGACCTGCCCGAGGGGACGCGCACCTTCCAGACCTCCGCCGGAGAAGACAAAACCCTGGAGGAGCCCTTTTCCTGCCCCGACGGGCGGTATTCCTATCGGGTGCTGCAAAAGAGCGGAAGCGTCTTTGCCCCCGGCCCGGTAAAAACACTCTATCGGGGCGACCTGCTGGTAGGGGATGCCAATGCGTTCCGTTTCCGGGATCGGGAGGTCCATGTACACACTGCCCTGTGCTGGGACTACGACCAGAAGGCGCTGAAAAGCGTAGAGATGCGGGACGGCTGCGGCATCCTGTGCGGCCTGACCTATGTGGAGATCAGCGCCCCTTCCGAGGAGGAGGTCCCCATGCCCCATTACACCGCCACCCTCTATTTCGAGGACGCCCGGGGACAGCGGCACCCCTTCAACAGCAACCCCAATTCCAAGGGCTTCGAGCTGGTCAATCCGGTCCAGGTCTGGCTGGTCAACGACCGGCTGCTGGTTCTAAAGTGCTTTACCGATGACCTTGTGTATATCGACACCCGCTACAACACCATCGTCAACCAGAGCTTGGACGGGACCGTCCCCCGGAAGGTGCAGCAGCGGATTCTGGACACGCCGGACTATTTTGAATATATCGTGACTGAGGCACAAGCCTGTCAATAAAAAATTTTAGGAGGAATTTATTATGGAAAGCGATCAGGATTTTACCATTGAGGAGGGCGTTTTGCTCGAGTATGATGGTCTCGACAGGGATGTGGTGATTCCAGAGGGAGTGAAGAAAATCGGGGAGTATGCCTTTTTGTTCCCGCCCCGGGACTTCGTTGATGACGATGGCTTCGATGAGTATGAGGAATGCCACCATTGCGATTGCTACTGTGAGCCGGATTGGCGTGGACTCGAGTTAGATCCAGACTGTATAGAATGCGACTCATTTGTGAAGAACACGTACCTGACCAGCATTACAATTCCGGGGAGCGTAAGGATGATTGATCGGTATGCCTTCTATGGCTGTGCGGGTCTGAAAAGCGTGGTCATTCCGGAGGGCGTCACAGAAATTGGAGAGTACGCCTTTGGAGACTGTACAGGCCTGCAAAGTGTGGTTATTCCGAAAAGTATAAAAACCATTTACGAGGGTGCATTCTGGGGCTGTACAAGTTTGACCAATGTAACCCTTCTCAATAGCGAGGTCAGTATCGACTTTGAAACCTTCAAAGACGCTCCCTGGCTGAAAAATATGGGAGATTTCGCAGTGGTCAATCAAATTCTGCTGCAATACAATGGAGACGGTGGAGATGTTGTCATCCCGGCAGGTGTCCGGTCAATTATTTATTATGCTTTCTCGGACAATAAGGGCCTGCAAAGTGTGACCATTCCTGAGAGCGTTACGGAAATCGAAGATTCTGTTTTCCGTGACTGCACAGGCTTGAAATGTGTGACCATCATGGGGCGCGGGCTCAAAATTAGTCGATCTACCTTTGAAGATTCCCGCCCCATCCTTGTTGCCCCTCATATTCCCATTCAAAATTTTGTCACAGAGGACAAGCCCGGCGCGTGTGCAGGCTTTTCCAAGCTGTATCAGGAAAAAGCGGAGCTGGACGAAGAAATTCGTGCGGGCTATCTCAAGTATATCAAGGACCGGAAGAAAGAACTTTACCCCCTGGCCGTCCGGCACAAAGAACTGCTGCGGCTGATGCTGGCGGAGAAGATGCTCTCCCGCAAGGACGTTGACATCCTGCTGGCCGAATGTGACAATCAGAACAACGCCGCCGCCAAGGCTGCGGTTCAGGACTATATCAATACATTATAATGGAGGCGCACCCCTATGTTTGACCCCATCAAAGCATCCCGAGAGATCAAGGCCAGCTATATCGACTACATCACCACCACCTTTGACCTGGCGGACCCGGACTATGCCCAGGCCCTGCGCTCGGAGCTCCAGCGGGAGGGCATGGTGGCCAAGGGGCCCTATCTGGACATCGGCGGGTCCTACGAGACGGGGGCGGCCCTGTCCCGGCTGATGGAGGAGGGCAAGGCCAGCCCCCTGTTCAGCGCCCTGGAGCCCGTGCCCGAAAAAGACCGGGAACTGAAGCTGAATCGGCCTCTGTACAGCCACCAGGAGCGGGCCCTGGCTCTGGCCTCGGCGGGGGAGAATCTGGTGGTGACCACCGGCACCGGCTCGGGCAAGACCGAGAGCTTCCTGCTGCCCATTCTGGAGCACCTGCTCCGGGAGGAGGAGCAGGGGGAGCTGGGCCCCGGCGTCCGGGCCATCATCATCTACCCCATGAACGCCCTGGCCAACGACCAGATGAAGCGGATGCGCGCCCTGCTCAAGGGCCATCCCGCCATCACCTTCGGCCTATATAACGGCAACACGGAGCACATCCAGACCAGGGCCCTGGAGGCCTACCGCCGCACCCTCCAGGCCGACCCCTGGCCCAACGAGATCATCTCCCGGGAGGCCATGCAGGCCGCACCGCCCCATATCCTTATCACCAACTACTCCATGCTGGAGTACATGATGCTCCGCCCTAAGGACGACGCGGTGTTCCGGGGGGCCAAGCTCCGCTATATTGTCCTGGACGAGGCCCACATCTACAAGGGGGCCACCGGCATGGAGACCTCCCTGCTTATGCGCCGCCTCCGGGCTCGGATCAGCCAGCCGGACAGCGTGCAGTACATCCTCACCAGCGCCACCCTGGGCGGCCCGGAGGCCGACGGGGATATCCTGGCTTTCGCCAACAGCCTGTGCGACGTGGACTTCAAGCCCGGCGGCATCATCCGCTCCAAAGAGAAGCGGCCCCCCATGGAGGAGGAGCGGGACTTCCCCCCGGAGCTGTTCCGGGCGCTGAACCGGTCCCCGGAGCGGGCCGGGGAGATTTTGACGGAATATGGGGCGGACTTCGCTCCCCAGGGAGATCTGGGGGAGAAGCTGTACGCCCTGTTCCTCCACAGCCGCCTGTTTGCCCAGCTGCGCAAGGCGGCTTCTCAGCCGGTCACGGTGGTCCAGCTGAGCCGGGCCCTGCATGTGACGGAGGAGGAAGTGGTGGACCTGGTGGCCCTGTGCGCCCGGGCGGAGCGAGATGGGGCCAGTCTGATCAAGCCCCGATATCACTTCTTTGTCCGGGCGTTGGAAGGGGCCTATGTCACCCTGAATGCCCCCAAGCGGCTCTACCTCCAGCGGAAGCTGTCCGACCCGGAGACTGGGCGGGCCGTCTTCGAGGGGGCGGTGTGTACCGACTGCGGCCGTCTGGCCGTGGTGGGTCGGGAGGAGGGCGGCTATCTCAAACAGACCGCCCGGAAGGGGGGCGAAAAAGACGCTGAGTTCTACTACCTCCGCCAGACTGAGGACGGCGAACTGCTGGAGGACCCGGAGGATGAGGACGAGAAGTTCCGGGACGGGACGGAGGACCATGTCCTCTGCCCGGAGTGCGGGGCTATTGCGCCCCAGGCGGACAGCAAGTTCCAAAAGCCCTGCGAGCACGATCCGGCGGGGTATGTGAAGGTGCGCAATGTGGTCCGAAAGGCGCGGGGCGAGGCCCAGTGTCCCGCCTGCGGCTTTGGCAGCCTGCGCCGGTTCTACCTGGGGGCGGAGGCAGCCACCTCCGTGCTGGGCACCCAGCTGTTCGAGCAGCTGCCCAGCGAGGAGATCGTTGTCATCGAAACCGCCTCCGCTCCGGCCCGGCGCAGCGTCTTCGCCGCCGCGCCCAAGCCGCGGCAAATTCGGAAAAAGACCACCCGGCAGTTCCTGTGCTTCTCCGACAGCCGCAGCGAGGCCGCCTTTTTCGCCACCTACATGGAGCGGTCCTACCGGGAGTTTCTCCGCCGCCGGGGGCTGTGGCATGTTGCGGAACAGTTCCGGACAGCGGGCCGGTCCTCGGTGGGGATGGCGGAGTTCGTGTACGAACTGACCCGTTGGTATGAGGTCAAGCGGTGTTTTGTGGAGTGGGACGAGGAGGGCCGGGAGACCGGCCTCCTCACCGCCGTCAGCCGCCAGAACGCCTGGATTGCCGTTTTAAATGAGATGTTCAGCGCCCGGCGGAGCACCAGCCTGGTGTCCATGGGGGTGCTGTACTTTGAATACATCCCCAACGATGTCGCCGCCCAGTTCTTTCAGACGGAATACAATCTGAAGCCGGGGGACGCCCGAGCCCTGCTGGAGCTGCTGGTTCAGGATGGGGTGTTCACCGGGGCGGTGGACACGAAGGTGGTTAAGCTCAACGAGGCGGAGCGGGAGTACATTTTCTATACGCCTAAGCCCAAAAAGCTGGTGAAGGTGCGCACAGCCCAGGACGCAAAAAACAGCCTGCTGTCCGGCTGGCAGGGGCGCACCCGGCCCAACGGGAGCTACTACTCCAACAGCCGCATGACCCGCCTCACCCGGGCCCTGGACCTGACCGACAAGGAGGCGGATGAGCTGCTGGAGGGCTACTGGCATGACGTCTTCCAGCCGGACACCCAGCAGTTCGCCCTGGACGCCAGCGATTTCCGGGTCCGCATCGGCGGCACGGAGGGGACGGTATTTTACCGCTGTAAGAAGTGCGGACGGGTTACCCCGTTCAATGTAAAGGGTCAGTGCGCCAGCGTGAAGTGTACCGGACGGCTGGAGCTCTTTGACCCCCTGGAGGCCAACCGGGACAACCACTACGCCCATCTGTACAGCAGCGATCAGGCCGACCCGCTGTTCATCAAGGAGCACACCGCCCAGCTGGCCAAGGACCAGCAGACCCGCTACCAGGAGGCCTTTGTCCACAAGAAGATTAACGCCCTCAGCTGCTCCACCACCTTCGAGATGGGGGTGGACGTGGGCAGCCTGGAGACCGTGTACCTCCGGGACGTGCCCCCCAGTCCCGCCAACTATGTCCAGCGGGCTGGCCGGGCCGGCCGGGCCCGGCACTCCGCCGCCTTTGTCCTCACCTATGCCAAGCTGTCCTCCCACGACTTCACTTACTATCAGGACCCCGCTGCCATGATCTCTGGAGCAATCAAGGTACCGGTCTTTGAGCTGGAAAATGAGAAAATTCTGAACCGACACGTCTTCGCTGTGGCCCTCAGCGCATTTTTCGCCCGGTTCCCGGAGGTGTACGCCGGGGATGACCAGACTGTCCTCCTCAACGAGGAAGGCTATGAAAAGCTGAAGGACTATCTGGACAGCCGTCCGGCAGACTTGGAAGAACTGCTGCTGCACTCTATCCCTGCTCGGATGCACCGCAGGATGGGGCTGGAGGACTGGAGCTGGGTCCAGCGGCTGTGCGGCCCCGATGGGGTGTTGGAGCTGGCGGTCCAGGACTTCCGGGGAACCGTTGCAGAAATGGAGAAAACCATCGCCGCTTGCATGCGAAGCGGCGACCTGGAGGAGGCCGGGAAATGGAGCCGGAGCCTTCGGAACTTCCGCTGTGCCAGAGATGACAAGAGTGGCAAAAAAAGCCTGATCGGATTCCTGGTGCGCAACAACGTGCTGCCCAAATACGGCTTTCCTGTGGATACGGTAGAGTTAATACCGGACCTCTCCGCAGTGGGCCGGGATAAGGCCCTCCAGCTGGCTCGGGACCTGCAAATGGCCATCGCCGAATATGCCCCCGGTGCCCAGGTGATTGCTGACGGAAAGATGTACACTAGCCGGTACATCCGCCGTATGCCCGGCAAAAATGGGGATTCCTCCTGGGAGAAGGGCTATTACTGCTATCAATGTCCCCACTGCGGCCAGCCCAACTTTACCAAGGAGCCTGTCACATGGGAGGGCCGGGAATGTGTGTCCTGCCATCAGGTCATCAAAAAGTTTTTCTGGCAGAGGACGCTGGAGCCGCGCTTCGGCTTTTGCGCGGAGAGCGATGCGCTGGACGCCCCCCTGCACCGTCCACAGCGCGACTATAAAACTGATGATTACTACATCGGAGACCCGCAGCGGAACCTGATCTGCAAGCTGGTTTTCCAGGTGAATGGACAAAGCCTGGAGGTGGAGTCCACCTCCAACGACTCCTTGGTGGTCATCGGACAGAACGGGTACAAGGTGTGCGCCGTCTGTGGCTACGCCGAGGACAGCAAAAAGGGGGAACTCCCCCTTAAACACAAGAATATGCGGGGCTACCCCTGTCTCAATAAGGAGGGGAAGGGTATAAGCTACCACCTGTCCCACGATTTCAAGACTGACGTGGCAAAGCTCACCTTTGCGGCGGCCGAGGCGGCGGACGATGACACCATGCTGTCCGTCCTCTATGCCCTGCTGGAGGGCCTGTCCCGGGAAATGGGCATTGAACGTACCGACATCAAGGGTTGTCTGTTCCGCACCGCGGCGGAAGGGACGATGGTCCACTCCGTGATCCTCTACGACGCCGTGGCCGGCGGCGCGGGCCATGTCCGCCGCATCGCCACCGAGGACGGCGCGGCCCTCCAGGCCGTGCTGAAACGGGCGCTGTCTATCGTGAACAGCTGCGGCTGTGACAGCTCCTGCTATCACTGCCTGCGCAACTACTACAACCAGAAAATCCACGACAACCTGGACCGGAAAAAAGCCGCCGCTTTCCTGGAGCAGTGGATCGGGGCGATGGAGCGCATCGAACTGGAGAAACCGGCCCTGGCAGAGGTATAACGGCGTCCACATCATGACAGCAAAAAACCGGCCCCGCCTTTCCATCAGAGGCGGGGCCGGTATGTTCCGTGGAGGAAGGATTAGAACTCCAGATTCTTACCGTCCTTGGCAAAGACGTGGCAGACGTTGCCGCTGAAGGTCAGGTTCAGCTTGTCGCCGGAGTGGAAGGAGTCGATGCGCTCGCCGTTGGCGTCCATGGTGGGCACGATCACCACCACGTCCTTGCCGTCGGCATTGGCGTGGAAGTGGACCTCGCTGCCCATCAGCTCGGAGACCTCGATCACGGCGGACAGGGTGTTGGCCGGCTCCTTGGACAGGATCATGTGGCTGGGACGGACGCCCAGAGTGATGTCCTGCGCAGCCACATTGTGGGCGGCCAGGTTCTTCTGCTTTTCGTCCGAGAGCACCACCTTGCAGCCGCCTACGGACACGGCGTATTTGCCGCCCTCGTTCACCAGCTTTGCATTGAAGAAGTTCATCTGCGGCATGCCGATGAAGCCGGCCACGAACAGATTGGCGGGGTGGTCAAAGACCTCCTGGGGGGTGCCGATCTGCTGGAGGTAGCCGTCCTTCATGATGACGATGCGGTCACCCAGAGTCATGGCCTCGGTCTGGTCGTGGGTGACGTAGATGAAGGTGGTGTTGATCTTCTGGCGCAGCTTGATGATCTCGGCGCGCATCTGGTTGCGGAGTTTGGCGTCCAGGTTGGACAGAGGCTCGTCCATCAGCAGCACCTTGGGCTCACGGACAATGGCGCGGCCGATGGCCACACGCTGCCGCTGGCCGCCGGACAGGGCCTTGGGCTTGCGGTCCAGGTACTGAGTGATGTCCAGAATCTCGGCCGCCTCCTTGACCCGGCGGTCGATCTCGTCCTTGTCCATCTTGCGCAGCTTCAGGGGGAAGGCCATGTTTTCATACACCGTCATGTGGGGGTACAGAGCGTAGCTCTGGAACACCATGGCGATGTCGCGGTTCTTGGGCTCCACATCGTTGACAAGCTTGCCATCGATGTACAGCTCGCCGCCGGAGATTTCCTCCAGGCCGGCCACCATGCGCAGGGTGGTGGACTTGCCGCAGCCGGAAGGGCCAACCAGCACGATGAATTCCTTGTCAGCGATGTCCAGGTTGAAGGACTGGACAGCGATAACACCCTGCTCCGTGACCTGCAGATTGGTCTTCTTCTCGGGCTCACCCTTCTTTTTCTTGGCTTTCTTCTGGTCGTTGCTGTGGGGGTAGATCTTCTGGATGTTCTTCAGGTTCAGAGTTGCCATAACATTCGGCTTTGATGGAGCGGCCTCCGCCAGTCCACCTCGCCCTGGAGCAGCATAGTCCCCAGGGGCTTTGCAACAGGTCTCCACACTGCTGCACCGCAAGCCGCAGCGGTCGTTTTCCTCCTTTTGTTTGGTGCCGGGCACTATGGTGATGGAGTAGTGTCCCGACCCGTGGATTATATTTGGAAAGGCGGGCGGACCCGCCCGTTCCAACGGGGGGAAGGCTCCCTCAGGGAGGGAGCTGTCAGCCCGCAGGGCTGACTGAGGGAGTATTCCGTCGACGGACTCCCTTCGTCACGGCTTCGCCGTGCCACCTCCCTCTGAGAGGGAGGCTTTTATACCCTCTGCCCCTTAAAGACAATCGCCTTAATGGACAGGTCCTTTTCATCCAGCAGGACGATGCTGGCCTCCTTGCCCACGTCCAGGGTGCCGGCCCGGCCGTCGATGCCGATGGACTGGGCGGGGTTATAGGTGCAGGCCCGCACCGCGTCGGCGGTGGGGATGCCGAAGGCGACGGCCTGACGCAGGCAGCCCATCAGACTGGTGATGGAGCCGGCCAGGGTCTCCGGATGGCCCAGGATGGTGGCCCGGTTGCCGTGGACCTCGATCATCTGTCCGCCGAAGGGGTATTCCCCGTCGGGCATGCCGGTGGCCCGGAGGGAGTCGGAAATGAGAATCATCCGCTCCTTGCCAAAGAGCCGGAAGGCGGCCCGCACTGCGGAGCCGTGGACGTGGACGCCGTCGCAGATAAGCTCAGGCTGGACATGGGGGACGTCGAAGGCTGCCCCGATGACGCCGGGGTCCCGGTGGGCCAGGGGGGGCATGGCGTTGAACAGGTGGGTGGTGTGGCTGGCCCCCGCCTCAAAGGCGGCCCAGGCGGTGTCGTAGTCGGCGGTGGTGTGGCCCACCGAGACGGTAACCCCCATCTCGACGGCCGCTCTGATAAATTCCATGGAGTTGGGCTGCTCCGGGGCCAGGGTGACCAGCCGCACGCAGCCCTCCGCCGCCTCCTGGAGGCGCTTGAGCATGGCAACGTCCGGGTTGTGGAGGTAATCCCCGTTCTGGGCCCCCTTTTTGGCCATGCACAGGAAGGGCCCCTCCAGATGGGCGCCCACCACCTCCGCCCCGCCGGAGTTTTTGGCCCGGTGGGCGGCGGTGTTTTTGCAGATGGCGGTAAGCTGGTCCTCGGGCAGGGTCATGCCGGCGGGACAGATGTAGGTGACCCCCTGGGACAGCTCATAATCGGCGATTTTTTGCAGGCCGTCGGGGGTGGCGTCGGAAAAATCCTCCCCCACGCAGCCGTGAAAGTGGACGTCCACCAGGCCGGGAATCACATAGCACCCGGCGGCGTCCAGAATCTGGTCGTCCCCGCTGGCCGAAGCGATCTGCCCGCCGTCGGTAAGTACATCCCGGGAGAGAAAGCCCTGTTCCAGGTCGAAGACCTGGCCGTTGATAATTCTCATACCTTCACTCCGGCGGCGATCACCTTGCTGAGGGCGGCCTCGTCCGCCACCATCACCACGTCGGGGTGGAGCTGGAGAATGGAGCCCTGGCAGTGGGGGTCCACCGCTCCGCAGATGGTGTTATACACCGCCTCGGCCTTCTCCTCGCCGCTGGCGATCAGGAGAATCTTCTTGGCGGCCATGATGGGGCCGATGCCCATGGTGAAGGCCTGGCGGGGCACGTCGTCCCGGGTGGCGAAAAAGCGGGCGTTGGCGTCGATGGTGCGCTCGGTCAGGTCCACCACGTGGGTGGGGGTGACGAAGACGTCGGCGGGCTCGTTGAAGCCGATGTGGCCGTTGTGGCCCACGCCCAGCAGCTGCAGGTCGATGCCGCCCAGGGAGCGGATGTAGGCGTCGTAGGCAGCGCACTCGGCGTCGGCGTCGGCGGCCAGGCCGTCGGGCACACGGGTGTTCTCGGGGAGAATGTCCACGTGGTCAAAGAGCTGCTTCTGCATGAAGTAGCGGTAGCCCTGGTCGTGCTCGGGGGAAAGGCCCTTGTACTCGTCCAGGTTGACGGTGCGGACCTCCTTAAAGGTGATGTCGCCGGCCTTGTTCCACTGGATAAGCTGCTTGTACATGCCGATGGGGGTGGACCCGGTGGCCAGGCCCAGCACGCAGTCAGGGCGGTGGATAATCTCGGCGGCCATCACATGGGCGGCCCGGCGGCTCATGGCGTCGTAGTCTTTTTCACGGTAGATTCTCATAGGACATAGCTCCTTTTCAAAAATTTATTTGTATTTATGCTCTGCCCTCGGGCAGGCTGGCGGCGGCCATGGACTGGCCCACGCGGCGGAATTTTTCGTCGGGCAGCTCGGGGGTGAGCTTGCCCTCCAGCTGGGGATACTCGTCGGCCAGCACCTGCTTGGCGGTGTCCAGAATCAGGTCGCCCCCCTTGCCGCTCATCACCCGGCCCAGCAGCAGCACATGGCGGCAGCCGTAGAGGTGGTGGTAGTAGGCCAGGGTGTGGCCCAGGTAGACGCCGATGGACGCATACACCTGGGCGGCCCGGGGGTCGCCCTCCTCCATCAGCTTCTGGACGGCCTTCAGCTTCTCGGCGGGGGAGGCTCCCTCGTCCAGCTCAATGCCGGCCCGGGGGGCAAGCTTGATCACGCCGTCCTGAGAGAAGTATTTCACGCCGCAGCCGATATCGCCGCTCCACTCGTCCCGCATGGCGCCCTCCTGGGCGTCTACGGGGACGAAGGCCAGCTCGTTGAGCCAGCCGGTGATACAGCCGTTCTCGTCCACATAGCCCACCGCCTCGCTGGTGCCCATGGCGATGCCCAGGACGTTGTTGTCCTCCAGGCTCATGGCCCCCGCCAGGGCGGAGACGTCGCCGTCGTTGATGACGGCGTAGGGCACGTCGCCGAAGGTGTCCCGGATGGCGCGGATGTAGATGTCCTTCACCTTGGCGTCATAGAGGTCGGGGGGGACCTGGAGAAAGAGGGAGGCCCGCATGGTCCGGTCGTTGATAAACACGCCGGCGGAGGACACTCCCACCGCGTCCACCCGGGGCATGTGCTCCGCGGCCGACTTCAGGGCGGCCACAATGCCCTCATAGTGGTAATCCGGGTCGGCGTTGACCTTGGGGAACCAGACCACCTCCTCGGAGAAGACGGTCTCCCCGTCCACCACGGCGGACACCTTCCGGTCTGATCCGCCGGCGTCAAAGCCGATGCGGCAGCCCTCCAGATGGCCGCCGATGGCCTTGGGGGCGTCCTTGGTCTGGGGCACCTGGCCGGTGAGCACCACCTGGAAGGGCTGCTCGAAGACGCTGGCCATAAAGTCCCAGTCAAACTCCCGCTCGCCCCCCTGGCAGTAGACGCCGCTGAGGTAGTCATACAGGTCCCTGTCGTCGGTGTAGACCTTAAAGCCGCCCTGGAGCCACAGGGCCGTCTTGACCATCCGGTCGATGTAGTACCGGTCGGCCTGGGCCATCTCGGGGGTACCGTGGATAAAGGTTCGGAAGGCGGCCACCTGGCCGTCGGCCCGCTCCACAGCGATGGAGACGGGCTTTTGCGCCCCGGCCAGGAAGGCCTGGTTGAATTTCAGAATGGGGATAAAGTCCGGGTCCAGCGCAGGGATATTCTTGACCTGGACACTGATGTTATATCGTTCCATAAGAGAACCTCCAGTCATTTCAATTATAGCACAGGAGAAGGAAAAAAGTCCACCAATTTCGGGAAAATCAGTGGACTTTTCCGGGGGGAGACAATCCTATCCCTTCACGCCGCCGGAGGCCAGACCGCTGACAAGATTCTTCTCGATACACATAAAGAGAATGACAACCGGGATGATGGCGAAGATGGAGGCGGCAAAAAGGTACTGCCACTCGATGATGTTGTAGCCGTTGAAAGTGTTGATGCCCACGGTGAGGGGCTTGAGCAGGTCATCCTGAATCAGGCACAGGGCCACCGTATACTCGTTCCAGGCGTTGATGAAGATGAAGATCAGGGTGGTGACGATGCCGGGGGCGGCCACCGGAAGGAGGACCTTCATCATGGATTGGATGCGGTTGCAGCCGTCGATGGTGGCGGCCTGTTCCATGTCCGCCGAGATGCCCATAAAGGTGCCCCGCAGCAGCCAGATGGTAAAGGCCTGATTGAAGGCGGCGTTGATAAAGACAAGGCCCAGAATACTGTTGGTCAGGTTCAGGGTCTGCATCACCTGGTAGATGCCGATCAGCAGCACCACCGGGGCGAACATCTGGGAGACAATGACAAAACCCAGAAAGGCGGTCTGCCCCTTGAACTTCATCCGGGCCAGGGCGTAGGCGGCGGGGATGCCGCACAGCATGGCGATGA
>CAJUFJ010000065.1 GCA_910585815.1 uncultured Oscillospiraceae bacterium | reverse complement strand
GCAGAAAATGATGGATGAACGTAGAGTAGGTTATATGGACGGATTGGCAGAAGGCCGGGCAGAAGGCATGGAGAAGGGTATGGAAAAGGGCATAGAAGAAGGCCTTAAAAAAGCAGTTACTGCATTGAAAGGAATCCTTGATCCTGTGGTAATTGCAGAGCAATTTAAGATGTCCTTGGAACAGGTTATGGATATTCTCGGTCAAAAATAGTTTTTATGGAATCAGGGCGGTCCCGCATAGTGAGACTGCCCTGATTTTGTTTATGAAACTTTGGCCCTTTCTTGCAGGAACTCCAAGAACAGCTTTTCAATTTCCCGGTCGTTGCTAAACTTATCCAGATAGGGGGCAAACTGTTTCCGGTCAAAGGATATCTTCCTGGGTGGAGCCATCAGCCGCTTTTCGGCCGTATCCCTGGCCTCACGCCATGCAGCAAAAATGGCCTGGCGGTCAGCTACAGGCGGGGGACATTTGCGGGTGATGTGCTGCATGGCAGCCTTATTGATCTGATATCCCACAATGGAACATATCTCCACAAATGCTCTCTGGGACTCAACATTATAGTCAGCTATCAGGTCAGCACAGGCGAGGTTGAGCTGTTTGGGGGTATCCTCCAGGATGGCGGACAGCTCCGGTATCAGCTGGGTAAGGTTGACAGCCTTCCATATCTCGTACTTAGTTACACCGAAAAATTCTGCAACCAAGGCTTGGGCCGAATACTTCTGGCGATTCTCGCCAGAAGTTTCGTTATCTCTATCAGAGCGATACCCTTGCCGGTTTTTTGCATCCAGCAGAGCCTTATACGCCTTACCACTTCAAGGTCACCGGTATCCTGCTGGACAAGGATGAACCCGGCATGGATTTCAGTTTGAAAGCATTTTGCCAGGATATCTACCGCACCAGCCAACTGCTGGGGAACGATATTGTACGGGAACTGGTGACAAAGCGGGTCTGAATTTGTCTAACTGCTTGCGTGTGGGAGAAAATTATGCTAATATTTCAGCGAGGTGATTACCGATGCGTTATGAGGATATCGTCGCTGTCTGGCGGAGCAGACAGGTGGAAACCGCCGCCGACGTCGCCTGCGAGATGAATGGGAACGGTGTGGCGTTTATCTACCACTCCGCCAAGATCGAGAACGACCGAATCACCTACCACGACACTCGGGAGATTTTCGACCACGGAGGGGTGACGGGCTATACCGGGGATGTGCGCTCACTCTTTGAGATTCAAAATTCTGTCGCAGCTTACTACCGGATGCTGGACGCCTTTGAGAAGCGGGAACCGCTGAGTGAGACGCTGATCTGCGAGCTTCAAGGGCTGCTCACTCAAGGAACCTATGACACCCTGCGCTATCAAAAGGGAGAGCGGCCCGGCGCCTATAAGAAAAACGACTATGTAACCGGGGTCCGGGAGGTCGGTGCGCTTCCCGAGGACGTACCGGAGGAGCTGGGCGAGCTGGTAAAGGAGCTGGAAGATGTCCGGACGGAACAGGCGCTGACCGCGGCGGCCTATTTCCACGCCAAATTTGAGAGCATCCACCCCTTTGCCGACGGCAACGGCCGGGCGGGCCGACTGCTGATGAACTATCTGCTGCTCCTGCTGGACCACCCGCCCATCATCGTCCACGAGGAGGACCGGCGGGCGTACTATGATGCGCTGGAGCGGTTTGACAGCGATCAGGAGCTGGACAGATTGGTGGATTTCTTGAAGGCGCAGACTGTAAAAACGTGGCAGGTACGGTTTGAACGTGGAAAAAACAGAAGGTAATTTATATCTGAGCGGCGGCCTTTGGGCCGCCGCTCAGTCTGTCAAAAAACCTGCTTCGCCTTATTCAAAGCCAATCCAACTCCAGCTCCAAGGCAGTCATTTGGATATCCGGCTTAACCCTTTCCCCGTGGAAGTCGCTACCACCGGTAATATGCAGCCCATACCGTTCCGCCATATTCAGATAAAACACTTGCTGTTCCGGGGTGTATTTAGGATAGAAGCATTCGATAGCATCCAGTCCGCAGCGCATCAAATTCTGTATGATCTCCTCAAGGACTGTATCCTTCACACCAATTTGGTAGGGATGGGCCAGAGATACTTTCCCTCCCGCTGCTTTTATTGTTTCCACACAGGTCTGTGCCGTCGGTTTGGGGCGCTCCACCTGCTGATAAAACTCCTCTGTGTCCAGAAAGCGTTCAAAGGCCTCCCGGTTGTTGGATACATAACCGTGCCGAACAAGCGCCTGGGCAAAATGGGGCCGCCCCACAATGTGCCCACCGGCCAGCGCCTCTATCTCCTGAAGGGAGAGTACTACTCCTTTGCCTCTTAGATATCCAATCATTTTAGAGGCACGTTGGTCCCGTCCCTCCTTCAATTTATGGCAGAGTGCGGCCAACGCTGGTGAGGTCGGATCAAAATTATAGCCCAGAATATGGAAGGTTGGATATTCCGCCGCAGCCAACTCAATCCCCTGGATGATTCGCAGGCCCGCCTCTTTCCCGGCCTGAACCGCCTCTCCCAGTCCATCCACGGTATCGTGGTCAGTCAGGGCCAGCACCTCCAATCCCCGCTTCTTTGCCAGCTGAACCAGCTCTGAAGGTGTGTACTGTCCATCTGAGGCAGTACTGTGGGTGTGAAGGTCTGCTTTCATCATTGACGCCCCCGTTTTAATTTTTGCTAAGATGTTCCATAAAAGCGAGTTTGTTTTCCTCAGCGGAAGTAGTGGGCCGTCCCAAGTCTGCCCGTGCACCCAAGGCGCATTTTACTTCAATCATGTGTAACCCCTGTCCGGCTCTTGACAGCTCCAACTTCAGCTGTTCCTCTGTCTCAACAGATACTGCATTTGAATAGCCGCAGGCCCTGGCAACAGCAGTCAAATCAACTGTTCCCGATACAGTGGGCATTCCTCCCACCGACTCATGCGCTGTATTATTCAAGATAATGTGAATAAAATTGGCGGGCTGACTTGCACCAATCAGCGCCATTGCACCCAAATGCATCAGAGCCGCACCGTCTCCGTCCAGACACCAGACCCGGCGCTCCGGCCTTTGCAGGGCGATGCCCAGGGCGATGGAGGAGCTGTGCCCCATAGAGCCCACGGTGAGAAAATCGTGTTCGTGTCCCTGCCCCTGGGCGGTCCGCAGCTCATACAGCTCCCGGCTGGCCTTGCCCGTGGTGGACACTACAGGGTCGTCCCCGGATACCCGGAGAATTTGCCGGATGGCCTCCTCCCGGCTCATCCTCTGGCCGTTGGCATAGGACCTCTTATGGTATTCCAGGGCCCCTTTTCGCACCACAAATGCCGCCTGACGGCCTTGGGCAAACAGTCCCTGCCACGCCTCCAGCTGTGCCATAACCTGTTCTAAGGTGGTCTCTTTGCTGATTACAAAGGCGGGAATATCCAATGCCTCCAGCAGGTCCAGAGTGATCTCACCCTGGAAGATGTGTTGAGGCTCGTCATGCACTCCCGGTTCTCCCCGCCAGCCGACTATAAACAGGCAGGGAATCCCGTATACCTTCTCATTCAGCAGAGAAGCCACCGGGTTTACGATATTTCCCAGTCCGCTGTTCTGCAGGTATACGACAGGGGTTTTCCCTGTGGCCAAATGGTATCCGGCCGCCAGGGCCGCGGCATTCCCCTCGTTTGCTGCAATGATATGGTGCTGCGGGTCGGTCCCATAGGTGTCCATCAAATAGTCACACAGCGCCCGCAGCTGGGAGTCCGGCACACCGGAAAAGAATTCAAATGACTGTAAAAAATCAAGGGTCATTCTGTCTGCTTCACCTTCTGTTTAAATTTTGTGGACGAAACGCCCTGTGTATAGTCGGGCTCAACGACCTCGCCGCCCCACTGGGTCATCAGGTCGATGGCGCTCTGCCGCACCTCTGCCAACGGTCCTGTGCGCCAGTCCGTGCCGTGGACTATATAATCGGGCCGATACCGCCGAAGGTTGTCTGAATAATCCTTGGTCTCCTGGCAGGTCACTTCATCCACATACTTCAAACTCTCCACCACAGCCTTCCGCTCCTCGTAGCTCATGTAGGGCTCCGGCTTGTAGCTGCGGATCGCCTCGTCACTGAACAGACCAACTACAACCCGCCCCAGAGAGGCGGCCGTCTTCAATATGTTGATATGCCCGGGATGAATGATGTCCGCCGCCATTGGGACATATACCAGCTTGGTATAGGGCAGCCCCGCTGCCTTGATTCTCTCCCGCACCGGCCAATCCAGAAAGAGGTCCGGATTTTCTGTGGCGTACTCGGGCATAAGGGGAGCCGCAGATGACTGACAGTGATGGACGCAGCCGTGGCACAGGGTGCCCTCCAGGCAGTCCTCCAGGAACATCCGCCGGACCTCCTTCATCTTTTCACCATACCAGCCCTCTTTCAACGATACCTTATTCAGGTTCGCCACAATAAGCATGTTTTCAAAATCCGCATTCTCCACCGACAGATAGCCCTCCCAGGTGACGCACAGGGCATCAAAGGGCAGGTTGCACCGGCGGGTCTGCTCTTTATCATACGTGCATTTCAGCTGATAGTCAATCTCCGGCATATAGCCGCCCTGATTATATACCTCTTTGAACACAATCTGATCCGCCAGGCCCTCAAAAACCGTAAAGTAGTCACTGCGGGTATGCTCAGTATAACGGGTAAGAATACCTGTGATGTATATTTTGAAATTCCGACCACTCTCTTTGCGGTACTGATTCAGGTAGACCAAGTGGTCAAACACCTTGTCAAAATCGTCCTGTCCGTGGATAAACTCATATAGCTTCCGCTCCGGTGCGTTGATAGAAAACTTTATGCTGTCCAATCCGGCGTCCACCACTGCCCGGATCAGCTCTGGTGTGGCCAGAGCCCCGTTGGAAGTGAGATAAACGTAGGTATAGCCAATATCCTTGGCCAGTTTGATATAGCTTGCCAGCTCAGGTACAATAAATGGCTCTCCGGTGGCATACATGCCCACCTCCCGGGTGCCCAGCTCATAGGCCTGCCGCAGGACGCTCTCGACCATCTCAGGCTTCATCCTGCCAACCTTCCGTCTCATCTTCTGATGGGCGCAGAACAAACATCTGTGGTTGCAGGCGTTGGACAACTCCAACAGGAAATTGGTAGTTGGAAAGGGGGGCTCCAGCGTATAAAGCTCATTTCGGTCCGCCTTTTTCAGGGATACCCGTTCCTGTAAATCCATAATTCTGCTCCTTTTCTTATTCTTCTGGAATGAGAGATAAAATTTCTTTGATTGGCATACAAAATTGCTCACTTGCCTCTTTCGACCGGCGGCACCGCAAAATGGTCTCTGCCGTTTTCTGCATGGCAGGATAACTGCTGCGGATCAGATGGTTGGCATAAATCACCACATTTGCCCCCCGGCTCTTAAACTCGTCCTCTGTGACCGCGTTGTAGGATGTGGGGACGACCACCAAAATAGTGTGCTGATTCTTTTCCCGGAACCGGCGGATAAACGCGAAGACCTCGTCGGGTTCCCGACGCCGGGAGTGGATCATAATACCGCTCGCCCCGGCCTCCACATAGGCGAAGGCCCGTTTCAGAGCATCATCCAGTCCCTGCTCCAGGATCAGACTTTCGATGCGGGCAATGATCATAAAGTCTTTCGTCTTCAGAGCCCGCTTGCCCTCGGATATTTTATGACAGAAATTGGGGATGCTGTCCTGCTGCTGGTGGGCCTCCGTGCCGAACAGGGAGTTGCGCTTCAGCCCGATCTTATCCTCAATAATGACGGCAGACACCCCAATGCGCTCCAGTGTGCGCACGGTATAGACAAAGTGTTCGGTCAGACCTCCGGTGTCCCCATCCAGGATCATGGGCTTGGTCGTAACCTCCATGATTTCATTGATGGTATTCAGCCGGGAGGAGAAGTCAACCAACTCAATATCCGGCTTGCCCTTGATGGTAGAGTCGCACAGAGAGGACACCCACATCCCATCAAACTGGCGGATAACGCCGTTTTCCATCACCGCGGTCTTCTCTGCAATCAGGCCGGTAAGACCGTTGTGGGCCTCCATGCAGGTTACAAGGCCTTTTTTCTCAATCAACCACTTCAGCCGGCCACGGCGCAGATCCGGGATGGACAGTTGTGACCGGGCGGCAGCCTCCAGCCGGTCATATTCCCGGTTATGGGAGTACGGAAATTCCACCAGCTCCCCGCCATACTCTGCCAGCAGCTGCAGGCATTCTTCTCGCACAGGCTTTTGAAAGCCCTCCCGCCAGTCGTCTCCATGTACTACATAGTCCGGCTTTAAGGCCCGCAGGGGGGCGGCGTAGCCAATATCGTTCTGCTTGACCACATGGGCCACACCCTTCAGGCCGGCTGCGATTTTCATCCGTTCCTCACAGGACAGGAGCGGGTGGCGTTTGTAGGCGGCCACCACCTCGTCAGTGAGCACGCCTACAGTCAGCTCTCCCAGCTGGGCCGCCTGACCGATGATTTCAATGTGTCCGCCGTGGATTACATCGGTGCCGATGGACATAAACACTGTCTTTCTTTCCGCCATATTACACACCCTCCTCTGCCGCCCGGCGCAGCAGCGCCACCTGTTCCTCCGGAGTGCTCTGGCCGTTGTTATCCAGAATCAGGTCGGGTGTGCTGGGCATCTCCACCTGCAGGCCGACCCCCGCTACGTTCTCTGCGTTCTGACTGTAGAGCCCCTTCTGGTCCCGCTGGCGCAGCGTGTCCATCGAGGCCTGTATGTACACCTCATAATAGCCGGGGATGTTGGCCCGATTCCATGCACGTACGCTGTGGAACATGGAGATGGTGCAGCATACCACGGTAAAACCCTGGGCGGCCAGCAGGGCGCACAGGCGGCCGTAGCTCATCCCCAGTTTCAGCCGGGCCTCGGCGGTAAAGCCAAATCCCCCGCCGAATACCGCCCGAAGCTCGTCCCCGTCCAGCAGGACAACCCTTTCGCCAGACTGTTTCAGTTCCTCATACCACAACCGCCCAATGGTGGTTTTGCCGGCCCCGGATAACCCGGTCAGCCAGTACACTCGATTTTTTCTGTCCATCTTTTTCTCCTTAATAGTAAAGTGGGTTTTCCAGCAGCGCAGGGTCCAGCTCCAGCTTCGGCATCATGCGCAGAGGCTGGCCGTTTTTGTTCACAAAATGCAAATCGCGCAGGAGGGAACGGGCAATGTTTGTCCTCCTTCTTCGTATACCGTCCATTTTCTGCTCCAGAAAGTCCCGTTTGCTCTCCTCCTGGAGTTCTTCGGAAACCGGTTCGCCATCCTTCTCCACCGTCACATCCTGGAGGATGTTCTTCTGCCAGCTGGCCCGCATATACTCGTCAGAGGTGGTAAAGCCGTCGATCAGCTCATTGATCCGGGCTTCGTCCACCGGTGCGCCGTCGTAGTAGAGGAAGCCGTAGCCGTAATGCTCGTAGACATCCCGCATGAAATACTCGATAAAATACCGCTCCGCGTCGTTGGCGTACTCGTCATAGGAGCGGTAGACGGCGGCGGTATCAAAGCCGCGGTCGTTGCCCTTCAGCGATTCCGGGTTACGCCGACCTGCCAGGGAGCAGTAGGTCATGCTCTCGGTATAGGGCAGGTCCAGGAAGGCGGCCAGGGCGGTGAAGGTAGCCTTGGGATTGAGTTTGCCGTCCTCAAACCGTACCAGTACACTGTCCCGGTAGAGGCGGTCGCCGGGGTCAATCATGAAGCTGCGGTTGAGCAGCTTGTCCGATATCTGGTCGCCCACTACCGTGCCCTTCCGATCCTCGTCGGTCTTGCCCGGGAAGGCCCACATGAAGCGCATGGCAGCGCCGTAGCTGGTGGTGATGCGGCGCATGGGGGTGAAGGTCTTGATGTATTTGAAATACTGGAAAATCGGGGATTGGGCGATAATCTCATACTGTCTGGAGCGCAAAACTGTGCGCCCTGCCTTGTCCGCCGACAGGACATATTTCAAATTGCCAAAGTGGGGCTGGAAAAACAGGGCCGGGACAATGCGGGACCTGTGGTCCAGATTGCGGGTGTAGGTCCGGCTGCCCAGGTAGACGGCGGCAAAGAGGTCCTTATCGGTGCGGTCGTTTCCCAGTGCAAAGAGCTCCTGCACAATGTGGGGCTTCCAGGCGCGAAAGAGCAGGCCGGCGGTCTTTTCGTCGCAGCTGGCCTCCATCAGCCCCTTCAGCTCCAGAACCTTTTTCTCCACGTTTTCCATCATAATGGAGGGCATGGCGATGAGATTGGGGTGACCGTCGAAGATTTCGTTGAAAAAGTCGCCGCCGTTGTGGCTGGAGAGCTGGGTATGCCAGATCATCCGCTTGACCTCCCGCACGCCGATGGGCTTAACGGGGAAGACACTGTAGTCGATGCCAAAGCGTTCCTTAAAGTCGATGGGGTACTGGCTGATCTCGTCCCCGATCAGGAAGACGATCTTCTCCTCCTCCAGCAGGGGGCGCAGGTTCAGGCACTGGAGATGGGCGCAGAAGGTCCCCCAGTCGGTGTAGTGAAGATAAATATGGTTTTCCCGGCCGATGTGTTCGCTTTTGCGCACATTGTCCACCAGATACTCCAGCTCATACTGGGAATAGACGTCGGCGGCGAGGATGGGGGCGTCCAGATTTTTGAAGAAATTGCGGGAGATTACGGAGGTTTTAAAATTTATATAATCGCCAAAACGCCCCTGTTCCGGGTAGAAGGGCGTATAGCCGTTATCGTCGTAAGGAAAAAAGTGAATGGGGAGCTGCTCAAAGGGGAGAAAATCCTTGCGGAACAGGTAAGGGTACTTTTTCAGCCGCTTGCAGTTTCGCTCGTAGTCCGCACGCAGTTTTTTTACATTGGGCGTATAGAAGGCCCCAGTCATGATGGACAGGCAGTCCTCCCGGAAGTGTCCCCGGTTGTAAAGCCGCAGAAAGCAGGTGTAAGGCAGCCGGTAGTCCGCGCCGGATTGCAGCAGATAGATGGCTGCCTCCATGTCCTCCACCGGGTTCTGTCCGTCATTTTCATAGATGGCCAGGCGGTAGGCGTTCTGGGCCTCCTGGATCTGGCCCAGCTCTGCCATGCGGCGGGCGATTTCAATGGCTCTCATAGTTTTGATTCCTTTCCGTACAGAGAAACGGGGGCGGGCAAGTGCCCGCCCCCTGCATGTGCAAATGAGATAAAGCTTTTTCCCAAAAATCAGCCCAGCAGCTGGAGGACGCCCTGGGGCACCTGATTGGCCTGGGCCAGCATGGCCTGGGCGGACTGCACCAGGATGTTGTTCTTGGTGTAGCTCATCATCTCCTCGGCCACGTCGGTGTCGCGGATGGTGGACTCGGCGTCCTGGATGTTCTCGGCCATCACGGACAGGTTGTTGGCGGTGTGCTCCAGACGGTTCTGGGTAGCGCCCAGGTCGCCGCGGACGCCGGACACGTAGTTGATGGCGTCGCGGATTTTCTGAATCGCGGCGGCGGCATCATCCTGATTGCCGATGTTCAGGTCGGCAATGCCCATGGCGGCGGTGTGCATGTCGCCGATGGAGACCTTCAGCTGGTTGTAGCTGTCGGAGGTGTCGCCGATTTGCAGCTGGAGCGCCTTACCGCCGGCGTTGCTCTTTTCCAGCTTACCGGTCTTGATGACCTTGGACCAGTCGGCGTCCTTCTCGGCCGCATCGTCGGTGCCGTGGAGGTCCCAATCCTTCTCGTAGTCCACAGCGTCGGCCTTCTCGGTGAGGTGGATGGTCTTGCCGTCCCGACTGGTGGTGATGTGGAAGTGCTTGTTGTTCTGCTGGCTCAGCTTGTCGGCGGCCTGCTTGAGGGCGTCGGCATCGCTCAGGCCCGCATCCAGCTTAATGACCTTCTGGCCGCCGCTGGCCGTGATGGGATTGTCGTCACCCACCTGGAAGACATAGGTCTCCTTGCCGATCTGAATGGCGCTGCCGTTCTTGATCATATCGTTGGTCAGGGTGAACTTGCCCTGGGCCAGCTTGTTGGAGCCGTTGGCCACAGGAGCGGTATCCACGTGGACAGACAGATCGTGGCCGTTGTTCTTGCCCTCGACAGCGCCGGTAAGAGTAAGAGAAACATCCAGCGCGGTGGTGGGATCGGCGTCGGGAGCATTCCGGCCGGTCAGGGTCAGCTTGCCATTGTCGTTCTTGACATCGTAGGTGACGCCGTCGATCTCGATGGTGGAGCCGTCCAGAGCCTCGGCAATCTGCTCGCCGGCCTTGTTCTTGTCGGTGACCTTGTTGCCCAGGGTGATGGTGTTGCCGTCAGCGTCCTTAAAGTCAGCGCCGCCCAGCTGGAAGGTGATGTCGGCGGCAGCGATGGTCTTGTCAACATCGCGGGTGCCCATCACGGCAGCCTGGTGCGTCGTAGTGGCCGAATGGGTAATCGTAGTAGAAGCGTGAGTCACCTGGCCGCCACCAGAAGTAGTTGTAACACGAGACGGCTGAATCGAGGTATAGGAATCGTGGTGAATATCCGTCGAGGGAGTGACGGTATACTGCTCGGTGGTAGTGCCCAGCTTCAGAGTCAGGTCCTTCAGGTCCAGGGAGTACACACCGGCGGTGGGCTTGCTGCCGGTCTGCACGCCGTCAGCCACGGCCTGGGCGGAGGTCAGGTTGGTCATAGCGCCCAGCTTGGTGGAGGCGTCCTGAGAGCCGTCCAGCAGCTTGATGCCGTTGAAGTTGGCGCTGTCAGCGATGCGGTTGATTTCGGACTTCAGCTGCTCAACCTCTTTCTGGAGAGCGGCGCGGTCCACATCGTCGTCATAAGTGCCGTTGGCGGACTGAGTGGCCAGGTAGTCCATGCGGTTGAGCATGTCCTGAATCTCCTGCATGGCGCCCTCAGCGGTCTTCACCAGGGAGATGCCGTCCTTCACGTTCTTCTGCGCGGCATTCAGACCGGTGATCTGAGCGCGCATCTTCTCAGAAATAGCCAGACCAGCGGCGTCGTCGCCGGCGCGGTTGATCTTGTAGCCGGAGCTCAGCTTCTCCAGGTTCTTGGCGACAGCGGAGGTGTTGGTGTTGTAGTTGCGGTAGGCGCTCATGGCCATGATGTTGTGTTGAATCCTCATTTTAGTGCTTCCTTTCAATAAAATGTTTATGATATGCGATCCGTTGCGCCGGAACTTCCCTGCCCCGGCACAGTGGGCTTTGCGCTGTCTCCCGGTATCCGGCCGGACTGCCGGGGTACAACGCGGTACTATATTTCAACCGGTTCGTCAACCGTTTGAAACCTGATTTTTTGCCGCCAGATCATCCTCCCAAAAGGTGGGGATAATCCGGTCCAGCTGGGTGCGCAGGATTTGCGCCTCCTCGCCAGAGCCCTTCTGCTCCAGCCGGTCCAGCGCCTGCTTCATGGCGCGGACCGCCCGCTCCCGGTCGTCGTTCCAGCGGAAAATCTGGTCCCGGCGGGTCCTGGCCCGCTTGCCTGTGGGCGGAGCCAGACAGCCGGGCCGCTGCCCGCCGCTGCGCTCCAGCACCGTGCCCCGCAGGATGGGGAACTCCCGGGGCGCGTCAATGGCCAGGTCGGCCCGCCCCCCGGCAACGCGCTTGAGCTGGATCACAACGCTGTCGTTGATGGTGAGGTATTCCTCGGGTAAAAGGGTCAGCTTCAGCATGGTGTCCTCCCTGTTTTGCTCCGGCGCGGTCCTTTGCACCTGTTTGCATCGTCATAATATTGTGGACGCCCCGCAGGGCTTTGGACGTGCGCACACGCCCTCTCGTTTCCCACTTCCCGCTTCTGGAAAACGCTGAGCGAAGCGGAACCCAATTCCGTTTCGCTCAACGCCCTCCAGGCGGAGCATGGGCATTCACCGGCGTCCCGACCGGCCTATCAGTCAGGCGCGGAACCGCGCCAAACCTTCTGTTTTGATGTTCTTTGCGGCGTTGATCTCCCGCTGATGGACCGTGCCGCACGCCGGACAGGTCCAGGTCCGCCTTCTGTAGCTGACCGCCGCCTCCACATGTCCGCAGGCGGAGCAGGTCCGCGTGGAGGGGTAATACCGGTCCACCAGAATGAGAGGCTTTCCCTGCCGCTCCAGCTTGTAGCGCAGACACTCCCGGAACATCCCATAGCCGGCATCCCGCAGGTCCCCCTGGGTCATGCCCTGGGACAGCTCCGTCAGGTCGTCCGCCCTCACGCACACGGCGTCCCAGGCGTTGGCTATCCGCCGGGATTCCTTGTGAATGAAGTCGCGCCGCTGGTTGGCGATGTGCTCGTGGAGCAGGCGGTACTTCCGAACCGCCTCCTGGTAGTTCCTCGAGCCGGGCTCCATCCGGGCCAGCTTCTGCTGCAAGCCGGCCAGCTTCTCCCGGGACTGTTTCAGCCAGTGGGGCGGGTCGGCCATGGCGCCGTCGTCGGACACGTAGAAGTGGGGGACGGAGTACTTCAGCCCCACTGTAGTATCCGCCCGGGGGATGACCGGCTCCGGCGTCCGGCCGCCGCACTCGTATAGAATGGAGCAGTCGTATTTGCCGGAGGGGGTCCTGCTTACGGTAATCCGTTTCAGTTTCCACCACGCCTGGGGCCGGCGGTGGAAGACGGCCTTGACAATCCCCGCCTTGGTCATGCGGATGCCGTCCCGGGTGGTGTAGATGGTGGGGCCAGAGGAGAAGACGTGGTTGCAGGCGGTGAAGGAGCTCCGGCCATCCTTTTTGCGCTTGAAGTTGGGATGTCCGAAAGTTTCCGGTTTTTTGAAGAACACCCGGAAGGCCTGGGACAGGCGGTTGTGCTCCTGAATCAGGGCCTGATTGTCTACCTCCTTCAGGAAGGGGGCCTCAGCTTTGTACTTGGCCGGGGTGGGGATGAAGTGCTGTCCGGTTTCCTGGTAAAACCGCTGCTGGTCGGCCAGCATCCGGTTCCAGATATAGCGGCAGCAGCCGAAGGTCTTTTCAAAGAGCTCCGCCTGGGCCGCGTCGGGATAGAGCCGGACCTTGATCGTGGTGTACTGCGCCGCCGCCATGGCTTTCCCCTTCCATCTCCGCCGAGGTGTTTGAAATCTATACTTTTTGCGCAGTAATTTTTTCTTTGAAAAAAATTTCGTAAAAGCCCTAATCTTTTTGAATTTCCGGCCGATTAGATAATTGAGCGCGGCGAGAATTGCCGTGCACAAAAAGTATACTTTTTGTGCATGTGGAGCGTTTGAGGATATAAAAAGGGAACCTGTCAAAAAAGCGGCGGCCTTAAGGCCGCCGCTTTTTTTGCTTGTGCAAAGGAAAATATGTGATATACTGAAAACATTCCTATTGTTTTGAACATGAGATAAAAGGATGTAAAATAAAGGGGCTGCACAATGAATAATTTACAAAAGATAGCCGTTGTCATAGACGCTGACAACACACAAATCTCCAAAATAGCTGATGTCCTTCGTGAAATATCAACGCGTGGACGGATTGTGGTGAAACGGGCTTATGGGAATTGGCGAAAGGACTCGCTCAAAAACTGGGAAGTCGAAATTAAGCGGCTTGCAATTAAGGCTGAGCAGCAATTTGACTATGTGACCGGCAAAAACGCGACGGATATGGCACTGGTTATTGACACGATTGAGCTTCTCTACAGCAATATTTATGATGCCTTCGTCATTGTTTCCAGCGACAGCGACTACACGCCGCTGGCAATCAAGCTGCACGAATCAGGGGTATATGTGATGGGCGTGGGGGAGAAAAAGACACCGGAATCTTTCCGAAATGCGTGCGATGAATTTCTATTTCTGGAGAATATCTCCACGGTGGTGGAGGAGGAGCTTCCAACCTCCCCTGTGTCTGATGCGGGAGAGAAAAATGATATCGCCAGCATCCACAATCTGCTGAAAAAGGCCTGGGAAGCGTTCCAGGATGAGGACGGCTATACCAATGTGTCAAACGCCGGCAATTACATCAAACGTACAAAGCCGGATTTTGATTGCCGCACATACGGGGTCACAAAGCTTTCGGAGCTCTTACGGGCTTATCCGGACAAATACGAGGTAGCATGGAGCAAAAAATATTCCGAGACTTTAATGTATAAATATATCGAGCCCGAGAAAAGAGCGGGGAAGTATAAAAAAACGTCTACAAAGCGATAAAGTATAAATTTTTTCGATATATTCAGTTGACAAAACCTCAACTATACGGGCTCCTTTTCTGGTGTTACAATAAAGGTGTATTTTAGGTCTGAGTAAGTTAGGGAGGAAGGGCGAGCGACCAGGGGCGTAGTGCACCCCGACGCACCGGACTGAATCGACCTGGAAACAAAAACGAACAAGAAGATCACAGCTGCCTTTGAGGGCGGTTGTGGTCTTTTTTTGTTCAAAAAATGAAAGGAGCCAGCATTATGAGTGAAATGATCGACAGCGTATTCCCGTTTCCTGGTATGGAGGACAGCGAAGAAGTAGACATCAGCGCCATCTTTGGCGGCGGTGCTCCCACAAGCGACATCAACCCCTTTGACCCTCCGGCAGCGCAGGCGGAACCCCCCGCTGCTCCTCCGGAACAGCCAGAGCCGGAAGCGCCCGCAGCCCCGGCGGAACCGATTGCGGCCTCTGTGGCCCCGCCCCCTCAGCCTGAGCCTGTTTCCCAGGCCGAAACACAGAGCCCTGTACCTGCCAGTGAGCCGGCCAACCCCATCGCGGCAGCCATTGACCACCAGGAAACACAGACAACCCAGGCGGCGGCCAGGTCTCTGTTTGAAAAGCCCCCCATCTTCGCCTACGGCAGCGCCAAGGATGAGATCGACGCCCTCACTAGACAGCGGGACAAATTGACGCAGGACAGAAAGACGGACGATTTGAGAGCACAGATTCAGCAGTTGTCTGCCAGTCTGGAATACGGCAATCTCTCTCAAGAGGAATACGACCAGATGTGCGCCTGCAAGGAAGAATTATGTCAGTGTTCTGCCGGATTAAATGCGACTCTTACCCTGTCAAACCTGGAGTGGCCAGATTTTAATGCACAAATTGAGCAAGCCCAACAGGAAATCAAGGATCTAAAGGTCCTGATTTCCAACGTGGCCATTTATGCCGGGAAGCGGGCGGAACTGACCTTTGAGAAGCTGAAGATGAATCGGGTGGAAGTTTCCCTTTATGATATGGTGAAGTCCACCGGCGAGCAGAAAGCAGCTTTCAAGTTCACCTACAATGGTCGGCGGTATGACCGTCTATCCCTGTCTGAGAAGATTCGGGCGGGGATGGAACTGTCCGAGCTGGTGAAGCGGCTCACCGGACGCAACTATCCGGTTTTTGTGGACAATATGGAATCGGTGGACGACCTGACCAATGTCCGGCCCACCGGGCAGGTCATCATGGCCAAGTGCGTCCTGGTGCTCCTCTGGAGGTGCGGCCTCTGCGGCCTATCCCCGCGGCAGATAATCGGCAAGCCGCTTAATGCTTAGACAAAGAGGTGAAGCCGCTTGGTGTTTGAAAAAATCCCCATCGTGGACACGGCCAGGCGGTGCGGACTTGTCCTCGACTCCCGGACGCTTAGGCGGCGGGAGGTCGAGGCAAGCTGCCCCTTCTGTGGCGATCACGGCAAGGGAAAGTATCACCTGAGCCTGAATACCGTCACCGATCAGTTCCGCTGCAATCTCTGCGGCGCTCGCGGCAACAGCGTCACGCTGTACGCCCAGTTGAACGGAGTGAGCAACAAACAGGCTTTCCAGGAGTTGCGCAGGGGGACTAATGTGTACCCTATCCCCAAGCAGCCAACTTCTCAAAACACAAAAACAGAACGGCAGCCCGTCTCCCTGGAGGAGCGGCACGCCGCATACACCGCCATGCTGGGCCATTTGACTCTTTTGGACAGGCACCACGAAAATCTGCTGGAGCGGGGGCTCTCCGAGGAGCGGATCATCCGCAACCAGTACCGCAGTATGCCGGAGACGGAACAGGACCGGCGGCTTCTCGCCTCTCTGCTCCGCTCCTGTGGGTTTGATCTGCTGGGGGTGCCCGGTTTCCGTACCTGCTACAGCAACTGGACCCTAGCCGGGCCAAACGGCTTTCTTATTCCGGTTCGGGATAAAAACGGCCTGATCCAAGGGCTGAAGATCCGCCTGGATGACGATGACGATGACCGCAAGTACCGCTGGCTGTCCAGCAGGGACATGACCAATGGTACTCGGAGTTATTCCTGGGTCCATGTCACCGGCGACACCACCAGTAAGCGGGCCTATCTGACAGAGGGCTTCTTGAAGGGGGTCGTGGCTAGCTTTCTGCGCAGGTCCTCCGGCGGGAGCTGGATGGACTGGACGATGGTAGTGTCAAGATTATTTCGCAAATTAGTATGCAGACTCTGGTCGGAATGAAGTCAGCCGACAATAGAGGTGTCCTTCAGAGCAGCTTTCAGGTACCTCATATTCATGTACTTCTTGTTGCCCCACTGAGTGCCGGCAACATGGCGCAGCCTGGCACAGACCAACATGAGGGCGGAGTTGCCATCTGGGAAAGAGCCCACCGCCCGAGTGCGGCGGCGGATTTCCCTGTTAAGCCGTTCTAT
>CAJUFJ010000064.1 GCA_910585815.1 uncultured Oscillospiraceae bacterium | reverse complement strand
TCGAATCTGTGACCTCTCGCGTGTGAGGCGAGCGCTCTACCGGCTGAGCTATGCCTCCATATGGAAACGGCTGAAAAAGGTGGTGACCCGGACGGGACTCGAACCCGTGTTGCCGCCGTGAAAGGGCGGAGTCTTAACCGCTTGACCACCGGGCCGTTTTATATGGAAACGGACGCCTGTCCGTTTTTTATAATGGTAGCGGCAACTGGATTTGAACCAGTGACACCGCGGGTATGAACCGCGTGCTCTAGCCAACTGAGCTATGCCGCCGTGTCACGCCCCTCGAACAGGGCAAGGGATAGTATAGCGTATCTCTCTCCAGTTGTCAACAGTTTTTTTAAAAATTTTCCTTTTTTCTTTTCCCCCTCCAGGCGCAGGCCCGGAGGGGAAAATCTTAGTCCAGAAGGAAGGGGGCCACAAGGTGGTAGAGCTCATTGTACTGCTTTAGGCCCAAACAGTATTTGTCCAGGTCTGTGAGCTTGATCTCATAGCCGTCCAGGAACCGCAGCTCATAGTTCCTGGCATAGCGAATCAAATGTCCGGTGCGAGTATTGATTCGGGTTCGGTAAAGGTCCGATTCCTCCAACTCCTGATAAGAGTGCCAGCTGGTCCGGATGCCCAAAACATAAGTAGATACGCCGGTGGTAGTGGCCTCAGTCCGGCTGAGGCAGGAGAACAGCACCAGGGAATGGAGGAGCACCAGAGCGGCGATGGTAAAGGGCAGACATCCTTTCAGCTCCGCTCGAATGCTGCGGAAGTCCTTTTCTCCCTGAGACCAGTCCCGTATTGCGGAAAACACCGCGTCCAGCACCGTATTGAAAAGGCAGATATCCAGCATGAGCACAAGGCCGGCAACGATCAGGCTGGAGAGGCCATACCGCTGGTAGAGGGTATCGGGGCCTGCCAGGAACCAGTAGTGGAGCTGCTGATGGTAGTAGAAAAACATGGAAAATGACGCCAGTCCGCTGATGGCGGTGGCGATAGCCTGGCTTTTCACTCCCGGGGACCGAATCGAACCGCCCACGCTCTCCTGTTCCGCCCGCTTCATCTTCTTCCGCTGGCTGGAGGGGAGATCGCTGTAGGTAAGACCCTTCTTTTTCAGGCACCACCAGGCCTGTTTTTTGTCCGCCTTGACGCTGGATTGTTTGGACAATGCGCTGGCCCGCGCCCTCCTCTCCCGGAGCTTTTTCCGCTCCAGGGAGGAGGGATGTTTTTTCCCGGCCATGGCGTTTTATTTAAAGTACTCCGCGCCGCTCTCGAACAGGGGCATGTGCTTCTCGCCGGGGATGTTGACCGCCACGAAGGGCCCCCGGCGCTCCAGATGGCCCATCTTGCCGAAGACCCGGCCGTCGGGGGAGAAAATGCCCTCGATGGCCTCCATAGAGCCGTTGGGGTTGGACAGGATGTCCATGGTGGGCCGGCCGCCAGCGTCCACATACTGGGTGCCCGCCTGGCCGTGGGCGACGAGGTCGGCAATTACGGACGCGGGGGCCACGAACCGGCCCTCGCCGTGGGAGATGGGGATGGTGTGCAGGTCGCCCACCTGGCATTTCAGCATCCAGGGTGAGTTGACGCTGGCCACCCGGGTGGTGACATACCGGCTTTGGTGGCGGCCAATGAGGTTGTAGGTCAGGGTGGGGCAGGTATCGTCCATGGGCCGAATCTCACCGAAGGGGACCAGCCCCAGCTTCACCAGGGCCTGGAAGCCGTTGCAGATGCCCAGCATCAGGCCGTCCCGGTGCTGTAGAAGGTCCATGATGGCGTCGCTGAGGGCGGGGTTGCGCAGGAAGGAGGCGATGAACTTGCCGGAGCCCTCGGGCTCGTCGCCGCCGGAGAAGCCGCCGGGGAGAACCACCATCTGAGCCCCCCGGATGGCCTCCTCCAGGGCCTGAGCGGACTGGGCCAGCAGGTCGGTGGACAGGTTGCGCACCACCACAATCTCCGGGTCGATGCCCGCCCGGACGCAGGCCTTGGCGGTGTCGTACTCGCAGTTGGTGCCGGGGAAGACAGGGATCACCGCCTTGGGGTGGGCCACCTTATGCTTGCAGACGGCCGGGGAGCGGCCCTCCCAGGAGATGGCCTGGACCTCCTCAGAGCTGCCCGCCCTGGTGGGGTAGACCTCCTCCAGCACGCCCTCGTTGAGATTGAGCAGCTCGTCAATGGGGGCGGAGTCGCCGCCGATGGTGATAACAGGCTCAGCGGAGGTGCTTCCGATTTGGACGGCACAGGGACTTTCCGGAACTGCTTCCGTAAGCTCAGCCACGATCCCGCCGGGGTTGGGCAGGTCCCAGGCCAGCTCGGTTTCGTTGCCGATAAATCCAATCCGGTTGCCGAAGGACATCTTCATCACGGCCTCGGCCTCGCCGTTCTCCGCCGCCCAGGCGGCTTTCACCTTGCCGGCCTGGCACAGGGCATGGAACGCCTCCCAGGCGGCCTTCTGGCCCTCCGCTGTGGCGTCGCCAATAAAGAGGTACACCGGATGCCCCGCCTCCTTGAACTCGGGGGTGATGACCTCCCCGGCCTTGATGGGGGCGATGGCGAAGGAAATCAGAGTGGGGGGCACGTCCTTGTCCAGGAAGGAGCCGGACATGGAGTCCTTGCCGCCGATGGCCGCCGCGGCGTAGTCCAGTTGGGCGTCCAGCGCCCCCAGGAGAGCGGCGGCCGGCTTGCCCCAGCGGTCGGGCTCGTCCCGGAGCTTCTCAAAGAACTCCTGTAAGGTGAGGTACACCTTCTTGTAGTCCGCGCCAGAAGCCACCAGCTTGGCGATGGAGTTGGTGACCGCTTGATAGGCCCCCTCATAGGGGTCCACAGACAGGGCGTCCGGGTCGCAGCCCCAGGCCATCACACTGGCCTGGTCAGTCTCCTGGCCGGGCAGGACGGGCAGCAGCGCCGCCATAGCCTGGGCGGGGGTAGCCTGGTACTTGCCGCCGAAGGGCATGAGGACGGACCCCGCCCCGATGGAGCCGTCAAACCGCTCCACCAGCCCCCGCCGGGAGGCGCACTTCAGGCTGGCAGCCATTTCCCGCAGGGTCTTGAACGGCTCCTGACCAAAGGCAGAGCGGTCCTTCTTGCCCACAGAGACAGCCGCGTGCTTCACCGCGCCGTTGGTGTTCAAAAATTCCCGGGACAGGTCAGCAATCTTCTGCCCCTTCCAATTCATGACCATCCGGGGGCTTTCGGTGACCACCGCCACCCGGTAGGCCTCCAGATTTTCCTTCTCGGCGGCGGCAATGAACCTGTCCGCGTCCCCAGCGGCCACCACAACAGCCATCCGCTCCTGGCTCTCGGAGATGGCCAGCTCGGTGCCGTCCAGGCCGTCGTACTTCTTGCGCACCGCGTCCAGGTCGATCTCCAGCCCGTCGGCCAGCTCTCCGATGGCCACCGACACGCCGCCCGCGCCAAAGTCGTTGCACCGCTTAATCAGCCGGGTGACCTCCCCGTCCCGGAACAGCCGCTGGATTTTCCGCTCCTCGGGGGCGTTGCCCTTCTGGACCTCGGAGGCCATGGTGGTGAGGGACTTCTTGTTGTGGCTCTTGGAGGAGCCGGTGGCCCCGCCGATGCCGTCCCGGCCGGTGCGGCCGCCCAGCAGAATCACCACGTCCCCCGGCGCGGGCCGCTCCCGGCGGACATTCTCCGCCGGAGCCGCGCCCACCACAGCGCCGCACTCCAGGCGCTTTGCGACATATCCCTCGTGGTACACCTCGGCCACGTGGCCGGTGGCCAGACCGATCTGGTTGCCGTAGGAGGAGTAGCCCGCCGCCGCTGTCTGGCACAGCTTCCGCTGGGGCAGCTTGCCCTCCAGGGTCTGGTCGAAGGGGGTGCGCGGGTCCCCGGCGCCGGTAAACCGCATGGCCTGATGGACATACACCCGGCCGGACAGGGGGTCCCGGATGCAGCCGCCGATGCAGGTGGCCGCGCCGCCGAAGGGCTCGATCTCGGTGGGGTGGTTGTGGGTCTCGTTCTTGAACATGAGCAGCCAGTCCTGCACCTGGCCGTCCACCTCAGCGGGGACGTGGATGGAGCAGGCGTTGATTTCCTCGCTCTCGTCCAGCTCGGGGAGCAGCCCCCGCTTTTTCAGCACTTTTGTGCCGATGGTGGCAATGTCCATCAGGGTCTGAGGACGGGCTGCCGCCTTCTCCTCGCCGTAGACCTCCACCCGGGCGGCCAGATACCGCTCGTAGGCGGCCTTCACGTCGGGGTCGTCAATCTGGATCTCATCCAGATGGGTGGAGAAGGTGGTGTGCCGGCAGTGGTCGGACCAGTAGGTGTCCACCACCCGCACCTCGGTAATGGTGGGGTCCCGCTTTTCCTCGTCCCGGAAGTAGGCTTGCAAGAATTTCAGATCGTCGATGTCCATTGCCAGCCCCAGCTTGTCCAGCAGGGCGGACAGGGCAGACTTGTCCATGGAGATGAAGCCGGCCACCGTATCCACATGGTCGGGGATGGCGTGCTCCCGCGCAAGGGTTTCCGGCTTGTCCATGGAGGCCTCCCGGCTCTCCACCGGGTTAATGAGGAAGGCCTTAATCTTGTCCAGGTCCTCCTGAGACAGCCCGCCCCACAGCAGATACATCTTGGCGTAGGCGACAAGGGGCCGGTCCACCCCGGCCATCAGCTGGATGCACTGGGCGGCGGAGTCGGCCCGCTGGTCGAACTGCCCCGGCAGGGCCTCCACGGCGAAGAAGGCCCCCGCCATCCGGGGCATGGGGAAGTCCTCGTCATAGACCACATCCACCTGGGGCTCAGAGAAGACAATGTCCCTGGCCCGCTGGTAGACGGGGTAGTCGATCTGCTCCACGTCATACCGGTTCAGGATATCCACCGACTGGAGCCCGTCAATGCCCAGCTGCTCCCGCAGCTGTCTGCACAGGCCCTGTGCCTCCACGTCGAAGCCCTCTTTTTTCTTGGAATAGCAGCGGTAAACACTCATGGTCTTCTCTCCTCTGTTTTAATGTTGTGTATTGTTGTATATTTTGTGTAGGGACGCTTCATGAAGCGTCCGCAGTCAACGACGGACGAAACCCCGCAGACGCTTCATGAAGCGTCCGCAGCCAACGACGGGCGGAACCCCGGCGGACGCATCGTGATGCGTCCCTACGAGATGATCCAATTCTCGAATCCGTAAAACACGTTCCCCCGCACCGGGGACAGTCCCGACAGCTGGCCCCACTGGGTGAGGACGGAGCCGTTTTTAAACAGAATCGGCACAATGGGGGCCTGTTCGTTAAACAGGGCGAAGAAAGCCCCGGCGTGGGCGGCCCGCTCCTCGGGGGCGGCGGACAGCATGGCGGCCAGAAGGCCGTCCACGCCCTCCGCCCACCAGCCGCCGTAGTTGAGGGCGCCGGCGGAGCCCAGCAGGGGGGCCAGGTCGAAGCCGGCGGTGAGGGCGGTCTCCCCCAGGTACAGGTCGAACTCCCCCCAGGCCAGGGCGGCGGCGAACTCCTCAAAGGGGAGCTGCTTCAGCTCCACCGAAAAGCCGGCGGCCTCCAGCTGATAGGCGATAAGCTGGGCAGCGGAGGTCTTGGCCACGTTTTCGCTGTTCACCAGAAACACCAGCTGGCTGCCCGTCAGCCGCAGCCCCTCCACCTGGGCGGCCAGCCCCTCCGGGTCATAGGTGAGGGGGGCCTCCCCCGGCTGATACAGCCCGCTGGCCGGGTGGACGGGGAGCAGGGTGGAAATGGCGTGATTGGCGTAGATGGTGGTGGCCACCGTGTCCCGGTCCACCGCCAGCCAGGCGGCCCGGCGGGCGTCGGCCGAGCGAAAGACCCCCTTCTGGGTGTTGAAGCCCAGGTAGAGGAAGTCGGTGGTGGGGTAGTCCCAGGTCTGGTAATTGCCCCCGTAGCCGGTGGCGTTGGTGGCCATCCGGTCCACGTCCACCAGGGAGACCTCCCCGCCGTCAAAGGCGTAGAGCAGCTCGTCGCTCTTGGAGACGGTGTGCAGAAGGATGGACTGGACGGGCAGGGCCTTGTCCGCCTGCCACCAGCCGGCCCGGGCGACCAGGGACTGGCCGTCCTCCGCCAGCACATAGGGCCCGGTGCCGGCGGGCCGTTCCCCCTCTCCCAGGGCGATGGGGATGTCCAGCAGCAGTGGCAGGGAGCCGTTGGGCCGCCGGAGGGTGATGACCAGCTGATTGGGGCTCTCCTCCGGGACGGTGATGGCGGTCACGTCGGCCAGCCGCTCCTGATAGCGGCTCCGGCCCGACCGGGCCAGATTCAGGGCGTCGGCGGCCGCCTGTCCGGTGAGGGGCGTACCGTCGGAGAAGGTGACACCGGAGCGGAGGCTGAGAGTCCACACCAGCTTGTCCTCACTGACGGCGTAGCTGCCGCACAGCAGGGGCTGGGCCTGAAAGGAGGCGTCCACCGTGAACAGGCTCTCATAGAGAAGGGGGGCCAGGGTGAGGTTGGCCCGGTTGCCCGCCAGGACGGGGTGCAGGCTGTATTCGGGATAGAAGGCCAGGGTAAAGGGGAGCGACCTGGGGGGCGGGACCTCTGTCTGGCTCACATCCGCCGAGGAGGCGGAGCCGGAGCCGTCGGGGACAGTCCCCCCGCCGCAGGCGGTGAGGGTGAGGAGAAGGGCTAGAAAAAGCGCGGTGATTCGGCATCGTTTCATATCGGTTCCTTTGTCAAATGTGATGTTGGGCAAGGCTCCCTCTTTGAGGGAGCTGTCAGCCCGCAGGGCTGACTGAGGGAGTCTATGATTGCTGAACTCCCTCTGTCACGGCTTCGCCGCGTCACCTCCCTCTGAGAGGGAGGCTTTTTCCTAAATCAAGCCAGCTGTATCATGGCCGCCATGCTCCCCCGCTGGTTCCCCTGGACCCGGTGGGACCAGAACTCGTCCAGTTTGCAGGCGGTGCAGGCGGAGCAAATTGCGATGTGCTCCGGGCGAAGGCCTGTCCGCTCCAGCCAGCGGGCATTGGCCCCCTTCAGGTCCACGGAGAACTTTCCCGGCTTGGAGAGCGGGCGAATAAAGGGCGCGGCGTCCTCCCCCAGGCCGGAGCGCAGGCCGTCGGGGACGTCGCCGTGGGTCTCGAAGCAGCAGGGGCCGATGCCCGGCCCGATGGCGGCCAGGATATTACCCGCCTGACAGCCGTAGTCCCGGACCATGGCCTCCACCGCCCGGGCGGCAATACCCAAGGCGGTGCCCCGCCAGCCGGCGTGGGCGGCGGCGATGCAGCGCCGGACCGGGTCGTAGAGCAGGATGGGGATACAGTCCCCAGAGAAGATGGTGAGACACACCTCCGGCTCGTCGGTAATCAGCCCGTCCGCTTCATAGGTCCCGGGCTGGGCGGGGTCGGGCAGGATATCCGCCCTGGTCACCGGGCGGATGATGTCGCTGTGGATCTGGTGGTTTTTCACTATCGCCTCGTCATCCGTCCCGATCGCCGAGCAGAACCAGTTAAAATTCCACCGGACATTTTCCGGGGCGTCCCCCCGGTTGGCGCCCAGATTGAGGCTGTCCCAGGGAGCGGGAGACACGCCCCCCAGCCGGGTGGAAAAGCCGTGCCGCGCGCCGGCCCAGGCCGGGTCGGTGCAGGCGTAGAATTGGACGCCCTCCACCTCTTGCTTGACAATCTCCATGGTCCATCCTCCGTTGCAGCTATGATGTTCTATTTTAGCCTAAAATCTGTCAGATAGCAACCCATAACAAAGGAGAAATGGACTATATTTTTCCCGAAGAAGCGGGGCAAACTGCCAGTAGGGGGCGGCCTCCGGGCCGCCCCGCCGTGGCAGATAGGGAACCGGAGCCCCGCCCCGCCGGGAAACCGGGGCGGGCCGGAGCCCGCTCCCTACAGCTGTTCCAGCTCCTTCAGCGTCTCCTGAATGGTTTTTTTAGGGAGATAGACGGAAGCCATCTCCTCCAGCTGATCCAGCGAAAGGGTGCGCGCGGCGCTCACCATCGGGTGGTTCATAAACCGCCCGAAGCGGCGCTGGAAGACGGCCTTCGACCTGGGATTATCCAGCAGTTCGCCTACCGTGATGCGTTTGTTGCGTAAATCCATGTAAATCACCTCCAGAACAGTCTATGCGCCAGCCGGGGAAGCCTTGACAGGGGCGCGCTTGTCTCATAAATTCAGGAAACTGCCGCATGTAGGGCAAGGGCTCTGCCCTTGCCTTAGACTGTCAAAAAACCTCCGCCCCCGCAGGGCCGACTCCCCCTAACAGGGGGAGATGTCGGCGAAGCCGACAGAGGGGGCAGGCTCCTTTTGAAAGGAGCTGTCAGCCGCAGGCTGACTGAGGATTGTATTTTGCCGAAGGCAAAATGTATGAAATAATCCTAATCCTTGTTTACTTCGTATGTTTTGCTTCGCAAAACGCAATCCTCCGCCCCAGTTTGCGAACTGGGGCACCTCCTTTCTAAAGGAGGCTTTTGGCGCCTTCTGTCTCGCTGCTACTTCTTTGACAAGCTAGGGCAAGGGCTCTGCCCTTGCCTTTCCGATCCCGCTTTATCCCCTTACGGGGATAGGCAGGGGTAGAACCCCTGCCCTACATGACGCACAGAACAGCATTTCCCGGGGCCTTCCCAATTTATGAACAGGCGTATTGGCACAGGCTTCATTCCTTGACTTTCCGCTCCAAAAGGGCTATACTGCCCTTGTTAAGATTACATTAAGAGGATAAAGAGAGGAGCGTTTTCCGTGTCAAACCACAAAAAAGGGATGCGGGCCGTTTTTGCATCGGCTCACGACGCCCTGCGGCGCAAGCGGACGGTGGCGGTGGTCTATTTCACGCTGCGTTTTCTGGTCATCGCCGTCATGGTGGCCCAGTTTTTCAACGGCGACTTTGAGAGCGTCTTTCTGTGCGCCCTGACCCTGGTGCTGTTCCTGCTGCCCACCGTCTTCGAGCGGGCGCTGATGATCGACCTGCCCAACACCATGGAAATCATCATCATGCTCTTTATCTTCGCCGCCGAGATATTGGGGGAGATCAGCTCCTTCTACACCACCTTCAAGAGCTGGGACACCATCCTGCACACCCTCAACGGCTTTCTCTGCGCCGCCATCGGCTTTGCCTTGGTGGACATGCTCAACCGGACGGAAAAATTTTCCCTGTCCCTGTCGCCGGTGTTCATGTCCATAGTGGCCTTCTGCTTCTCCATGACCATCGGGGTGCTGTGGGAGTTCTTCGAGTGCGGCATGGACCAGCTGATGATGCTGGACATGCAGAAGGACACGGTGGTCCACTCCATCTCCTCCGTCATGCTGGACCCCTCCGGGCGGAACAACCGGGTGCTCATAGAGAACATTGTGGACACCATCGTAGTAACGGCAGACGGCCAGCAGATTTCCCTGGGCCTGGGCGGCTATCTGGACGTGGGCATCCTGGACACCATGAAAGACCTGTTTGTCAACTTCATCGGGGCGGTGGTCTTCTCGATAATCGGCTACTTCTATGTAAAGACCCGGGGCCAGGGCAAATTCGCCAGCCGGTTCATCCCCCAGGTGGTGGAGGTCCAGCCCGAGGACATCGACCCCCGCCAGCCGAAAATTTTCAAAAAAGCCAAAAAATCCCCGCCGCCCAAAGAATAGACCGGCCCGGGCCGCCGCATACTAAGGCCATCCGAAACAAGGAGGGTTTAGTATCATGAACGACAAGAAGACCTGTAATCCCAGCATCAAGTGTTCCGTAGACACCTGCGCCTACCATTCCGGGGCCCAGAACTGCTGTTCCCTGAACTCCATCAAGGTGGGCTGCTGCGACTGCGCCCCCACCAAGTGTGAGGGCACCGAGTGCGCCTCCTTCAAGCTGGGCGCGAAATAAGGGCAAAAAAATGGCTCCGCCGTCAGGCGGAGCCATTTTTTATGCGGTGGGAGGTGCGTCACTCCCCAAAGTACAGCCCATAGTACCCCACCAGAGCCATCGCCATCAGTCCGGCGGTGATCAGCTGGATGGGCACCCCCCGGAAGGCCCTGGGGCAGCGGTTCAGGTCTACTTCCTTTTGCAGGCTGGCAAAGCTGGCCAGGGCCAGGGTGGCCCCAATGCCGCCGCACAGGGCAAAGATCAGGGCGGAGCCCAGGCTGTAGCTGCGCTGGGCCACCAGCAGGGCGGAGCCCAGGGCGGCGCAGTTGGTGGAGATGGAGGCCAGATTTTCGTCCGCCCGGCGGGACAGCTCCGGCACACAGGCCCGGAAGAAGCTCCGCAGCCCGGCCACCAGCCCGGGGATGAGCAGGGCGAAGGCCAGCACCTGGAAGTGGGTCAGGCCGAAGCGGAGGAGGACCAGGAAGTTGAGCAGCCAGCCCCCCAGCACCCCCAGCACCATCACCAGCGTGAGGCACAGGCCGGTGCGGATGGCCTCCCGGGGGTCCTGAAAGGACTCCCGGTGGGTGCCGATGCCCATGCAGGACACCAGCACCAGGTTTTCCGACAGCAGGGCGGCCAGGGCCACCCCGGTCAATTCAAGCGCGGTATTCACAGTCTGTCCCTCCTCTCACTGGGTGTCCTCATAGTCGATATTCTCCGTGGTATCCAAATTGGCCACAATGTTCAGCGCCCGGTTGACCCCGGCGGTGATGGCCTTGGAGGTGGCGGTGGCGCCGGTGACGACGTCCACCGAGTTGCTGCCGGAGGAGCGGATGGTGCCCGACCGGCCCACATACCGGGTCAGGGCGGCGGGGGTCATGGCGGCGGTGCCCACCCGGTTGGTCTCGCTGTGGCTCTCAATGGCCACGCCGGTAACGGTACCGTTCAGGTCCACCCCCACCGTCATGGTGACAGGGCCGCCGAAGCCCTGGCTCTGCACCTCCACGCAGTAGCCCAGCAGATGGCCCTCCTCCCCGTAGCCGGCGGTGATGGACAGCGCGCCGGCGGCGTGGTAGGGGGTCTCGGCCCCCACCACGGCCTGGGGCATGGCCTGGGCCAGAATCTCCCGCTGGACCTGAATCTCTGCCCGGGCGGTGTTCAGGTCGGTAAAGCGGTGAACGCCGAAGATAACCCCGCAGGTAACGGCAAAGACGCCGGCCAAGGGTCCGACGGTTTTCAGGGCGGAGCGCAGCAGGTCCAGCCAGGCCTCGCCGGGGGCCTGGCCCTCTTTGGGCCGGTAGCGCTGAAGGTCCAGCCTGGGCATGACGAATTTGATCTCCGACAGGCTGGCCCAGGACTGGGCCAGCACCGCCCGGGTGGCGGCAAAGTTGCCGATGCCGAACCGCCGGGGCAGGCCCAGCCGGTCCAGCAGCCACACCATGCAGTTCATGGTGAGGATGGCCCAGCCCACCCCCTCGGGGTAGGGGCTGGAGGAGCGCAGCAGCACGGTGAGCAGGCCGCAGCCCACGCCGAACATAACGTGCCCCCGTGGGGTCACCGGCGAGGTGGCCGGGTCGGTGGCAAAGAAGATGGCGCCCATCAGCAGGCCGCCGCCCATCAGCTGGTAGGCAGTCCAGATCAGGGGGGACACTCCGTTGGGAGAGGAGAGCAGGGCAATCACCGCCACCGTGCCCAGATAGGACAGGGGGATGCGAGGGGAGATGATCCGCCGCAGCAGCAGGTAGACCAGCCCCAGCAGCAGCATGAAGGCGGAGACCTCCCCCATGCACCCGCCCCGGTTGCCCAAAAACATCAGGTCCAGCCCCTGGGGGGGCAGGGAGCCCTCGTGGAGGTAGGCCATGGGGGTGGGGGCGGACACCGCGTCCACCGCGGTGAGGGACAGCTTCTGCATAGGCTGGGGCCAGGTGGTCATCAGCATGGGCAGGGTGCCGGCCAGCATCCGCCCGGCCAGGGCGGGATTCATAAAGTTCCGGCCCAGTCCGCCATAGAACTGCTTGACCACAATAATGCCGAAGGCGGCCCCCATCACGGGCACCCAGTAGGGGGTACTGGCGGGCAGGCTGAGGGCCAGCAGCAGGCCGGTGACGCAGGCGGACAGGTCGCCCACCGACTGCCGCTGCCGGGTGAGCAGCCGGTACAGGGCCTCAAACAGGACGCAGGAGCCCACCGACACGGCGGCGAGTACCAGCGCCCGGAGCCCGAAGAAGAAAACGGCCATGCCCAGGGCGGGAGTGAGGGCCACCATCACGTCCAGCATCATGGCCCGGGTGGTGGAGGGCTGGCGCAGCTGGGGGGACAGGCGCTTGGGTGCAAAGCTGGCGCTCATTGGGCGGTCCCCCCTCTCTTAACAAGGTTGGCGGCCTGGGCCACCGTCTCCACCAGGGGAATCTGGGCGGGGCAGATAAAGGAGCAGCAACCGCAGGCGTTGCAGTCCTCCAGGTGGAATCTTGCCAGCTTTTCCAGGTCCTGGTCCTCCAGGGCCCGGCGGATGATGGTGGGGGCCAGATGCATGGGGCAGGCCCCCACGCACTTGCCGCAGCGGATGCACACCCCGGCGGGGGTGTCGGGCTTGTGCTCCCAGCCGGTGAGGCACACCAGACTGTTGGTGTCCTTCATCACCGGGGCGTCCAGGCTCTGGAGGGCCACCCCCATCATAGGTCCGCCGGTGAGGGTGAGGTCGGCCTCCTCCTTCAGCCCGCCGCAGGTCTCCAGCAGGTGGCGCAGGGGGGTGCCGATGGGCACCCACAAATTCCGGGGCCGGGTGACCGCCCCGCCGGTGACGGTCACCGCCCGGTGGGTGAGGGGGCGGCCCTGAAACAGGGCGTCCTGAATGGCAAAGACGGTGGCCACGTTGAACACGGCGCAGTTTACGTCGATGGGCCCCTTGCCGGGTGGCACCTCCCGGCCGGTAACGGTCTGAATAATCTGCTTCTCCGCCCCCAGGGGGTAGCAGGTGCGCACCGGGATAATCTGCACCCGCCCGTTGCCCGACCGGCGCAGCCGGCGCTCCACCGCCTCCACGGCGTTGAGCTTGTCCCCCTCGGTGACCACCACTACCCGCTCGCTGCGCAGGCAGCGGGCGAGGGCCTGGGCTCCCCGGAGGATGTGCTCGCTGCGCTCCAGCAGCAGCCGGTAGTCGGCGGTGACATAGGGCTCGCACTCGGCCACGTTGACAATCAGGGTGTCCACCTTGCCGAAGGCGGCGGTAATCTTCTCCCAAGTGGGGAAGGCCCCTCCGCCCATGCCCACCACGCCGGCCCACTCCACCCGCTCCACCAGCTGCTCCAGGGTGAGCTGCCGGGGGTCCAGGGGGGCGGGGCGGCCCTCGTAGTGCTCGTTGCGCTCGTCGTTCTGGATGACGATGGCGGGAGAGCGGCCGCCCCAGGGGTGGGGCCGGTCCTCAACGGCGGCCACCCGTCCGGAGACGCTGGCAAAGGCGGCCGCCCCCGTCTGGCCCCGCCGGGCGATGGGCTGGCCGATGGTAACGGGGTCGCCGGGGCGCACCATGGGGGTGGAGGGGCCGTCGGCGCACATAATCAGGGGGATGACAATTTCCTTGGGCGTCCGGGACAGCCGGGACAGGGGCTTGCGCCGGGTCATGTCTTTCCGCGTGGCGGGGTACACCCCGCCGAAAAAGGAGTGGGTCATAGGGTAAAAACCTCCCAGCGGTCCGCGCTTGGACCGCGTTTCGACAGATTGGCAGGAATATCGCTGCATTTATACAGCATACATAATAATCCAACTGCGGCCGTCTGTCAATGTCATTGTACCCAAGGAAATGCGGGATACCTTGAATATCTGATGCGTTTCTTCCAGCGTGTGTCCCGCTCGCCGGTATTCTGCTGCCGGAAATCCGAGGGAACGGCTTTCAGACGTTATTAGCACAAAGGCGGCGTGAGTTTGGATTTTTTCCGGGCCTTGGGACATACTAGGACCATCCAAAACAAGGAGGTCTTACCATGAGCAAACCCAAAAAGCAACCGGTACGGGATCCCCGCACCGGCCGGGACCTGCGGGGCTCCGCCCCCATTGCCGGCCAGAACCGCACCGACACCGCCACAAACGCCCAGGACCCTATGGCCGATCCCCTGGAGATGCGGATGAAGCGGGAAGGACACGATATGTAAAAATGACCGGGGCGGCGGAAGCCGTCCCGGTTGTCTTCACATATTTTTCACAAAAAGTTCCAACTCTGGTGAAGAATCACAGGGCCGGAGGTGGTATCCTATGGGCAGATCAAGGAACTGATCTGATTTCCTCCCGGGACGGCAAAAGCGGTCCCACGGTCCGGCAGACTGCGCAGAAGCCCGGACATATTTGGTCCCATTACCAAAGCCCTACGGCGCGGGGTACGCGCCCCACTGCCGCCCTGCGGGCAGCTGCTCCGGTGCGGCAGACCAAAAATCCCCGTCTGCGGACGGTTTATATAGTCAATTGTACCCTCTCTTTTCTGGCAGGGCCCCCGGTTTTCGCCGGGGGCCCTGGCAGTTGCGGCGGGGGTCAGCTCCGCAGCAGGAGCGGCTGAAGCTGGGTTCCCTTCAGGGCTGCCTGGGCGGCGTCGGCCACCAGAGAGAAGTCGGCCACCAGAGAGGTAGGTTTTTTCTCAAAGTCGTCCTGGCCGAAGGGGACGAAATAGATGTATTTCCGGGGCAGCAGGGCGCCGATGCTGGCCGCGGAGGCGGACAGCCCGTCATTGGTGGAGGGGGCGATGAGGACCGGGCGCTCGTTGCGCAGGTGGGCCTTGGCCGCCATGGTGACGCTGGAGTCGGTCACCCCCGCCGCCAGCTTGCCCAGGGTGTTCCCGGTGCAGGGGGCGATGATGAGCAGGTCGAGGAGCTTCTGGGGCCCGATGGGCTCCGCCCCCTTGATGGTGGTGATGACCCGGTGGTCGCAGATGCGCTCCATCTCCCGCATCAGGTCGTGCGCCTTGCCGAAACGGGTGTCGGTGTCCGCCACCACCTGGGAGACAATGGGCACCACCCGTTCAAACCGGGCCTTCACCTGCTCCAGCGCCTCCATTGCCTTGGCGTGTGTACAGAAGGACCCGCACATGGCGAATCCTACGGTTTTATTTTCCAATGAGAATCTTCCTTTCAACTTTAAACGAGCGGGGGCGGGAGCTCCGGGCGGACAAGGGCCGCCCCCGCAGCGTGTTACATTCCAATTTCCCGCAGCATGTTATAGATGGTGTCCCGGATGGCGGCCCCCGCCGTCACCGGGGCCACCTTGCCGGGGAGGGACAGGGCCCAGACCACTGTGAGACCCAGCGCGCCGGCCGCGCCCAGGTCCACCCCTCCCGGCTTGGAGGCCAGGTCCAGAATGAGGCAGTCGGGCTTTACGTCCTCCAGCTCCTCCTGGCCCAGCACCTGGGCGGGGACGGTGTTGACAATCAGGTCGTAGCCGCACAGCCAGCCTTTGAGATGGGCCAGATGTTCCCCGCCGAAGCCCAGAGCCTGGGCCCAGGCCAGCTGTTCATACTTCCGGGCGGCCACGCTCACCCGGGCACCCAGGGCCTGGAAGCGCTGGGCGGTGAGCCGTCCCACTCGGCCGAAGCCGATCACAAGCACCCGGGAGCCGTGGATGGTGATGGGCAGGTGCTCCATGGCCAGCTGAACGGCCCCCTCCGCCGTGGGGACGGCGTTGGCCACCGCCAGCTCCTCCCGGGCAAAGTAGTCGTGAATGGTGAGGCCGCGCTCCCGGGCCAGCTCCTCCGTCTCCCGGTCCACCCGTCCGCCGCAGAGGAACTGCCGGGGGGAGAGCTGGTCTAAAATGGGGGGCAGGGGGTGCTCCGACAGGGAGAGGGGGGCGTTGAGCAGCCCATTCCCGACGGTGACCGTGAGAGGCAGAATGACGCAGTCCGCCTTGTCTGCCTGGCGCAGGGCGGCCTCGGCGGTAAGGCCGGAGACGGCCTCCTGGGGCTGGCCCAGGGCGTAGGTATGGACGGTGTGGCCGTCTTCGGCCAGCAGTTGGGCCAGCTTTTCCTGCCGCAGGTCGCCGCCCACCACCCAGATGTTTAATTCGTGCTTCATAGAATACCTCCAGAACCGCCGTTGGAGCGGCGGCAGGTTTCTAATCCATTGTATGGCGGCAGGCGGGCGGAGGTGCAAAAGGCCGGGGCGAAAGCCCCGGCCTTTCAGCTTGTCAAAGAAGTAGCTGCGAGACCCAGAGCGCAAAAAGCCTCCTTTTGAAAGGAGGTGCCCCAGTGCACACACTGGGGCGGAGGATTGGGTTTTGCGAAGCAAAACATACGAAGTAAACAAGGATTAGGATTATTTCATACATTTTGCCTTCGGCAAAATACAATCCTCAGTCAGCCTGCGGCTGACAGCTCCTTTCAAAAGGAGCCTACCCCCTCTGTCGGCTTCGCCGACATCTCCCCCTGTCAGGGGGAGTCGTCCCTGCGGGGGCGGAGGTTTTAAAGGCCGGGGCGAAAGCCCCGGCCTTTGTGTGGTTTATTCAGAAAATACCTTGCTGAGGTCAATGGTGCAGTCCTCCAGGATGTTGACCTTCGCCATGTCCTCCCGGCCGTAGTCCTCCACGGGGAGCAGGTAGCTGTCCTTCAGGAGCATGACCTGTACGGTCCGGTCCTCCGGGTTGACCACCCAGTACTCCCGGACGCCAGCCCGCTGATACAGGTCCAGCTTGACGATCCGGTCGTGCCGCCGGGAGGAGGGGGAAAGAATCTCAATTATCAGATCGGGCGCGCCCTTGCAGCCGTAGTCATCCAGCTTGTTGCGGTCGCAAACCACGGCCAGGTCCGGCTCCACGATGGTGTTGACATCCTCGGGCCTGTCGCCCTCCTCCTCGAAAAGTCGGACGCCAAAGGGCGCAGAATAAACTTCGCATTTCTTACCGTCCAGATAGTTTGCCAGCTGGCGAAACAGTGCGCCGCTGACTTTTTGGTGGATTCTAAGCGGTGGCGACATCATATAGGGATAACCGTAAATCAGCTCGATATGGTCGTCTTCATCCCAGGTGAGATAGTCCGCAAAGGTATACCGCATTTCTTCCGCTGGCAGCGCCATCATTCACACCTCCTAATTTACTGCTATTATAGCACACTTTTGGGCAATAAAAAAGTAGACAGATAAAAAAAGAGCGCCTGTCCGGTTGGACAGGCGCTCTTGAACTTGGGAAAATCCCTTACTTCGCAGCCTTGGCGGCCTTGATGGCCTCGATCAGCAGCGGGGTGACCTTGAACAGGTCGCCGCAGATGCCGTAGTCGGCGATCTCGAAGATGGGGGCGGTGTCGTTCTTGTTGACAGCGATGATGCACTCGGAGTCCTGCATACCGGCCTTGTGCTGGATGGCGCCGGAGATGCCCAGAGCGACATAGATCTTGGGATGAACGGTCTTGCCAGTCTGGCCCACCTGGTGGTCGGCGGACAGCCAGCCGGAGTCGATGGTGGCACGGGAGCCGCCCACGACGCCGCCGAGGACCTCAGCCAGCTCCTCGGCCAGCTTGATGCCGCCCTCCACGTCCTTGGAGATGCCGCGGCCCACGGAGACAACCACGTCGGCGCCGATCAGGTCCACCAGCTTCTTGGCGGCCTTGACGACCTCCACCACCTCGGTCTGCATGTCGTCAGCAGTGAGGGTGAACTCGGGCTTGATGATCTCGCAGGCATCGGCCTTGGCCTGGTCGAAGGCGGCCTTCTTCATCACGCCGGGGCGGACGGTGGCCATGGCGGGACGGAACCGGGGGCAGATGATGGAGGCCATCAGGTGGCCGCCGAAGGCGGGACGGGTCATCTTCAGGTCGCGGGACACATCGTGCTTCTGGCCCAGCACCATGGCGTGGCTGGTGGCGTCGATGCGCTCGGGGGCCAGGGTGGAGTTCTCCTTCAGGAAGTCCTTGTAGATGCCCATATCCACGTCCAGGTGGGTGCAGTCGGCGCACAGGCCGGTGTGCAGCCGGGCGGCGCACCGGGGGCCCAGGTCGCGGCCGATGTTGGTGGCGCCGATAAGCATGATCTCGGGCTTGTACTCCTCAATCACGTCGCAGATGACCTTGGTGTAGCCGTCGGTGGTGTAGTCCTTCAGCATGGGGTGGTCGCAGACATAGACGCCGTCGGCGCCGTAGCCGCCCAGCTCCTTGGCGATGCCCTCAATGCCCTCGCCCAGCAGGATGCCGTACAGCTTGGTGCCCAGCTCGTCGGCCAGCTTGCGGCCCTCGGAGATGAGCTCGTAGGAGGTGGGCATCATGCTGCCCTGGCGCTGCTCGCAGAATACCCAGACTCCGCCCTTGAAGGCAGCGACATCGGAACTATTAAAAGTAGACATATTCTTCTATCTCCCTTCTCAGATCATATGCTTGGCGGCCAGGATGCCGGCCAGCTTGTCGCAGGTGGCCTTGTCGGCGCCCTCCAGCATCATGCCGGCGCCCTTCTGGGGAGGAGTGAAGGAGGTCAGGATGTTGGTGGGGGAGCCGCTCAGGCCGATGGTGTCCTTGTCGATGAAGGGATGATCCTTCAGGGTGTTGTAGTCGAAGATCTCATAGGGCTTGGAGTAGCACTCATAGATGCCGCCCACGCTCATGTAGCGGGGGGTGTTCAGCTCCTTGATGCAGGTGATCAGGCAGGGGGTCTTCACCTTGATGGTCATGTAGCCGTCCTCCAGCATCCGCTTGACGGTGATGGTGTCGCCCTCCTTGGTGATCTCGGCGGCGTAGGACACTTGGGGCAGGCCCAGCTTCTCGGCAATCTGGGGGCCCACCTGGGCGGTGTCGCCGTCGATGGCCTGGCGGCCGCACAT
>CAJUFJ010000063.1 GCA_910585815.1 uncultured Oscillospiraceae bacterium | reverse complement strand
ACCTGGATTACAACTACTATGTGAGCACCTGCCCCTTTGCCGACGTGAGCGGCAACTTTGACTGGGCCAAGGGCTGGGTCGGCGCCTGCGCCGCCAACGGCATTGTGTCCGGCCGCGGCGATGGCATCTACGATCCTGCCGCCACTGTCACCGCCGTCGAGGCCGCGTCTATGATGATGCGCGCCCTGGGCTATTTCCGTTACCAGAACGACTACGCCGACGGCTTTATGGTATCCACCGTCCGTCAGGGCACCAAGATCGGCATCTTTGAGGGTGTGGGCACTGACGCCGCTACCCCCATGACCCGGAACCAGGTGGCCCAGATGGCTCTGAATGCCCTGAAGTCCGGCATGGTGGAGCCCGATGGCAACACCATCAACCTGACCACCCCCGACGGCTCCGTGTTTACCGGTAAGGTCAACTACGTGTTTGTCACCAGCGCCAAGCCCTACGCCACCGCCATCAGCCCCGTGCAGGCCACTGCTGTGGGCTCCCAGAACGGCGGCCCCATCGTGGAGCTGGGCGAGCAGCTGTACAACGGCGACCTGAAGCTGTATGACAACCGCGACGACGAGTTTGGCCGCCCCTCCCGCACCTGGGAGTATGACGGCAAGGAGATCGGCACCTACATGAAGAAGGAGCTGATCCGCGCTGAGTACACCACCGCCATCAACGGCAAGACTCTGTATGAGCTGCTGGGCAAGTCCGTCATCGAGGACAACTACGTGGAGTACTTCCTGGACGGCAGGGATGACGCTACGATCAAGGCCGAGAACATGGTCCGCGGCAACACCAAGGACTACGCCACCACCGGCAAGGGCGTGCTGACTCAGGTCTTCTTCGACCCTGACCGCGAGGAAATCACCATCGCCTCCATCGACACCTTCCTGGCCGACGTGGACGACGACTACAACGAGGCCAAGGCCGAGCTGACTGTTGATATCCACGCCAACACTTCCAAGGGCAACGACACCAAGGTCACTCTGGATGAGGTTGCCAACATTGAGGGCTATAAGGATGGCGACAAGATTCTGGTCCAGGTGGCCTGGGACGGCCAGTCCAAGTACGAGATCGTGCGCGTTATGGACCCCACCAGCTCCACGGATGTTACCCTGAACAAGTACTCCAAGGAGAGCTACGTGGTCACCGAGGGCACCCAGTATGACTACGCCGCCAACGGCCGGTACAGCAAGATGGGCGCTCTGGACGAGCTGACCAGCGAGGGCAGCTACGGTGACCTGCAGCTGGCCGACTACACCTACAACCTGTGGTTCGACCAGTACGGCTACCTGATCGGCAACGTGCAGGTCGAGGCCGACAACCACTATGTGTTTATCACCGGCTATGACTTCTCCGGCAGCCACACCGCCATCAGCCACGCCACTGCCTCCGCCATCTTCACCGACGGCACCATGGAGAACATCACCGTGGATGTGTCCAAGACTCAGGAGAAGATCGAGCTGTACAACCACTTGGCTAACGGTGGCACCGTGTCCGATCTTTCCACCACCCCCAAGTTCGACCCCAAGTGGTACTATGACTTTGACAGCGCTAACGGCAACGACGACCGGAAGTCCGAGTACAATATGTGGTTCACCTACACCACCGCTGAGAAGAACGGTGGCACTGTTTACACTCTGACCCCCGTGAACAACTGGGTCAACCAGGAGTATGATAATAACGGCAAGGTCAACAGCTACACTCTCCGTACCTCCGCTATCAATGAGAAACTCGCGGCCGCCGGTGGCGGCGGAGCATACAACTCCTCCAGCGTTGGTCTTACTGATGCTAAGCCCGGCGATTACTGCGGCGGCACCGGACATACCGGGACCCATAATGGCAAGATTCACTGGGCCGTGGGCGATGAGGATTCCGTCTACCTGACCGTGGACACCAAGGACGTGACCTCCGGCACCGCCCGGGGCATCTCCAAGGTGAACGGCGTGTTCACCGGCGTCCAGGATGTGGACATCGAGGTGCTGAGCAAGACGAACAACAAGCTGGACGGTGTGAATCGTGTCGATGCTGACCCTGCGACTAAGGGCATCAACACTGACGCCAGTGTGTTCGCTGTGGCCGATGACAACAACTATATTGTTGCCGCCGTGGTTATCGGCAAGGACACCGCTTCCACCAAGAACTACGGCTACATCCTGGGCGACGCCGAGGACGAGACCTATGAGAAGGAAGGCAACTACCACTACTGGAGCTTCGAGGGCGTCCTGAACGGCAAGATCGAGACCCTGACCATCCGCAAGAACGACGTGGATGAGTTCAAGACCCTGCGCAGGAACATCCAGAGTTGGATGAGCACTGCTGCCGGCAATCCCACCGTCCACACTGCCAAAAACGGCTTCGTGGAGTTCGAGTTCGACAAGGACGGCTACATCATCGACGCCAAGCGGATCACTGAAACCAGTGGCAGCGATAACGTCTATGGCGAGTATGACTTCGGCAATGACCCCGATCCCGATGATTACAAGACCTACCTGATGGCCTGGGGCGACAACAACAATGGCGCTCCCAACCGTACCCAGAACCTGGGCACCAACAGTAACAAGGTCGCCGACTTCGGATTCTACAGCAGCCAGTACACCCTGCACGCCGGCAAGAATCATCCCACCGAGGCTGGTCTGACCCTGGCCAAGGACGGCACTGTTGTGGTCGTCGAGACCGAGGTCTACACCGGCGGCGAGGACCCCAAGGTTGTCTGGACTCAGTTCAGCGACGTGAAGAAGGCCATCGAGTACCTGGAAAAGAGCGACGAGAACAACCACGTGAACGATCGTGCTGAGGACTTCACCGGCTGGGTTGCTGGTCCTCTGAACAGCAAGGGCACCGCTCAGTGGCTGGTTCTGAACACCAACCAGACCAAGACTGTTGTCACCGACGGCGGCGGCAGCAAGAACCCCGGTACCAGCAATCAGGGTATGACCGTTATTGTGGAGTTCAGTGATGGAACCAACGAAACTTACAAGGTCGCCCCGGCCAATGCAGGGGACAAGACCCTGAAGATCGAACCTGGTGTTACTGTGGACGTGAATGGCAATGTGATTGCTATTCCTGAGGGCAAGGTTATCAGCCCTGCCTCCAAGACGATTGTCTACGATGCTGACGGCGTTGCTACTGTGAGCTTCACCATTAAGCCTGACGTTGCGGGTCAGCCTGCCACTACTGCAGGTATGAATGCGGCGATTGCGGCTTGTGAGAACGAGGAAACAACAAAGCCGATTGCGGGCGCCGGTGCGGCCATCTCTCTGCTGAACCAGGAAGTCATTGAAAACAGCGACGGCTCTGTGACTGTGAAGCTGTCCGGCGCCGCCAAGGCTCTGACTTCGTCTACAACCGACGATGCTACTGTGAAGGCCATGCAGATTCTCTATTGGGATGTGAATCAGCAGCTGAGCCACAGTTCTGAGAGTGCTGCCGATATCATGAGCCTGTTCTACTATGGCAACAAGGGCAATTCCGATAAAATGTCCAGCTTCAAGATGTTCTTCCTCCGGGTGGAGATTGAGGGCCAGCAGATGGTCTTCCCCATCTTCAACGACACGCCTTCTACACAGAGAGTGCGCACAGTCAACGACAGAACTTACATCATAGATTTTAGCGGAGTAACTGGTTACACGGGTAGCTAACAGACAATGTAAAAGAGGCATCCCCCGGACGCAAGTCCGGGGGATGTCTCAGCTTTCTGCCCTTTAATCCAACTTATAAAGCATGAGCGCGGTATAGGTTCTCCCCTTGGCGTTGAGCTGAGTGGCGGCATCCTTATAGGCGTACCAGAATACGCCGCTGTTTTGCCAGGATACCTGACAATAATTGGCATAGTTGTTTGCCTGGGACAGACCTGCGTGGAGCAGGAGGTCGTCGCTGTTGGTCCCAAGGACCAAAACCAGCAGGGGTTCTTTGCCGTTGAACGGAATCGTGCAGGGGCCTTCTGAGCCGTAGGTGCCGGTTCCCGTGTAGGTGTAGATTTGCACCTGGACGTTGCCTTTTTTGCCCAGGGAAGTTTGCAGCGCAGCATCCGCCGCCGTCCGGGCGTCGACCTCAGCCTTGATGGCCGCGTCGATTTTGGTGTTGTCCGCGTTGAAATCGTCCATCAGGATGCGGTCGTCCCGCTCCCACTGGTTGAGCGCGTAGTTGGGTGTTTGATTGCTTGGCATGTTGTTTCCTCCTTTGTGTGTTGTGGGGGACGGCCCTCTCCGTCACGGCTTCGCCGTGCCACCTCCCCCAAAGGGGGAGGTCAGCTTGTCAAAGAAGTAGCAGCAAGACAGAGGGCACCAAAAGCCTCCTTTTGAAAGGAGGTGCCCCAGTTCGCAAACTGGGGCGGAGGATTGCGTTTTGCGAAGCAAAACATACGAAGTAAACAAGGATTAGGATTATTTCATACATTTTGCCTTCGGCAAAATACAATCCTCAGTCAGCCTGCGGCTGACTGAGAGGGCCTTCCCCCTCTACCCATACCGAAAACTCCCCCCAAAGTGGTACGTTTCCATACACTTATTGGAAATAAGGGGAAACTGCGCCCATTTTTAGTCAAGTGGACAAACGAAACGCCCCCGGCCTTGTGCCGGGGGCGAACTTTGTTCAATAGGGCCGCTGGTCGATAAACTCCCGTGTTAAATCCTCCGGGGTAAAGAGGCGTTCCCGGGTGTAGTAGTGCTTATCGGGCACGTCTCCCCGTTCCAGAATCTGGATAATCTTCTCCACCTGGGGCCCCACCAGGGGGTCGCATTCCACCTCCAGGGAGATTTTTCCCTCCAGGCAGTAGTCCAGCCCCTGCCGGGTGGCGTCAAAGGAGATGACCCGGATGCCCTCCGGGCCGCAGAGGTAGCCCCGCTCCTCCAGGGCCTGGATGGCCCCCAGGGCGGTGTTGTCGTTCTCGCAGTAGACCGCGTGGATGTCCGGCCGCTGGGGCTGGTTGTCCAGCCACTGGGTGGTCACCTCATAGGTCTTGGCCTGGGTAAAGTCCCCGTCCAGCTGGGCCAGGAAGGACCAGCTCTCGTGCTGTGCCACCGCCTCCTCCAGGGCGTTGGACCGCCCCAGCTGGGCGCTGGTGTCCAGGGTGCCCCGGATGTGGAGGATGTTCACCGGCCCCGGGGCCTCCCGGAAGGTCTCCTCCAGCCAGGCCACCGCCTGCTCCCCCTCCCAGCGGAAGTCGGAGCCCACATGGGCGGTATAGAGGCTGTCGTCCTCCGTTTCGATCACCCGGTCCACCAGAATCACCGGGATGCCCGCCGCCTTGGCCTCCTGGAGCACCGAGTCCCAGCCGGTGACGCACAGGGGCATGAGGAGGATGTAATCCACCTGCTGCTGGATGAACTTGCGGATGGCGGCGATCTGATTCTCCTGCTTCTGCCGGGCGTCCTCAAAGAGGAGGCGGTAGCCGGCCTCCTCGGTGAACACCGAACGGATGGATTCGGTGTTGGTCACCCGGAAGCCCGATTCAGCCCCCACCTGGCTCACCCCGATTACGGTGTGGATGATGGCGGCGGACTCCTCCGGGGGGTGGTGCGCCGGGGCGCAGCCGGCCAGCAGGCAGAGGGCCAGCAGGGGCGCGAGCAGCTTTTTCATAGGGCGCTCTCCTCCTTCTTCCAGGGGATGCGGATGGTGACGGTGGTGCCCACCCCCGGCTGGCTGGAGATAGACAGGCCGTAGGGCGGACCGAAGAACAGCTGCAACCGCTCGTGGACGGTGGACAGGCCAAAGCCTACCCGCTCCCCCTCTTCGATGGACCGGGTCAGCTGGGCCAGCCACTCCGGAGGCATGCCCACCCCGTCGTCAGTGACCTGGAGGAGAATGTCCGCCCCTTCAATCCGGCCCGTCACGTAGATGTGCCCCAGCTCCCGCTTCAGCTTGACGCCGTGATAGAGGGCGTTTTCCACCAGCGGCTGGAGGGTGAGCTTGGGAATCAGGGCCCCCTTCAGCTCAGGGGCGATGTTTACGGTGTAGCGCATGATGTCCTTATACCGGGCCTGCTGGATTTGCAGGTAGCTGCATACGTGCTCCTCCTCCTCATGGAGGGTGATCACGTCCTGGCCCCGGCTCAGAGAGTGGCGGAAGAAGGAGGACAGGCTGGACACCATTTCCACCGCCTCCTCCGTCTTCTCCGCCTCGATAAGCCAGATGATGGTGTCCATGGTGTTGTAGAGAAAGTGGGGGTTTACCTGGGACTGAATCAGGGCCAGCTCGGTGCGGCGCAGCCGCTCCTGATTGTGGGCGGTCTCCTGAATCTGCCGGTTCAGCCGGCCCACCATCTCCTCAAAGCCCCGGCTGAGGGTGCATATCTCATAGTCCTCGGCCTGGATGGGCTCCCGCTCGGCCAGGCCGCCGCTGTTCACCCCCTCCACCCGGGCGCACAGGGCGGCGATAGGCTCGGTGATGGACCGGCCCAGCCGGACCGCCCGGCGGGTGAAAAAGAGGACCAGCAGGCCGGTGACGGCGGCGATAAGGATAAAATCGGCCACCAGCCGCCGGCCGATCTGGGACTGGAGGACATTGAGGCGCGCCGCCTCGTAGTAGAGGTAATTGTACATGTACTCCTGAATAAGGGCGGTAAGGACATAGATGTTGTTCTCCAGCTGGCTCTGGCGCTCGTCGTAGCTGTCGGTGTCCCGCAGCTGGTAAATCTTCTCCTCCAGGTTGTGGCACAGGCTGAGCACGCTGGAGATGGCCATGCTGCTGTCCTTCTCGGTGGTGGTGGACAGCAGCTCCTCGGCCAGCTGCTGGGCGGCCCGGACCTCCTCCAGGGGCAGTCCGTCGGAGTACTGGCTCTCGATGACGTAGTAATACATCTTCAAATCAATGGTAGTCTTGAAATCCTGGTTAAACTCCGAGGCGGTGGTTACGTTATACAGCAGATTTTTATACCGGCTGTTGTACCGGACCAGCAGGCCGGAGGCGGCGGCCAGGATGAGGAAGGCCAGCAGGGCAAAGGTGAAGATCAGTCCCCGGAGGCGGCGGCGGACGGAGGACTTCATGGCTTCCGGCCCCCTCCCGCCCGGTAGTCCCGGGGGGTACACCCCTGGGTCTTTTTAAAGAGGAAGGAGAAGTAGTGGGGGTCCCGGTAGCCCACGGCGAAGGCGATTTCGCCGGACCGCTTGTCGGTGGAGCGCAGCAGCTCCCTGGCCCGGTCCATCCGCTTGCCGGTGACGTATTCGGTGAAGGTGACCCCCATCTCCTGGCTGAAGACGGCGGACAGGTAGTTGGCGCTGATGTTGATTTCCCGGGCCACCAGGTTGAGGGAGAGGTTGTCGTCGGTAAAGTGGCTGTCGATGTAGTCCACCGCCTGGCCCAGCAGGGTGCCGTACTGGCTGCTGGAGGCCTTGTCCCGCAGGGCGGCGGCCTGAAAGAGCACCTGGGTGAGGTAGTGCTTCAGGTCGGCCTGGGTCACGTTCCGGCCTGTCATGTCCGGGCAGTCCAGCAGGGCGAGGAACTCCTCCTGGCCGACGCCCAGGCCGGCGGCGAACTCGGTGGCGGTAAAGCGGGCGCTGAGCATCAGGTACTGACAGAAGGGCTGGGAGCCCAGGGCCTGGGCCACGCTGAGGAGGTACTCGTCCACAAAGCTGGAAATTTCCTCGGCGGCGGCGGTTTGCAGCACCCCCTGCCAGATGGAGGGGTTGACCTTGGCCGGGTCCAGACCGGCCAGGTTGTCGCCGCCGTCCTGAGAGGTGAGGATGCCCACCGTCTCGGGGGAGAGGATGTGCTGCCGGGGCAGAATGTAGCGGCAGGCCCACAGGCGGGACACCTCCTCAAAGCACACCGGCAGGGCGCTGAGGCGCTGGGTGGGGGTGCCGATGGCCAGCGACCAGCTGTGATCCGGGGCGCAGGTCTCATACTGGTCCCGCACGGTGTCCACACAGCGGCGGACGCAGCGTTCCATTTGGCCCCGGTCGGCCATGATAAGGACCACATAGGTGTTCAGATTCCACCGCAGCAGGAGGTATTCGGGGTATTTCATAAAATGCTCCAGCAGGGCATCCCGCACCCGGGCGGCGGGCTCGGAGTAGGGGGACCAGGGGTCGCCCCACTTGGGCAGGATGGAGAACAGGGCGATGGTGTAGCACTGGGCCCGCAGGTCCAGGTCCAGCTTGGCGGCCTCCTCGTAAATCTGTTGGACCGTGAGCTGGCCCCCCACCACCTGCTCAAAGAAACGGCGGCGGGCGAACTGCTCATATTCCTGAGCGTCGTGGTGGAACTGGGCCAGATAGTTGCTGCCCTCGATTTTCTCCTTCAGCTCCCCCAGCACCCCCATCAGGCTGTTTTTGGTGATGGGCTTGAGGAGAAACCGCTCCACCCCGATGTCAATGGCCTGGCGGGCATACTCAAAGTCGTCATAGCCCGAGATAATCACGATTTTCACGTTGGGGAACTCCCGCAGCACCAGGCGGCTCAGGTCCAGGCCGTCCATGAAAGGCATGCGGATGTCGGTGATGAGCACGTCGGGCCGGGCCTGGCGGATAAGGGGGAGGGCCATCTCCCCGTCGCCGGCCTCGCCGGCAAATTCATAGCCGCATTGCGCCCAGGGCACCGTGTCCCGGAGGGTCTCGCGGATGGTGCTTTCGTCTTCGACCAAAAATACACGCAGCATAGGGACCTCCCTTTCCTCTGTTGGCGATTGACTGAAACTGTCTTATTATACCGCAAACAGCCGGGCCAGGCAAGAAAAACCATTGCGGAGGGCGGGGGCATTCTTTCGCAAAGGGGCTTGCATTGCTCTGCCCGATGTGCTACAATGAACGCAGAAAGGCGCCTTTCTAACCTTTTGCTAAGCAAAAGGTTAGAAAGGCGCCTTTCTAACCTTTTGCTTAGCAAAAGGTTAAGGCGTTCAGAAAGAAAGAGAGGTACAAACTATGAGAAAACTGAAAAAAGCGTTTTCCCTGACCTTGGCATTGGCACTTTCCCTGTCCCTGGCCGTTCCCGCGATGGCGGCGGGAGAGACCACCATCCAGGATGATAACGGATTCAGCTATACCCTGTCCAAGCCAGTTGTCGGCACCCGTGTTGATGACGAATATGGGATAACTTACTATCAAATCCCGGAAGGCACCATCATCACACCTGTGCTGCCCGAAGGAACCGTAAAGAAGGAAACTGAGTTTGAGGGTCTTGCCTACATGCTTCCCAATGGGAAAGGCGCTGTATTCTATAGGGCAGGTGCCGTTTATGTTGGCCCCTACGGCCACGATTCTTTAGAAATTGGCGACCTGGAAGGTATGAACATGCGTAATGATGGGGCTACTCCCACTCAGCCCCTGCCCGTGGGAGAAGGATATCGTATAGATCGCATCCATGACCCGGATTACCCCGACTATGGAGGATGGTATGATATTACCTATCTCTATGTTGAGGTCGTACCGGATAACGGAAGCACCACCCCGTCCCAGCCCCAGCAGCCCGCTGGGACGACAGCCTCCCCAACCAATGACAAGCTGGAGGTAAACGGCGCAGCCGCCGACCCCACGGTGTACAAAATCGGCGACAGCAACTATTTCAAAATCCGCGATGTGGCCGCTCTGCTGAATGGCACAGAAAAGCAGTTTGCCGTAGGCTACGACGGCGGGAAGAACGCCGTAACCGCCACCACCGGGCAGGGGTACGACAAGCAGCCCGGCGACCTGGCAGGCGCCCCCGCCGGTGGCAGCCAGACCGCCGACCCCAGCAACGACGCCATCTACGTCAACGGAGAGAAGATTACCGCCGAGGTGTATAAGATCAACGGCTCCAACTACTTCAAGCTCCGCGACCTGGGCAAGGCCCTGGACTTCTACGTGGGCTGGAGCGCAGAGCGCGGCATGTACATCGAAACCAACAAGCCCTACAGCGAGTAAACCGTTCACAGGCCCCCGGTGTAACGCCGGGGGCCTGTTTTGGACTGTGGAAACCCCTCCGTCCCCCGCAGGGCAAGCCTTCCACCCTCCGGGGGGAAGGTGCCCCCGAAGGGGGCGGATGAGGGGGCGGGGCGGGCAAGCAGTTCTTACGGTTAGAAGCAAAAACCTGCCGCGCACCCTCATCCGTCACGGCTTCGCCGTGCCACCTTCCCCCTGGAAGGGGGAAGGCTTTTGGCGCGTTCCTTTACGCTGTATGTTATTTGACACACTCAAGAAAGGCTATGCTGGCAGCATCGTATTGTTTTTTCCTGAATTTATGCTATCATAGAACATCAGAGCGCACCGCGCAATCATGAGAACTGAAAGGAGAAAACAAGGATGAAAAAAGCGGTATCCCTTCTGCTGGCCCTGGCGCTGAGCCTGGGGCTGGCCGTTCCCGCTCTGGCCGACCAGAGCACCACCACTGTGCGGACAGCCTACAAGGACCTGGACCCCCGCACGGAGATTTACGCCGTCACCCAAACCCCCGGCTCGGATTACCCCTACTACGGGGCCAAAAACGAGCCCAACGGCGGCGTGTACTACGGGCGCACCACCCAGGGCGGCACCCTCAGCGACGGCAGCTTTGGCCTGGCCAATTACAGCCACATGACCGGCGAGTCGGCCGTTTCCTTCTACTACAGCCTCACCGACAGCTACAACCTGGAATACTGGTCCTATCTCTACGGCCCCGCCCTGCGGGACGGCACCCGGGCCTTCCTGCTCTACCTCAACTTTGAGGAGGAGGGGGCCGAGTGTCCCCGAATCGTCAGCGGCGGCTATGATGCCAAGCTGATTGAGACCTTCGGCTATCTGAATACCCTCAGCTGCCCCGTCTTCGTCCGCATCGGCGGCGAGATGAACGTGTGGGGCAATCAGGCCAAGCCGGCGGACTTCATCGCCGCCTACCAGCACGTGGTGAACATCGCCCGCAGCCAGGCCCCCCGGGCGGCCATGGTCTTCTCCCCCAACTACAGCAGCGCCAACAAGGTGGATATGGACGTCTACTACCCCGGCGACCAGTATGTGGACTGGGTGGGCGCCTCCCTGTACTACGACCGCTGGCACCACAGCGGCGACACTAAGCGGGATGAATTTTACGGTGTGGGCGCCTACGGCGACGCCCTGTTGAACATCCAGCAGGTGGTGAACCTGTCCCGCCTGCACCACAAGCCGGTAATCGTCACCGAGGGCGGCTCCTGCAACCAGTACAAGGGCACCGACAACTCCGCCTGGGCCGCCGACCGGATGCAACGGGCCTACGCCTTCCTGCCCATGGTCTACCCGGAGATCAAGTGCATCATCAGTTCCGACTACGGCGAGAGCTGGAGCGGCATTGACTACTCCTTCTACACCAACCCCACCGTCACCGCCGCCTACCGGCAGGGTGTGGCCTCCAACGCCGCCTATGTGCGCAGCTATCAGGATAAGGGCTCCTATTACACCAAGCTGTCCGCCTACGCCGGCAAGTGGGAGGGCGTTATGGAGCTGGCCGCCTACAGCTGGTCCTCCGATAAGCAGACCGCCACCTGGACGGTGGACGGCCAGGTGATGGCCACCGCCGCCGACTACCCCTACTCCTTCCGCCTGGACACCGCCGCCTTGGCCACCGGCAGCCACACCGTGGCCGTCACCTTCAGCGACGGGGCCACCAAGAGCTACACCTTCCAGACCACCGCCCCCGCCATCCTGGCCAGCAACAACGCCCAGGTGGACGGCTGGGCCAAGGACCAGGTGAACGAGGCCATCGCCAGCGGCCTGGTGGCCGCCGGGCTGGGGGAGGACTACCGGGTGAAGATCACCCGGGCCCAGTTTGCCGCCACCACGGTGAAACTGTATGAGGCCATGAGCGGGGAGAGGGTCCCCGCCGCCGCCGAAAATCCCTTCACCGACACCAGCGACCCCGTGATCCTCCAGGCCGCCGAGCTGGGCTTTGTCTACGGGATCACCGATGATACCTTTGCCCCCGACAGCCTGGTGACCCGGGAGCAGGCGGCCGCCATGCTGTCCCGCGTCTACACCAAGCTGGGCGGCGAGCTCCCCGCCGTGGAGGCCACCACCTTCGACGACGACGGCAGTGTGTCCGACTGGGCCAGAGACTCCGTGGCCTTTATGTCGGACAAGGGGATTGTCAGCGGCATGGGCGACAACTGCTTTGACCCCCAGGGCAGCGCCAGCATTGAGCAGGCCCTGTCCATCGCCCTGCGGATGTTTAAAAACCTGAAGTGAGCCATAAAAGGAGGGCCGCCCCGGTGGGGCGGCCCTCCGCTGCGTTACAGGGGGTGAAAGACGGGCTGCATCTTCTCAAAGGTGCAGAACTCCCGGAAGCCGATATCCTTTAAAATGGCCCGCACCTGGGGGATGTGGTCGCCCAGCTGGTCCGGGCTGTGGGCGTCGGAGCCGATGGTGAGGATGCGGCCGCCCAGCTGGTGGTAGAGGGCCAGAATCTCCCGGGAGGGGGTCAGGTCGGGCAGGCCGTAGCGGAAGGAGGAGGTGTTTACCTCGATGCCCTTCCCGTCGTCGATGGCCCGGCGGAGGATTTTTTCAATAAGGGGCAGCACCTTTTTGTCGGGGAAGGGGCCCAGGTTGTCATACCGCTTAATCATATCCAGATGCCCCAGCACCGAGTAGTGCCGGAAGCGGCCCATCACGTTGAAAATGGCCTGATAGTAGGCGGTGTGGAACTCCTCCTGGGACTTCCCCGCCTGAAACTCCTGGTTCCAGAACTCCTGGTTTCCAATCTGGTGGTTGCTCAGGAGGATAAAGTCGAAATCGCCGCTCCGGGCGTCGGCCTCATACAGGGGGATGGTCTCCAGCTGGACGCCGAACTCGATGCCCCGCCGGATGGCAATTTGGTCCCGGTATTTGGCCTGGAGCCGCTCCAGTTCGGCGAAATAGGCCGGATAATCACAGTTTACAACGGTTTTCACGCCGTAATCCACGTGTTCGGTGAAGCAGATTTCGTCCAGCCCCAGGGCGACAGCCCGCAGGATCATGTCCTCCATGGGGGCCTGGGAGTCGTCGCTGAAGGCGCTGTGCATGTGGTAGTCGGCGGTGCAGTGCAGGTTTTTCATAGTCGTCTCCTGTTCAAACTCCAATCATGTAGTTGATAAAGGCGGGGATGTCGCTGGGGTCGGAAAGGGAGATGCGCACCCCCTCACGGCCGGGCTTCATGGTCTGGAAAAGCTGGCGGAGGGCGCTGTCCCCCTTCAGATCGTGCTGGCTGTTGTCGGGCAGGTGGAGCAGCACCTGGCCCCGGCTGCGGGCCACCAAGCTGAGGAAACGCTCCATATTGGGGATGGAATAGATTTTAAGCATAGTTAAGCTCCTTTCTGCACGGCGCGCAGCAACAGCTCGTGGGCGGCTGTCATGGCGGCCAGGGCGGCAAAGATGTAGAGGGGAAAGAGGGACACCGAGAGGCGGGCGGCAATCAGGCCGAACAGGGGGGGCATCAGGCAGGTGCCCACGTAGGCGCTGGCCATCTGCACGCCGATGACGGCCTGAGACCGGTAGGCCCCGAAGTGGTCCGGGGTGGAGTGGATGATGCAGGGGTAGATGGGGGCGCAGCCCAGCCCGATAAGAACCAGCCCGGCCAGTGCCCCGACCCTGCCCAGGGGGAGGAGGAAGGCGGCCGCCCCTGCGGCGACAATCCCCTCGCCCAGACGGATCATCTGTGGGTCGGAGAGCCTGATGGTGAGGAAGCCGCTGAGCAGCCGGCCAACGGTAATTCCAATGAAGAACAATCCCGCAAAGCGGGCGGCTGTCTCAGCTGGAACCCCCTTATGAAGGACCAGGTAGCTGCTGGCCCACAGGGCGGAGGTCTGCTCCACGGCGCTGTAGAAAAAGAAGGCCGCCATAATGAACCCGGCGCCGGGGAGCCGGACGATCTGGCCCAGAGTGAGCGTCCGCTCTGAGCCGTCCGCCGGCGCCGGGCCGTCGGAGCGGGTCTTCCAAAGGGGAAGGCTGAGGAACAGAATCAGGGTCAGGGCGATCTGAAGATACCCCACACAGCGGTAGCCCGCCTGCCAGCCGGCCCCGCCGGTGAGGGCCCAGCCCATGATGTAGGGCCCCACGGCGGCCCCAAGACCCCACATGCAGTGCAGCCAGCTCATATGGCGGCTGGCGTAGTGGAGGGCCACATAGTTGTTCAGGGCGGCATCCACGCTGCCCGCCCCCAGGCCGTAGGGGACGGCCCACAGGCACAGCAGCCAGAAGCTGCGGGTGGCGGAGAAGCCGAACAGGGCGGCCGCCGTCATGGCCACGCTGATGGCCGTCACCCTTCCGGCCCCCAGGCGCCTGGTGAGCCGGTCGCTCTGGAGGCTGGATATCACAGTGCCCAGGGCGATGATGGTGGAGACTACCCCCGCATAGGAGACGGGGACCCCGAAGGGGCCGTACATGGAGGGCCAGGCCGCGCCCAACAGGCCGTCGGGCAGGCCGAGACTGATAAAGGACAGGTAAATCACGGTGAGCAGCAGATGAAGCATCTTGTATTCCTCCCTTGTTTCTGCTATGATAATATCACTGAAAAGGGCGGACCGGTAGAATAAAAGAATCAGAATCATAGGACAAAACCGTCAGAGGGGGAGGGGCAGTGTGGCGCTGAGCGAATGTATCTCCGTTGTGGATGAGCAGGGGCGGGAGCTGCTGGCACACGGCACGGCGCTTTTTCCGGTGGCCTGTTATCACGACAACCTGGAGGAGCTGGCGGTGCCCTGGCACTGGCACGACGAGATCGAGACCACCGTGGTGGAGGGCGGAGACGCCATCATCTCGGTGGGCGGGGAAACCTGCCGGGTAAAGCCGGGGGACGGCTACTTTATCAACACCGGGGCCCTCCATGGGATGTGGGCCGCCGGGCCGGGGGAGTGCCGCCTGCGGGCGGTGCTGTACCACCCCAGGCTGGTGGGGGGCAGCATGGACAGCATCTTCTGGCAGGGTTACCTCCAGCCCCTGCTCTCCGACCCGGGGCGGCAGTATATTCACCTTCATCAGGAGGTCCCCTGGGAGCGGGAGGCCCTCCAGGCCATCCGGCGGGCTTGGCAGGCCTGCGTGGACGAGCCGCCGGGCTATGAGTTTCAGGTGCGGGACGCCCTGTCCCGGGAGGTATTCCTGCTGGCGGACAACTGCCCGGCAGCCCGGAGGAGCCCATCGGAGAAGGCCCTGCGGGACGAGCAGCGGATGAAGGCGATGCTCCGGTTCATCCAGGAGAGCTACAGCGAGGAGCTGACCACCGAAAAAATAGCCCGGAGCGCAGCCATCAGCGACAGCGAGTGCCTGCGGTGCTTCCGGGCCATGGTGGGCACCACCCCCATCCAGTATGTGAAGCAGCTGCGGGTGCAGAAGGCGGCCGAGCTGCTGGCCTCCACCGACCGGAAGATTGCCGATATCGGCGCCCTGTGCGGCTTTCAGGAGATGAGCTACTTCGCCAAGACCTTCCGCACCCTGAAGGGCCGCACCCCCAGCGCCTACCGGGCAGAGAAGCGGGCCGCAGGATTAAGGAAACTTTAATTTGTTTTCCGGGAAAATTGTGGTATACTGAACCCATGGAACACAGGCCGCCCCTCCGGGCGGACTTGGAAAGGATGGACAGCTTTGGGAAAAAACTATGACGTCTGGGTGGCGGGGGCCGGCTACGCCGGGGCCGTGTCCGCCCGGGCCCTGGCGGAAAAGGGAAAAAAGGTGCTGGTGCTGGAGCGCCGGGACCACATCGGCGGCAACGCCTACGACTGCCTGGACGAGCACGGGGTGCTCATCCACAAATACGGCCCCCACATCTTCCACACAAACAACAGGGCGGTTTTCGACTTTTTGTCCCGATTCACGGAGTGGCGGCGCTACCAGCACCGGGTGATCGCCAACGTCCCCAGGGACAATCCGGAGGTTGTTCCCGCCCACAAGAAAACGGACGGGCGGTTTTTCTTCCCCGTGCCCTTTAACCTGGATTCCCTGAAAAATGCCTTTGGGGAGCGGGAGGGCGGGCGCCTTGGGGAGAAGCTCCTGGCCGCCTACCCCGCCCAGAGCCAGGTAACTATCCTGGAGCTGCGCCAGAACTCCGACCCTGAGATCGCCGCCATTGCCGACTATGTGTACGAGCACGTATTTGTCCACTACACCATGAAGCAGTGGGGCCAGAAACCGGAGGAGATCGACCCCGCCACCACCGCACGGGTGCCGGTGCGCCTGTCCCGGGACGACCGCTACTTTCAGGATGCCTACCAGGGGATGCCTTTAGAGGGCTACACCAAAATGTTCCAGCGGATGCTGGACCACCCCAACATCGAGGTCCTTCTCAATACCGACGTGCGGCAGTACCTGTCCCTGGAGGAGTATGACATCTTCCTCCGGGGGGCGGGGATGCCCCTGCCGGTTCCCCTGATCTACACCGGCCCCCTGGACGAGTTCTTTGGCCTGTGCTACGGCCGCCTGCCCTACCGGACCCTGGACTTCGTCTTTGAGACCTGGCAGGACCGGGATTACAGCGCCCCCGGCATGCCCTATCCCGACCCGGACCACCCCCTCCGGGGCGGCGGTTTCTACCAAACCCACGGCACGGTCAACTACACGGTGGACCGGGACTACACCCGGATCACCGAGTTCAAGCACCTCACCGGCCAGGACCTGCCCGGGGTGACCACCATCGTGAAGGAGTATTCCCGGGCCTACACCGGAGCCGAGGGGGAGACCCCCTACTACGCCATCATCAACCCGGAGAACAACGCCCTCTACGCCAAATACAAGGCGGAGGCGGACAAAAAGCAGCAGCTCCACCTGCTGGGCCGGCTGGCGGAGTACAAGTACTACAACATGGACGCCATCGCCGCCCGGGCCCTGGAACTGGCAGAGCGGTTGTAAAAAAGCCTCCCACCCCGCCCGCAGGCGAAAAAGGCCCCTTTTGAAAGGGGCTGTCAGCCGCAGGCTGACTGAGGATTGCGTTTTGCGAAGCAAAACGTACGAAGTAGACAAAGTTTTGCAAACTTAGGTTTATTTCATACATTTTGGCTTCGCCAAAATACAATCCTCCGCCCTAGTTTGCGAACTGGGGCACCTCCTTTGAAAAGGAGGCTTTGGCAAATCCCTGAAAGGTGTATCATTTATTATGACAGGAGAATCAAACCAATGGACAAGCTGATTACCTTCGCTGTCCCCTGCTACAACTCGGCGGCGTATATGGAGCACTGTGTGGACACGCTCCTCCAGGGCGGGGACGACATCGAGATTATCCTGGTGGACGACGGCTCCACCAAGGACGACACCCCCGCCATCTGCGACCGGTACGCAGAACAGTACCCCGAAATTGTCCGGGCCATCCACCAGGAGAACGGCGGCCACGGCGAGGGGGTGAACCAGGGCATCCGAAACGCCCGGGGCATCTACTACAAGGTGGTGGACTCCGACGACTGGGTGGATGTGGACGCCCTCCACCAGGTGCTGGACAAGCTGCGCCAATTCGTCCGGGACAACAAGCTGGTGGACCTGATGATTGCCAACTACGTCTATGAGCATGTGGAGGACAACACCCAGCGGGCGGTGAACTACCGCAATGTGTTCCCCGTGGGCCGGGTGTTCAACTGGAAGCACATCGGCCGCTTCAAGCCGGGGCAGTACCTGCTGATGCACAGCGTCATCTACCGCACCCAGATTTTGCGGGACTGCCAGCTGGAGCTGCCCAAGCACACCTTTTATGTGGACAACATCTTTGTGTACCAGCCTCTGCCCCATGTGCGCAACCTCTATTATATGGATGTGGACCTGTACCGCTACTTCATCGGCCGGGCGGACCAGAGCGTGAACGAAAGCGTGATGATGGGCCGGGTGGACCAGCAGCTGCGGGTGAACTACCACATGATCGACTGCTGGAACCTGCGCGAGGTGGCGAAGAAGGACAAAAAGCTGGCCCGGTATATGTACAACTATCTGGCCATTATGATGACCATTTCCTCCATCTTCCTCACCATGGAGGGCAGCCCCGAGTCGTTGGGCAAGCGGACCCGGCTGTGGGAGTATCTGCGGACGGTGGACAAGGGGCTCTACACTAAGATGCGCTACTTCGCCATCCCCGCCGCCACCAACCTGCCCACCCTTCCCGGACGGAAGCTGTCGGTGGGCCTGTACCGTCTGGCCCGGAAGATCTACAAGTTCAACTAAAGCCGGCCCAGCTCCAGTCCAATGGAGATACCAGCCAGGAGGAAGGCCTGTTCCCGGCAGGAGTGGATGATGCCCAGCTCAGTCTCCAGCTTCTCCAGGTGCTCCTCCGCCTCCGGGGCCAGGACCCTCAGCTCCTCTTTCAGCCGGTCCGCCCGGATACGCGCCCCGCGAATCTGCGGGGTGTAGGCCTGAACAAGCGGGAAAATAAGGTTTTCTTCCGCGTACAGGGTGAGCGCTTCCAATAGAGCTTCCATTGTAATCCCTCCGTTATTTGCACAGTTGTGCAGTTCTTTGGTATTATTATAATTGCACAACTGTGCAAAGTCAAGAGGGGCGGGGTAATTTTGTCCTATTTTTCTGAGAGACTTCTCCTTTTAAGGCAGGAAAACAGTCTGTCGCAAAAAGCGTGTGCCCAAAAACTCCAGATCAGTCCCCGCGCATACGCTTACTATGAGGCCGGAGAGCGGGAGCCACAGCTGTCAACGCTGATTCGCATGGCGGATTTTTACGGCGTCTCCATCGACTACCTGGCCGGGCGGACGGATGTGTCATAACCCCCGTCCCGCCCGCAGGCGGCAAGGCCCCTTTTGAAAGGGGCTGTCAGCCGAAGGCTGACTGAGGATTGCGTTTTGCGAAGCAAAACATACGCAGTAAACCCAAGTTTGCAAACCTTGTGTTTGCTTCGCACATTTTGGCTTCGCCAAAATACAATCCTCCGCCCCAGTTTGCGAACTGGGGCACCTCCTTTCTAAAGGAGG
>CAJUFJ010000062.1 GCA_910585815.1 uncultured Oscillospiraceae bacterium | reverse complement strand
TTGCCCTTGACAGGCAGCCCCGGCTGTGCTATGGGTGGCGCGGCGACGGGGGATACATCCAGCAGAGCCTCCGTGGACGAAGCGGGGGAAATGGGGTCACTTCTGGTCACGGTGTCCAGAAACCATACAAAAACACCGCTCCGATTTTTGTTGGAAACGGTGTTTTGCGTAAGGTTGACAGTCCATTTAATTGTTGTGTTTTTGTATGCTCTTGTTAAGGGAAGATATCCTTGCCTGTTAATAGTCCCATGCTGTCAAATAGCGGTGTTGCCCTCTCTTTCTATACTCCAAAGTAGAAGTGATAACCGCCGCTTTTAGACCTTGTTACTATATCCGCCGCACGTTCCAACGCCTTAAATGCTGGTGCTTTTGTGCCTGTTGGTAATTTTTTCCGTTTCCCTCTATTTTATGTACATCAACCACAAATATGTGTAGTTCATTGTATTTTGCATTATCTAGCTAAAATAATACCATGCTGATGGTACCCACTGGGGTAGGCGTCAAGAGCACCATCGATTTGTCGGGTACAATTAAATATGCGCTAGACACGATACCTCTAATGAGCATCGTTGAAATTTTGTTTTATGGTACCGCAGCCGGCATAATTTTAGTCACAGCGTGGAAAATGGTGCAGAAGAAACCGATTTACTGGAAAAAGACAGCGATAACTGTAGTCTGCGTATTGGCGGCCTATGGCCTTACGTTTATTCCGCCGGTGGAACAGTTTCTGATGCAGGACCGTATTTTACTGCTCCACGCAGTGGAGCTGGGATGCCTGGGTGCCATAGTCTGGCAGGGGGTCCGCCTGGCGGCGGCCAAGCTGGGGAAGAAAAAGAAATTTTCCTGGAAACGTCCGGCTGCAATCTGCGCGGCAGCTGCGCTTATCTATGGGACCACCTACATCAACTTTATATATCATATTTTGATTTCCACCAAGCTGCCTGTTACTACCTATCTCTGTATTCTGGCCCTGTGCTGTGTGAATACCGCCCTGATGAAAACCCGGCTTGGTCAGAATATGCGCACGGTGGGCCAGAATCGTACTGTGGCAAACGCTGCCGGCATCAATGTGGACCGCACCCGTATTCTGGCCATGATTTTCTCTACGGTTCTGGCCAGCTGGGGACAGCTGATATTCCTTCAGAATGTGGGGACCTTCTCTACCTATGGTGCGCATACGCAGGTGGGCCAGTTTGCTATCGCCTCTTTGCTGGTAGGTGGTGCGTCGGTACAGAAGGCAAACAATAAGCAGGCGATTTTGGGCGTTATTTTGTTCCATACCATGTTTATAGTCGCACCTCTGGCCGGAAAAGAGCTGTTTGGCAACGCTATGATTGGAGAATATTTCCGTGTATTTATCTCCTACGGAATCATTGCCATGGCCCTGGCGATGCATGCCTGGAAAAAGATCGGGAAAGCGGTCGCGGCCAAACAAAAACAGGCTGCCGCATAATGAAGGAGCAGTTTTATATGAATGATGTCATCCGAAACAGGCTTAATCAGCTGCGGCGCATCATGGCACAGCGGAATGTTGAGGCATACATTGTGCCCACCGCAGACTTTCATGGTTCTGAGTTTATAGGAGCGCATTTTAAAACCAGACAATATCTTTCTGGCTTTACAGGTTCTGCCGGAACATTGGTAGTTACGGCGGATGCAGCCGGCCTGTGGACGGATGGGCGTTACTTTTTGCAGGCCGAGCAGGAGCTGGAAGGGAGCGGAATTAAGCTTTTTCCCATGAACTTAGAAGATTCCGTATCGATTGAGGCTTTTTTGAACGATGCACTTTCGGAACAGGGGATTGTAGGGGCAGACGGCAGAACGATTTCGGCCGCTTGGGCGTTGGAGCTGAGCAGAGCGCTGGGGCCGCAGAGGACGTTGCAAATGTCAGAAGATTTGGCTGACGGGCTTTGGCCGGACCGGCCTCCGTTGCCGTTGGACCCGGTATACATTCTGTCGGAGCAGTACGCTGGCCGAAGTGCAGCGGACAAAGTGGCGTGGCTCCGCGGGGAGATGCAGCAGCTTCAGGCAGATATCCATGTAATTGCTGACCTTGCCGAAATTGCCTGGCTGTTTAACCTGAGGGGGGCAGATATTCCGTGTGTTCCCGTGTTTTTGTCCTATGCAGTCATCGGTGCGGACTACGCAAAGCTGTTTTTGGACCCGCATAAGCTCACCCCTGAAACAAGAGACTATTTCAATGAGTTGGGGGTAACCTTGCTGCCCTATGAAGGGGCATTTCAGGAACTGTCGGATATCTCCAAGGCGCGCGTTCTGTTGGACCCGGCCCGGGTGAACTATGCGCTGTACAGCGTTCTGCCCGATCAAATAGAGCTGATTGAAAGAGACTCTCCGATTTTATTAGCCAAGGCGATAAAAAATCCTGTAGAACAAGAAAATCTGAGGAAAGCCCATCTTATGGACGGCCTGGCGCTGACCAAATTGCTCTATTGGCTGAAAACCACCCCGCCGGAACAATTGGGAACCGAGCTTCAGGTTGCGGAACGTGTAAACCGGCTGCGGATGGAACATGAGCATTGTATCGGGCCCAGCTTTGGGACATTGGCGGGCTATGGACCTCACGGGGCGATCATACACTTTGAGCCCACACAGGAAAATCAGGCCCAGCTCAAGCCCCGCGGGCTGCTGCTGCTGGACTCCGGCGGACACTATCTGGAGGGGACGACAGACGTTACCCGAACGGTGGCGCTTGGTCCGTTGACCGAGGAGGAGAAGAAGCATTTTACCCTGGTTTTGCAGGGGATGCTCAACCTCAGTTCTGCGGTCTTCCCCCACGGATGCCGCGGTTTTCATCTGGACGTGCTGGCGCGGGAACCCCTGTGGACGCAGGGGCTGGACTATGGACATGGAACTGGCCATGGCATCGGCTATCTGTCGTGCGTTCATGAGCCTCCGATTGGATTCAGCTGGCTGCGTACACAGCGGTATGATACTGGGGTTTTAGAGCCGGGTATGGTAATTTCGGATGAGCCAGGCGTCTATATCCCCGGCAGCCATGGGATTCGCCTGGAAAATCAATTGCTGTGTCGGGAAGCGGAAGCAAAGGGCTTTCTTGCCTTCGAGACATTGACATTGGCTCCCATCGATTTAGATGCAGTAGACATGAAATGGCTTGACGAATCGGGAAGGGTGCGTCTGAACAGTTATCATCAGAGAGTATACCAGGCGCTGGCGCCTTATCTGGATCGTGAGGAACGGGAATGGCTCGCCTCCGCGACAAGGGCAATTTAACCGGCTGAACTGTTGAAACAGCCCAAATTGCGGCACGGCGAACGTGTGTCGCAGCGATAACAGGCGGGAGCGTCCCAATTACGCATTTTAACAAGCAGGGGGCAGGCTCTGTCCCGCTCCGCTTTTTCGGAATTGTCCATTTTCCGAGAGGCGGGCCGGGACAGAGACCGGCCCCCACTTGCAATTTTCCCCCAAACATGATACCCTTTAAAAAAAGACGGGGGAGGGGAGAGGACATGCGCGTACTGGCCGCCTTTGCCTTCTCCTTTGCCGCCGCCGTGTTCGGGACGATCTACGGCGGTCTGGACCCCCTTCTCCTCCCGCTGGGCGGGGTGCTGGCCCTGGCGGCAGTGGTCACAGGGTTTGCCGTCAGGCGGAAAAGCCAGGCGCGGACCCGCGCCCTGCTGATCCTGTCCGGCCTGGTCTGCGGCTTTCTGTGGACGGCCCTCTACATGGCGGTTTTCTTCCAGCCCGCCCGGGATCTGGACGGCCAGACCGTCCGCCTCACTGCCACGGTGGCCGACTGGCCCCAGGAGGGGAGCTACGGCGGCTGTACGGTGCTGGTGCGGGCGGAGACCGGGGGCTGGGTGAAGGTGTCCGCCATTCTGTACACCGACGGACAGGGGGCCGGTCTGCGCCCCGGCGACCGGATTGAGACCATCGCCCACTGCACCCTGGGGGACCGCACCTTTGCTGGGGAGAAGATCACCTACTACACCGCCAAGGGTATTTTCCTCCGGGCCCAGGCCTACGGCCGGCTGGAGGTAGAGCGTCCGGCCCATGTTCCGCCCCAGTACTTTGCCGCCTGGGCGTCCAGGGCCCTGAAAAGCGGCATTGACGCCGCCTTTCCGGAGGATGTGGCCGGTTTTGTCCGGGCCCTGGTCACAGGCAACCGGGACAACCTCACCGACGAGTTTACCACCTCCCTGGAGCGGGCAGGGCTGAGCCATACGGTGGCGGTGTCCGGGATGCACCTGGCCTTCCTGGCCAGCCTGCTCACCGCCCTGCTGGGGCGGGGCAGGCGGTCTACCGCGCTGTTTACCGTTCTGTGGGTGGCGCTGTTCTGCGGTATCGCGGGCAACACCCCGTCGGTGCTGCGGGCGGCGGTGATGATTCTCATGCTCCAGCTGGCCCCTCTGCTGGACCGGGAGCGGGACGGCCCCACCTCGCTGGCCCTGGCCCTGTTTCTGCTGCTGTGGGTCAATCCCTTTTCCGCCGCCCACATCGGGTTGCAGCTGTCCTTTACCGCGGTGGCGGGGATTTTGCTGGTGTCCGACCGGGTCCAGGGGTGGCTGCTGAAGAAGCTTCGCATGGACCAGCTCTCCAAGCCCAGGGGCTGGGGGGAGCGGCTGCTGCAGACGGGGCCCTATTTTGTCGTCTCCACCCTGTCCGCCACCCTGGGAGCTTCGGTGCTTACCATTCCGTTGGTGGCCCTCCACTTTAATATGATCTCTCTCATTGCCCCCCTGTCCAACCTGCTCACCCTGTGGGCCATCGGCTTCCTTTTTCTGGGCGGCCTGGGGGTGGGGACGCTGGCCATTGTTCTGCCCGGACCAGCGGCTGTGCTGGCCGTGCCCTTTGCCGGGCTGGCCCGCTATCTCCAGTGGGTGATTGACCTGGTGTCCAAACCCGCTTTGGCCGCCCTGCCGCTGGAATCGGTGTATTACCGGGCCTGGCTGGTGCTGATTTATGCCCTGCTGCTGGTGTCAATCCGGGGGAAGGGCCGGCGGCCGGTCTGGATGCCCCTGGCCGCCGGGACGGCCGGGCTGGTTCTGGCGGTGGTGCTCACCCGGGAGACCTTCGGCCTGGGGGACATGGGGGTGACGGTGCTGGATGTGGGTCAGGGCCAGAGCGTGCTGGTCCGGTCGGGATATCTTGTCCTGGTGGACTGCGGCGGCGACAGCCGGGACGACCCCGGCGACGTGGCCGCCGACTATCTCCAGTCGGTGGGCCGGAGCGATATTGAGCTGCTGGTGGTGACCCACTACCATGCAGACCACGCCAGCGGCATCCCGCAGCTGCTGCGGCGGATTGGGGTGGGGGAGATTGCCCTGCCTGACGTGGAGGAGGACAGCCCCCTCCGGGCGGAAATCATCGCCGCCGCTGGGGAAAAGGGGATTCCAGTGCGCTTCATCCGGGAGGAGGAGCGGTTCCATCTCACCCGGGAGGGGGACACGGTCACCGTTTTTCCGCCCATGGCGGAGGAGGGGACGGCCAATGAGCTGGGCCTGACCGTTTTGGTCTCCCATAAGACGCTGGATGTGCTGATTACCGGCGATATGGAGGCGGAGGGGGAGCGGCGTCTGGTGGAGACGGCGGACCTGCCCGACGTTGAGGTGCTGGTGGCCGGCCACCACGGCTCCAATACCTCCAATACCCGGGAGCTGCTGGAGACCGTGAGACCCGAGCTGGCCCTCATCTCTGTGGGGCAGAACAACAAATACGGCCACCCCAGCTGGGACGCTCTGGCCCGGCTGGACGAAATGGGAGCCAAAATCTACCGCACCGACCTGTATGGGACCATAGAGGTGCGGATGAAACAGGGGGACGACTATGCCGCCGAAAAATAAGCCGGACACCTCCGGGTTTGAGAAGCTGAAAAAGGACCTGTCCGCGGGCAAGCCGGGGCAGCTGTATATCTTCCATGGGGAGGAGACCTACCTCCGGGACCACTACCTGGGCCGCCTGCGGGAGGCGGTACTCACCGGCGGGCTGGGGGAGTTCAACCGCCACGACCTGAGCGCCAAGGACATGTCCCCCCACGCCCTGGAGGAAGCGGTGGACTGCCTGCCCATGATGGCGGAGCGGACCCTGGTGGAGGTGACCGACTTTGACCTGTTCAAGGCGGGGGAGAAGGACCGGGAGGGGTATATCCGCATCCTGTCCAACCTGCCTGACTACTGCTGTCTGGTCTTCCTCTACGACATTTTGGAGTATAAGCCCGACGCCCGCACCAAGCTGGCCCAGGCGGTGAAGGCCCACGGCACGGCGGTGAATTTTGCCCGCCAGAGCCCCCGGGAGCTGGCCGACTGGGTCCGCCGCCACTTCAAAGCCCAGGGCAAGGACATCGACCCCCGGCTGTGCGAGGAGCTGATTTTCCTGTGCGGTGACCTGATGCACAGCCTTCAGCAGGAGATTGGCAAGATTGCCGCCTATGCCAAGGGGGACAAAATTACCCGGGCGGACATTGAAGCGGTAGCCACCCCGCAGCTCAGCGCGGTGGTCTTCCGCATTGCCGATGCCATCGGAGAGAAGAACTTTGACAAGGCGGCCGCCACTTTGGGGGAGCTGTACCAGATGCAGAAAAGCCCCTACGAGATTATGGGGGCCTTCGGTAAGCAGATGCGGCAGCTGTACTCTGCCCGGCTGGCCCTGGCCGGGGGGAAAGGGGCGGCCTGGGTGGCCCAGCTGTGGGGGATGCGCTACCCGGCGGACCGGCTGCTGGTCAGTGCCCGGCGGTTTTCCCTGCCCTGGTGCAGGAACGCCGTGATCCGCTGCGCCCAGACCGACCTGGCCATGAAGTCCACCGGCCAGGACGCCAGGGAGCTGATGACCACCCTGCTGCTGGAGCTGGCTAACACGACATAAAAAGCCTCCCTCCTTGAGGGAGGTGGCACGCCGCAGGCGTGACGGAGGGAGTATTCATGTTGCACATCCGTGAGGCCATCGTGGTAGAGGGCCGGTACGACAAAAACACCCTGTCCCAGGTGGTGGACACCCTTATCCTGGAGACAGGGGGCTTTCAAATCTTCAAGGACCCGGAAAAAATGGCCCTCCTGGACCGGGCGGCCCGGAGGCGGGGGCTGATTGTCCTCACTGACTCCGACGGGGCGGGGTTTGTTATACGAAACCGCATCAAGGGGACCATCCCGGCCCGGTACCTCAAGCACGCCTACATCCCCGACGTCTACGGCAAGGAGCGCCGGAAGCGCCAGCCGGGGCGGGAGGGCAAGCTGGGGGTGGAGGGGATGCCGCCCCAGGTGCTGGAGGAGGTCCTCTGCCGAGCGGGGGCCACCTTTCTGGACGGGGACGGTCTGGCCGGGCGCTCCGGCCCGGCCCTCACCAAAGCGGACCTGTTTGCCGCCGGCCTGTCCGGGGGAGCGGGGAGCGCCGAGAAACGGCAGGCCCTCCTCAGGCGTCTGGAGCTGCCGGAACACATGTCTGCCAATGCCCTGCTGGCCGTGTTGAACGGCTGTTACAGCAGGGAGGAGGCGGAGGAGATTTTGAAAGACCTTTAGGGGCGGCCATCGGCCGCCCCATTTGTTTTGCCGGGGCGGCCCGGAGACCGCCCCCTACCGGTCCAGAGCCCTGGCGCCGCCCTCTACAAGATATCCCCAAATTCCCCACCAAAATTATGACCGCTTTCTCTCTGCCGGGCTCTTATAATAGGACGTGTTCCAGGGGCGGCCGGCGGCCGCCCGCCATGCCGTGTGGGGGGATGAAGCCGTGACCGTTATTTACATAGACACGTTGTTTCTCCTCAACGCTCTGGTGGACTATCTCCTCCTGCTGGCGGCGGCCCGTCTGGCGGGGGAGCCCATGCGCCGCTGGCGGTTTGCCTTGGGCGCGGGGCTGGGGGGTGTATACGCGGTGGCCATTTTCCTGCCGGGGCTGTCCTTTCTGGCCCATCCCCTGTGCCGCCTGGCCTCCGTGGCCCTGATGATGGTGGTTTCCTACGGGGGGAGCCGCCGCCTGCTCCGGCAGGGGCTGCTGTTCGTGGCCCTGACCTGCGCCTTTGGGGGCGGCGTGGTGGCCATCGGCCTGCTGGGCGGGACGGGGCTGTCCCTGGGCAATGGGGTGTTCTACTCCGCCCTGGATTTAAAGGTGGTGCTGCTGTCGGCGGCGGTGTGCTATGGGGTGCTTACCCTGGTGTTCCGGCGTCTGGCCCGGCACAGCGCCGCCAGTGGGGAGCTGGTGCCCGTCAGGCTGCGGCTGGGGGAGCGTATGGTGGACCTTACCGCCCTGGTGGACACGGGCAACACCCTCACTGACCCGGTGTCCGGCCGGCCGGTGGTGGTGGCGGAGGGGGAGCGGACCGCCCCCCTGTTCCCCAGGGAACACCGCCCCGGACCGGGGGATCTGACAGACCCCGCCGCCGCCCTGACCCGCTTGGGGACCGGGGCCTGGCGGGGGCGGTTCCGCCTGTTGCCCTACCGCAGCGTGGGGGTGGACCGGGGCCTGCTGCTGGCCGTCCGGCTGGATGGCCTGGAGCTGGACGGGCAGGGGAGGGGCCCAGTGCTGGTGGCTCTGTCCCCCACGCCGGTGTCCGACGGCGGGGGATATCAGGCGCTGGTTGGTCCGATGGATGGAAGGTAGGGGTGGATAGCATCCGCCCGCAGAGGTATCTGTATTGTGCAGGCGCATAATATGCGTCCCTACAGAGCGGAAATAATCGAGGTGGTTATCTTGAAACAAGTTTACATAAAATTAAAGGAGGGCCTTTCCGCCCTCCTCGCCCGGCTGGGGCTGGTGCTGCCCGGCAAGATTATGTACATCGGCGGCAGCGACACCCTGCCCGCCCCCCTGAAGCGGGAGGAGGAGTCTGCCCTCATCGCCCGGCTGGGGGAGGGGGACACAGCCGCCCGGAACCTGCTCATTGAGCACAACCTGCGGCTGGTGGCCTACATTGCCCGGCGGTTTGAAAACACCGGCATCTACATTGAGGACCTGATTTCCATCGGCACCATCGGGCTTATCAAGGCGGTGGGCACCTACCAGCCGGAGAAGGCCATCAAGCTGGCCACCTACGCCAGCCGGTGCATCGAGAATGAGATTCTCATGTACCTGCGCAAGACTGCCAACCAGAAGACCGAGCTGTCCTTCGACGAGCCGTTGAACACCGACTGGGACGGCAATGAGCTGTTGCTGTCCGACATCCTGGGCACCGACGAGGACACGGTGGTCCAGCCCCTGGAGGCCGACGTGGACCGGCAGCTCCTGCGCCAGGCCATGGACCGGCTGGACGACCGGGAGCGGCACATTATCACCCTGCGCTTCGGCCTGGACGGCCGGCGGGAGTGTACCCAAAAGGAGGTGGCCGACCAGCTGGGCATCTCTCAGTCCTACATCTCCCGGCTGGAAAAGCGGATTATTGCCCGGCTGAAAAAGGAGATTGTGAAAATGATGTAAAAAAGCCCCCTCTTTTGAGGGAGCCCCTGGAAAAGCTACAATTTTCGACATAGAAGCTCAAATTGGCTGCCATCCGCAGTGCTGACGATGAACAGGTCGTGCCTGTCATCGGCGGTGATGTCAGAGATGTCCATTGCATCGCTTTCATTCAGCAGATCGAAAAGCTGATCCTTAAAATAGTCGAGTTCCATTTCCGTCACCTCCTTCTCTGTCTGTGTAAGTGTCGTAAAGAAATGATAACCCATAAAATGATTTGTGTCAATCACCTAAAGGGATTTTCACAAGGTTTATTGCTTCTGTACATACCGCTACAATTTGTACAAGAGGTGACCGGGATGAAGAAGGAGTACAAAGCACTTTATGAAAAGTTTGGGCTGAACGTAGTCTATTACCGCAAAAGCCTGCGGGTGACGCAGCTGCAATTGGCGGAACTGCTGGACATTGACCGAAGCCACATCAGTGCCATCGAGCTGGGAAACGTGGGGGTGTCCATGGACCTGATTTTTAAAATGTGCGAAGTGTTCAAGATCAAGCCCAAGGAGCTGTTTGACTTCCGGGACTGAGGGCGGAGAGTGGGCGGCCCTCTCCGTCACGGCTTCGCCGTGCCACCTCTCCCAAAGGGAGAGGTAAGGGCGTCCCCAAAGCACCCTGTGAAAGAACGCGCCCAAAGCCTTCCCCCTTCAAGGGGGAAGGTGGCACGGCCGAAGGCCGTGACGGATGAGGGTGCGCGGCAGGTTTTTGCTTCTTACTGTAAGAACTGCTTGCCCGCCCCGCCCCCTCATCCGCCCCCTGCGGGGGCACCTTCCCCCCGGAGGGTGGAAGGCTTTTCCCTGCGGGGGACGGAGGTTTGGCAGCGGCAGCCCGAAGGGCTGACTGAGAGGGCGTTTCCCGCAGCGCATATCGCTGCCGGGAGCGCCCAGTCTTTTTTTACCTGCGGCTATGGATTGACCGAAGGGGGCGCGGATGGTATAATATAGGCAGGAAGCTATGGGCACAGCGGGAAAGGAGCGAGTGCTATGAACAGCAATCTGGCATATCAGGAGGAATTTCGGGAGGAGCTGATCGGCGGCAAGGTGACCGCCATGTCCCCCCGGCCCATGTACAACCATAATCATATTGCCTTTAATATTGCGGTTTTGTTCAGCAATTATCTGCGGGGGAAAGCGTGTACGGTTATCCCGGACGGCACCGACCTGTATTTGACGGAGGAGGACCGCTTTGTCCCCGATGTGATGGTGGTCTGCGACCGGGACAAGATCAGGCGGGACGGCGTCCACGGCGCGCCCGACCTGGTGGTGGAGGTGCTCTCCCCCAGCACGATGCGTAACGACCGCATGGGCAAAAAGGAGGTCTATCAGGCCTGCGGCGTCCGGGAGTACTGGCTGGTGGACCCGGAGAATCGGACCATCGAGCAGTACCTGCTGCAGGATGGGAAGCTGGAGCTGAACATGGTATACGCCTCCTGTCGGGACGACGAGCTGGAGCGCATGTCGGAGCAGGAGAAGGCTGAGCTGGAGACCCATTTTCAATGCAGCCTGTACAGCGACTTTGACATCGCCCTGGAGGACATTTTCAGCGGCCTGCTGCCGTAAAGGGGAAGCGGTCCGATGAAACGAAACGTGAAGGTCTCTACCGCCGTCATCCGCCGGCTGCCCCGGTACTACCGGCAGCTGTCCGAGCTCCAGGAGGGCGGCGTGGTGCGGATATCCTCCGGCGCCCTGGGCAAGTCCATGGGGCTTACAGCCTCTCAGATCCGGCAGGACCTGTGCTGCTTCGGCGGCTTCGGCCAACAGGGCTATGGCTATAAGGTGGACAGCCTGAAGGAGGAGATCGGCGAGATTCTGGGCATCAGCCGGGGCCACACCCTTATCGTGCTGGGCACGGGCAATCTGGGCCGGGCAATTATCCAGAATTTTCGATTTTCCGCCAACGGTTTCCAGCTTCTGGCAGCGTTCGACATTGACCCGGCGATGGTAGGGACCCGGATTGCCGGTGTGCCGGTCCGCCACGCCGACGAGCTGGAGGACTTTGTGGCGGCCAACCGGGTGGATGTGGGCCTGCTGACGGTGCCCATCGCCGCCGCCCAGCAAATGGGGGACAGGCTTATGGAGGCCGGCGTGAAGGGCATCTGGAATTTTACAAACTTTGAGCTGGCGTGCGGCAGGCCGGACGTGGTGGTGGAGTCGGTCCACTTCTCCGACAGCCTGCTCACCCTGAGCTATCTCATCTCCCAGCGGGAGAATATGGAGGAGAACCCATGAAAAACTTTTTGCGCCCACTGGGGCTGGCACTGGCCTTTATGATGCTGACGGCGGGGGCCTACGCCGTTGCCTCGGGGGACAGCGTGGTATCCCTCAGCTATCTGCAAAGCACCTTTTTCCCCAAAGCCGTTCAGGCGGGGGAGGAGGTGGGGAATCAGGCCCTCCAAAAGACCTACGACAGCGCCAAGGCCCAGCTGGACGCCGTCCACGGTGGAGCGGGGGAGGGGGGGAGCGGATCTTCCAGCGACACCCTCCAGCGCCGGACCTGGACTGACGGGCAGATCATCAGCCTGTCCACCGGCGCCGGCTTCCTCATGCTGGACGGCTCGGCCACCGTGGTCCACACCGGGGCGGTGGTGGACGTTACCGCCGGGGCGGAGGTGCCCTCCGGCGGGGCGCTGGCGCAGAATCACCGGTATGTGGTGGGGGAGAACACCGACGCCGCGGTGACTATCCGCTCCGGAGAGGCTGCCCTGGGGGTCCAGGGGGGCTACAGCCTGACGCCGGGGAAGGGCCAGCACACCCCCTTCTACGACGTGAGCCAGACCGACTGGTTTTACACCCCGGTGGGCTACGCTTATGAGAAGGGCCTGTTTTCCGGCATGGATGCCAACCACTTTTCCCCCGGCTCCCCCATGAACCGGGCTATGCTCATGTCGGTGCTCCACCGGCTGGCCGGGTCCCCCGGCACGATTGCCCAGGTGAGCTTTACCGACGTGCCCGCCGGCAGCTGGTATGCCCAGGCTGTGGTGTGGGGGGCCGCCCAGGGAATCACCTCGGGCAAGGGGGGCGGGCTGTTTGACCCCGACGGCCTGGTGACCCGGGAGCAGGCGGTGGCTATGATGTATAACTACGCGGTTACCTACATGGGGCTGAGCGCGGGGACGGGGGCCGACCTGTCGGGCTACGCCGACCTGAGCCGCCTGAGCAGCTGGGCCCGGCCCGCCATGGCCTGGGCGGTGGAGCAGGGGGTTATCAGCGGGGTGACCAACGGCTCCGCCCTCACGCTGGAGCCCCAGCGCAGTGCCACCCGGGCGGAGATGGCCACCATGCTCCGGGCTTTTTGCGAGAATATTTTATAAAGGGGCGCTTTTTCCCATGCACCCATTCTTCTCCCGGGCCATATGATGGTATCGAGAGCGGCAGACAGCCCTCTTAATACTTTCATAATTCAGGAGGTACTCATTATGGGGTGCTGCAATAACAACGGCTGGGGCGGCAACAGCTGCCTGTGGATCATCATCCTTATCATCATCCTGTTCAGCTGCGGCGGCTGGGGCGGCAACAACTGCTGCTGCAATAACAACTGCGGCTGCAACAACGGCTGCGGCTGCTGAGGCGCCAATCCGGTGCGCGGAGGGGAAAATTTCCCCCCGCGCTTTTTTTATACTCCCCTCCGGGAAAAAATTTTGCCGAAAAAGGGGACCTGCCGCCACAAAAAACTTGCATTCTCCCCCGGTCTGGTGTATCATTACCTTTACGCAGCAAGACCGACGGTTTCATCAAAAACAGAGGAGTGGAACCGGCGGGTTTTGTCGTGTGTCCGGCCCAGGCCGGGCACGGCAGCCGCGGCCCGGCGCTGGAGAGGGCGAAGCAGACCGCCTGGTCCGCGGTATCCCAGCAAGTTATAGGGAGGTCGAAAACTTACATGAGCAAATTTCTAACACGATCTGCGCATGGCGCGCAGGTCCCGCATGAAAAGCGGACGTCCAACCAGGAGACCGTGAAGATGCCGCTGCCCTCCAAGATCGTTCTGTCCATGGGCCAGCACATCGGCGCCCCCGCCGCCCCTCAGGTGGCCAAGGGCGACCAGGTCTGTGTGGGCACCGTGGTGGGGAAGGCGGGGGGCTTTGTATCCTGCGACATCCACTCCGGCGTGTCCGGCACGGTGGACGGCATCATCACCATCACCGCCCCCAATGGCGCCCCCCAGACGGCGGTAGTGATCATCCCCGACGGCAAGCAGACGGTGGACCCGGCGGTCGCCCCCCCCACCGTCACCGATCTCAAGTCCTTCCAGGATGCCGTCCGGGCCAGCGGCCTGGTGGGCCTGGGCGGCGCGGGCTTCCCCACGGCGGTGAAGCTTTCCCCCAAGAACCTGGACGAGATTGACACCCTCCTCATCAACGGCGCCGAGTGTGAGCCCTATATCACCTCGGACAACCGCTGCTTCCTGGAGGACACCCAGTACATCCTGGAGGGCATCCAGGCGGTGATGAAGTATCTGGAGATTCCCAGGTGCATCATCGGCATCGAGGGCAACAAGCCCGAGGCTATCGCCAAAATGAGAAGCGTGGCCACCGCCGGCATCGAGGTGAAGGAGCTGCCCTGCCGCTACCCCCAGGGCGCTGAGAAGGTTCTCATTGAGAACTGCACCGGCCGGGAGGTCCCCTTCCCCGGCCTGCCCTCTGACGTGGGGGTGGTGGTGATGAATGTCACCTCCGTGGCCTTCGTGGGCAAGTACCTGGCCACCGGCATGCCCCTGACCACCAAGCGTCTCACCGTGGACGGCGACATCATCAAGGAGCCCAAGAACGTGGAGGTCATCATCGGTACCCCGGTGCAGGAGCTGATGGACTTCTGCGGCGGCTTCACCGACGAGCCGGGCAAGGTGCTCTACGGCGGCCCCATGATGGGCAACTGTATCGCTGACCTGTCCCAGCCCATCCTGAAGAACAACAACGCCGTTCTGGCCTTCTCCAAGAAGATGGCCCAGCTGCCCAAGGCCACCAACTGCATCCACTGTGGCCGGTGCACCAACGCCTGCCCCCTGGGCCTGTCCGCCAAGGAGATCGTCCAGGCCTATAACGACGGCAATGTGGAGCTGCTGGTGGAGCTCAACGCCGACCTGTGCATGAGCTGCGGCACCTGCTCCTTCGTCTGCCCGGCCAAGCGGCCCCTGGCCCCCTCCATCGCCCTGGCCAAGATCATGATGAAGAATGGAGGTAAGAAGTGATGGATAACAAGCTGATTGTCACCGCTGCCCCCCACATTACCAGCCCGGACAGCACCCAGAGCATCATGGGCAAGGTGTGTCTGGCCCTGGTGCCCACGCTGATCGCCTCCGTGATTATCTTCGGCTTTAACGCCCTGATTGTCACCGCCGTCACCGTGGCCGCCTGCGTCTTCTTCGAGTGGGCCTACTGTAAGCTGATGGGCCGGGAGATCCCCATTGCGGACTTCTCCGCCGTGGTCACCGGCCTGCTGCTGGCCTTCAACATGCCCGCTACCCTCCCCTGGTGGATGGCCATTGTGGGCGCGTTTATCGCTATTGTGATTATTAAGCAGCTCTTTGGCGGCCTGGGCTACAACTTTGCCAACCCCGCCATCGTAGCCCGCATCTCCCTGGCTGTGGGCTTCGGCGCCAAGATGTCCGCCTACCCCCTGCCTGAGAACGGCGTGGACGCTCTGGCCTCCGCCACCCCCCTGGCCGTGGCCGGCGAGCTGGGCGCGGGCGACTATGTCACCCTGCTCCTGGGCAACCACGGCGGCGTGCTGGGCGAGACCTGCGCCATCTGCATCCTGGTGGGCGGCCTCTACCTGATTGCCACCAAGGTCATCAGCCCCATGATTCCCGTGACCTATCTGGCCACTGTGGCTGTGCTGTCCCTGTGCTTCGGCATGGACCCCGTGGTCCAGCTGCTGTCCGGCGGCCTGATGCTGGGCGCCTTCTTCATGGCCACTGACTACGTCACCTCCCCCACCACCGACAAGGGCAAGCTGGTGGCCGGCATCTTCCTGGGCGTGGTCACCATGCTGATCCGGCGGTTCGGCAACATGAACGAGGGCGTGTCCTTCGCCATTCTGCTGATGAACCTGATTACCCCCTATATCGAGGTCAACACCCGGCAGGCGAAGCTGGGCATCGCGAAGAAGAAGGAGGCGGCCGCAAAATGAGCAACTGGAATAAGATTTTTAAGCCCATTGTGGTGCTGTGCGCCATCTGCATCGTGATTACCGGCGCTCTGGCCGCCACCAACGCCGCCACCTACCCCGTGATTCTGGAGGCCACCATCAAGGCCCAGAACGAGGCCCGGAACGAGCTCCTCCCCGAGGCGGAGGGCGCGTTCTCCAAGGTGGACGGCATTAAAATCGACAATGTGTCCGACGTCTATGCCGCCGACAACGGCACCGGCTGGGTGATTACCAGCAACGCCAAGGGCTACGGCGGCACCATCACCGTGATGTCCGCCTTCACCCCCGACGGCAAGATCAAGCAGATCAAGGTCACCGAGGCCCAGGAGACTCCCGGCTTCGGCAGCAAGGTGACCGCTACCCCCTCCTACTGGGAGCGGTACATGGATCAGGACGCCAGCCAGGCCCTGGTTCTGAATCAGGACATCGACGCCGAGTCCGGCGCCACCATCTCCAGCAAGGCGCTGCTTCGGGCGATGAACTCCGCCATTGAAGCGTACAACGCCATTCCTTGAAAGGCAGGTGAGTCAAGATGAGTGAAAACAGTAAAATGAAAATCCTTACCAACGGCATTTTGAACGAAAACCCGGTCCTGCGGCTTGTCCTGGGCACCTGTCCCACCCTGGCCGTCACCACCATGGCCTCCAACGGCATCGGCATGGGGCTGGCCGCCACCTTTGTGCTGCTGTGCTCCAACATCGTGATCTCCGCCCTGCGGAAGATCATCCCCGACCAGGTCCGCATCCCCTGCTACATCACCGTCATTGCCGGCTTTGTGTCGGTGGTCCAGATGGTGGTGAAGGCCTACGTGCCCGACCTGGACAAGGCCCTGGGCGTCTACCTGCCCCTGATCGTGGTCAACTGCATCATCCTGGGCCGTGCCGAGATGTTCGCCTCCAAGAACAGCATTGTGGACTCCGCCCTGGACGGCATCGGCATGGGCATCGGCTTTACCATCACCCTGACCATCATGGGCTCCATCCGCGAGATCATCGGCTCGGGCACCTGGATGGCCGGCCTGGGCAAGCTGATCCCCGCCCTGGGGGCCGACTTCAAGATTCAGGTGATTCCCGAATCCATTGATACCTTCAGCCTGATGACCAGCGCCCCCGGCGGCTTCTTCGTCTTCGGTATCCTGATGGCCGGAGCCACCTGGCTCACCACCCGGCCCAGGAAGGAAGCCCCCGCTGTGGAAGGAGGTAATGCGTAATGGTGAAGCTTGCTGTTATCTTCTTTACCATGATCCTGGTGGACAACTACGTCCTGGCCAAGTTCCTGGGCATCTGCCCCTTCCTGGGCGTGTCCAAAAAGCTGGACAGCGCCGTGGGCATGTCCCTGGCCGTCACCTTCGTCATGGTGCTGGCCACCGCCGCCACCTGGCCCATCCAGACCTTCCTGCTCACCCCCGCCAACCCCGACGGGTCCCTGAAGTGGGATATGGGCTACCTCCAGACCATCGTGTTCATTCTGATCATCGCCATCCTGGTCCAGCTGCTGGAGAACTTTTTGAAGAAGTTCATCCCCGCCCTGTATAAGTCCCTGGGCGTGTACCTGCCCCTGATTACCACCAACTGCACCATCCTGGGCGTGACCATTCTGAACCTGGACAACGGCTATGACTTCATCGAGTCCATCGTCTGCGCCGCCGGCGCGGGCATCGGCTTCCTGGTGGCTATGGTGCTGTTCTCCGGCGTACGCCGCCGGGTGGAACAGGCCGTTACCCCCAAGTGCTTCGAGGGCCTGCCCATCACCCTGGTGGCCGCCGCGGTGACCTCCCTGTCCTTCATGGGCTTCGGCGGCATCATCGACGCCATCTTCAACGTTGCAGCATAGGAGGGGGAGAGTAGTATGGATCCAATTTTAATGGCAATTATCCTGGTTACCGTAGTCGGCCTCATCGGCGCGGTGATTCTGGTGGCCGCCTCTATTTTCATGTACGTCCCCGTGGACGAGCGGGTGGAGAAGATCACCGCTGTGCTGGCCGGGGCTAACTGCGGCGCCTGCGGCTGTGCCGGCTGTGCCGACTACGCCAAGAGCATCGTGGAGGACGGCAACGCCGTCAACAAGTGTACCCCCGGCGGGGCGGCCTGCGCCGCCAAGGTGGCGGAGATTATGGGCGTGGACGCCGGCTCCTCCACCCCCATGAAGGCGGTAGTGGCCTGCTCCGGCACCTGCGATAAGACAGGGAAAAAGTACGAGTTCCAGGGCATCCAGAGCTGCCAGGCCGTCAAGGGCCTCTACGGCGGCGACGGACTGTGCAAGTTCGGCTGCCTGGGTTACGGCGACTGTACCCGGGCCTGCGCCTTCGACGCCATCCACATTGTGGACGGCATCGCCAAGGTGGACCGGACCAAGTGCACCGGCTGCGGCGCCTGCGCCGCCGTGTGCCCCAACGCGGTGATTTCCATTGTCCCCGAGCACAAGCGCAAGCCTGTGGTTCTGTGCCAGAACAAGGACAAGGGCCCCGACACCCGGAAGGCGTGCACCGCCGGCTGTATCGGCTGTATGAAGTGCGCCAAGGCCTGCCCCAAGGAGGCTATCACCGTGGAGAACTTCCTGGCCAAGATCGACCAGGACAAGTGCGTGGGCTGCCAGATCTGCGTGAAGGAGTGCCCCATGGGCGTCATTCACGTGCCTGGAGCTGAGTAAGTTACTTTTTCTTGAAAGAAAAGTAACCAAAAAGAACTTAAATATGAACGCCCCGCCGTCTGGCGGGGCGTTTCTTATTCCTTTCGTCCCCTCCGCAGAGGGCAAGCCTCCTTTTTCCCGCGAGGGGGACGCGATATCCGTAAGCGGCAGAGCCGCTAACGGCTATCCAGTGAAAGGAGGTGCCCCAGTTCGCAAACTGGGGCGGAGGATTGTATTTCGCCGCAGGCGAAATGTATGAAATAAACAAGGTTTCGGGGACTTTTGTGGGGCGGGACGACCTCGGCCCGCCAAATTGATACGCTGGATGGAATGGCGCGCCGGGGTCGTCGCGCCCCACGGGTGGGCGGAAACTTTGTTTACTTCGTATGTTTTGCTTCGCAAAACGCAATCCTCACTCAGCCTTCGGCTGACAGCTCCTTTCAAAGTGCGAAACAGTAGAAATCGGAGAAAAATAAAGACAAATGGTACAAAAAGGATGAGAATGGATTTGTGGAAAACAAACTCATCGAATTATACTGCACCATTTGCCAATGCAATGATAGCAGATTTAGAGAAGAATTACAACGCCAAAGCAGCAACAATTGTCCCAAATTTACAGATGAGGAGTTGATTACGGTCTACCTGTGGGGCAAAAGACAGCAATTGTTGATGCGGAAAGCGATCTATAACTACACGAAAAGTCATCTTTTCGGGTGGTTTCCGGCCTTGCCCAGCTACCAGGCGTTTTGCCGCAGATTAAACCGTATTGCTGAGCATTTCGGGCTTTATCGGAAATTTGGCTGGAGACAATTCAAGCTCGCAGCGAGAATTCCCATTGTTATGCAGTGGATTCCTGCCCAATTATGCTGGCAAGACGTTCCAACAGCACTGGGGCCAAGGTCGGAAAACCGCTGTGCAACAAGTGCTACAATGCCACACGCAAAGAGTGGTATCATGGAATTAAGCTCCACGCCTTTGTGATGCTTCGGCCAGGAAAACTGCCCATTCCGTGT
>CAJUFJ010000061.1 GCA_910585815.1 uncultured Oscillospiraceae bacterium | reverse complement strand
GGCGAAGTCCACTGCTTTCAGTTGTGTGCCTACGATAGTCCCCAGCAGGTCCAGTTCGTAGTCACTTTGGCGTTCTCTAATGCCCCAGGCTCCCATTTTTAACCTCCTTCGTGGTCTAAAAAAATTTGTCCTTTAAGTGCAGCCTTGGTTTTTCACCCCCTCCCGTAGACCCCGTTTGAGGGCCGTTTTTGGTGGAAAAAGAATAAGGACAAACCGCCAACCCGTTGCAACACAAGGGTTTTCCGATTTGTCCTTATTATGCCATAAGGGCACACATTCGCCACCAACGCTCTGGAACACGGTATGGACATCAAAACCCTGTCCGCTGTTATCGGCCACGTCTCCAGCGCCACCACGCTGAATGTCTACGCCCATGTCACCGATGAGATGCGGCAGTCGGCGGCGGCCAAAATTGACCGGGCCATTGCAGGGGTGGAATCTCAGCCGGAACCCACAATTCCGAAAAAGCCCGCCCGGACCACCTTCCAGGCCGTCAAAGGAAAGTACCGTAAACCAGGGACAGGCTGCGTCACGCAAATCAGCGACCACCTATGGGAGGGGCGGTACTCTCCGAAGGTCAGCGGGAAGCGCATGGCCCGGAACATCTACGCCCCGACCAAGGCAGAATGCGAGGAGAAGCTGGCTCAGCTAATTGCACAGATGAAGGAAGAAATTGCTGACCTGCGCACCCAAGCCAAAGCCGGATGAAAACAGTCCAATGCCCTCTGGGACAAGGGTTTCCCAGAGGGCAAATTTTTCTCTGTCTGTGGCTGAAACTGTGGTCAGCGCAAAAGCGGAAAGGCGAGGATTTCATAAAGTCTCAGAAAAAGTTAAGAAAAACCGCTCTTTTCCCTCGAAAAGAGCGGTTTTCGTGGTGGACGATACAGGACTTGAACCTGTGACCTCCCGCACGTCAAGCGGATGCTCTACCAGCTGAGCTAATCGTCCGAACAGCAAAAGCTATTATAACCGCAAGGAGCCCGAATGTCAAGAGCAAACACCGAAATTTTCTGAATTTCCGAAAAAATTCCGGGCGGTGGAGAAATTACAAATTGTTGGTGAAATGTCCCAACGGTTGTGGTATAATGGAGCCAGCGTCTCACCCATTCTTTCACAGGAGGAATGTTCCATGTTAAAACTCGACCTCTCCAAGCTCAGCGGCTTTGTCCCTGAGGACTACCTGACCGTCCGGGAGGACCGGCTGGCCAAGGCGGCACAGATGCTGGCCACCCACACCGGCCCCGGCGGCGACTTCACCGGCTGGGTGCACCTGCCCCGGGACTACGACAAGGAGGAGTTCGCCCGCATCCAGGCGGCGGCGAAGAAAATCCAGAAGCAGTCCCAGGTGCTGGTGGTCATCGGCATTGGCGGCTCCTACCTGGGGGCCCGGGCGGTGATCGAGGTAATCAAGTCCAACAACTACAACCTGAAGAAGAAGGACACCCCCGACGTCTTCTTCGCCGGCAACGGCCTGTCCACCGACGCCCTTCTGGAGCTGCTGGAGCTCATTGGCGACCGTGACTTCTCGGTGAACGTCATCTCCAAATCGGGCACCACCACCGAGCCCGCTGTCTCCTTCCGTATCTTCAAGGGCCTTCTGGAGGAGAAGTACGGCAAAGACGGAGCCAAGGAGCGCATCTACGCCACCACCGACAAGGCCCGCGGGGCCCTGAAGGGTCTGGCCGACACCGAGGGCTATGAGGAGTTCGTGGTGCCCGACGACGTGGGCGGCCGCTACTCCGTCCTCACCGCCGTGGGCCTGCTGCCCATCGCCGTGGCCGGGGTGGACATCGAGGCCCTGATGGCCGGCGCCCGCCAGGCCATGGACGAGCTGGCCGCCCCCGGCCTGGACAACCCCGCCTGGCAGTACGCCGCCGCCCGGCACGTGCTGTATGAGCAGGGCAAGCGCATCGAGGTGCTGGCCGGGTACGAGCCCCGGTTCCGCTTCTTTGCCGAGTGGTGGAAGCAGCTCTACGGCGAGAGCGAGGGCAAGGACGGCAAGGGCCTGTTCCCCGCCAGCGTGGAGTTCACCGCCGACCTGCACTCCATGGGCCAGTATATCCAGGACGGCGAGCGGAGCATGTTCGAGACGGTGGTCTCCTTTGCCCCCGACGGGGAGTACGCCATCCCCAACGACCCCGCCAATGTGGACGGCCTGAACTTCCTGTCCGGCAAGTCCCTGGCCTTTGTGGCCGAGCAGGCCATGCGGGGCACCATCCTGGCCCACGTGGACGGCGGCGTGCCCAATGTGCTGCTGGAGCTGCCCCAGATCAGCGAAAAGAGCGTGGGCTTCCTGATTTACTTCTTCGAGTATGTCTGCGGCCTGTCCGGCCATCTGCTGGAGGTCAACCCCTTCAACCAGCCCGGTGTGGAGGCCTATAAGAAAAACATGTTTGCCCTGCTGGGCAAGCCCGGCTACGAGGACCTGCGGTCTGAGCTGCTGGCCAAGCTGTAAACCCAATATTGACAGGAGAACGGAGGCCGGGCGGCCTCCGTTCTCCTCGATTTTTCAAAATATTTCTTGCAAATTTTCCAAATATGCGCTACAATGGAAGCACGAGACAAATAAAGGCAAGGCGTGGGGCGCTGGAACCGCCCCACACCCCTATGCAGGAGCAAGGCCTCCTACACAACAGCGTTTGCTGCACCAGCCCTCATTATATCGGAAAAACCACCGCTTTACAAGTGGAGCTTTGAGGGTTTGTGTCTGGATAAATGCGGTGTGGGATTTTACATCCTGCGCCGCTTTTGTTTGTCTCGGCGGAAATACCTTGGGTGGGGTCCTCAATCTCCACATCGAGGACCTCCTCCAGGGTCAAACCGCTGAGAAAACAAAAAAGAGAGGAAGAATCACATGAAAAAGAAGATCCTATCCCTGGCGCTGTCCCTGGCAATGTGCCTGGGGCTGACCCTCCCCGCCTTTGCGACGGAAGCCTATACGGTTACCTACGAAGGCGTTACTATTACCGCTCATCCAAACGGTACAGTCAGCTATACCGGAGCAGGGACGCTCTCAGCGGGGCATGCAGAAGTTGGCTGCCATGCATTTTATATGGCGACCGAGTGGGAAAATGTCAGTACAGCCTCAATCAGTGTTGGACAGGGAATTACCATGACTGACGAATTTAAAGAACTATGGAACGAGATAGCTAACCACGATGGAATTTCTGTCTCATTCAGCAACTCCACCGCCCCTGTACAACCTGAGCAGCCCCAGCAGCCCGCCGCTGAGACGATCGCCGCTCCCACCAACGACAAACTGACGGTGAACGGCACGGCGGCCGACCCCACGGTGTACAAAATCGGCGACAGCAATTACTTTAAAATCCGTGACGTGGCCGCCCTGCTCAACAGGAGCGAAAAGCAGTTTGCCGTGGGCTACGACGGCACGAAGAACGCCGTCACCGCCACCACCGGCCAGGGCTATGACAAGCAGACCGGCGACCTGGCAGGGGCCGCCACCGGCGGAAACCAAAGCGCCGACCCCAGCAACGATGCCATCTACGTGGACGGCCAGAAAATTGAGGCTGAGGTCTATAAAATCAACGGCTCCAACTACTTCAAGCTCCGCGACCTGGGCAAGGCCCTCAACTTCTACGTGGGCTGGAGCGCCGAACGCGGGATGTATATCGAAACGGACAAACCCTACTCCGAGTAGGTCTAACCACGGCCGGCGGCGGAAACGTCACCGGCCGTTTTCTGTCCATCAAAAATTCACAATTATTTTAGTTGAAATAAACGCCCGGATATGGTAAAGTATAGATAAGCAGAGGGACACCCCGATGTCAAATCAGTAAGGAGTGATACACATGATTCGCGTTATCATGGGCAAGAAGGGCTCCGGTAAGACCAAAAATGTGATCGAAATGATTAACAACGCCGTCCAGACCGAGCACGGCAACGTGGTCTGCATCGAAAAGGGCAACAAGCTCACCTTCGACATCCACTACCACATCCGCCTGGTGGAGGCCAGCGAGTACGATATCGCCGATTACACCGCCCTGAAGGGCTTTATCAGCGGCATGTACGCCGGCAACTACGACATTACCCACATCTTCATCGACAGCCTGACCAAGATCGTGGGCGGCGAGTGCGACCATGAGACCGAGAAATTCCTGGACTGGCTGAACAAGTTTGCCGAGCGGCATAACATCAAGTTCACCATCACCATCAGCGACGACGCATCCCTCGCCCCCGACGGCGTGAAGAAGTTCTTCTGAGTAAATAAGCGCAACCGCCCCCCGGCTCCGTGCCGGGGGGCGGTTTTTTGTTGGTTTTATATTTTGTCTGAGTACCACGCTGCCCAGGGCAGTTTCTTAGATTGATAAACGGGCTTGACCTCATGGAATAGATGCCGTTCCATCCGTATGTTGAAACAGAAAAGCAATATACAGAAAGGATGTGCAACATACTTTCTTGCCATCCGAACCGGATTTTTTTACACTTAACTCACATCAATACAGGAGGATATTTTTATGGCTAAACTTTTTGGACAGGATTTCTCAAGAGCGGAGCTGTGTCGCCGGTTTGGGGATTTGTCCCAGATTGCGGATGCGCGAGAGGGTGTCCTAACTGGTGGACGGGCGGACCAGATGCGGGTTGTAGATGTGTCCACTGGCAGCGGACTGGCCTTTACCGTGTTCCCTTCAAGGGGTATGGATATTGGATGGGCCTCCTATCAGGGCAGACCCATCAGTTACATGTCACCTACAGGACCGGTCAAGGCGGAATTTCACGAACCCGCAGGCTCCGGCTTTATGCGCAGCTTTTTTTGTGGACTGGTTACTACCTGCGGCATAACCCAGATGGGCCGCCCCTGTGAAGATGGTGGAGAGACGCTGGGACAGAATGGCCGGCTGAGCCACACACCGGCCCATGACGTGTTTGTCCGCAGAGAGTGGGAAGGTGACGATTATCTGATTACAGTGGGCGGACAGATGCGGGAAGGATGCCTGTTCCATGAAAATGTTCTGGTCCAACGTACCATCACCACAAAACTCGGAGGTAACTCCCTGCTGCTTCGGGACCATGTGGAGAATCAGGGCTTTCGTACCGCTCCACTTCTGTTGATGTACCATATCAATTTTGGCTATCCGGTACTCAGCGAACACACCCGCCTCCACCTTAGCGCCCCTACTGAGGTCCGACCCCGGGACGCCCGGGCAGAGGAGGGACTGGAGCAGGTGCTTCAGTATTGCGGGCCGACCGCTGGTTTTATCGAGCAGGTGTACTACCACACACTCTCCCAGGATTCAGACCGGATGACCGCCTGCCTCTACAACGAGGATATGAGGTACGGTGCGTATATACGCTTCAACCCCAGACAATTGCCCTATATATGCCACTGGAAAATGTGTGGAGAGGGGGAGTATGTTACCGGCGTGGAACCGGCAAACGCTCCCACAGCCGGCCGCGCTGCTCTGCGGGAGGCGGGCTGCCTACCCACCCTGGAGCCCGGCGAAACGACCGATTTTCAGGTGGAGATCGGAGTTCTTACGGGTGTAGAGGACTTGGAACGCACCTTGGCTGGTCTGTAAGACTCAGGCCTTTTGGCAGTACTGCTTAACATAATTTCCCGGTGTGCAGCCCATTTTAGTTCGAAAGAGCTGGGTAAAATAAGAGACACTCTCCAGTCCACAGGCGATGCAGGTCTCCTCAATGCTGATGCCGCTTTCCAGAAGACAGCAGGCGTGATGAATGCGGACGGTGCTCAGGTAGTTAAAATATGTCATATTGGTTTGTCGTTTAAACCATTTGCAGAAATAATACCGGCTCAGGTGCATCACCTCGGCGGCTGTATCAATGTCGATTTTCTCCGAGACATGGGCGTTGGTCCAGTCCACCAGTCTTTGCAGCGCGTGGTTGTTGGTGTCGAGACGCTGGCGCTCCGGCTTGTCGTGGTTGTGCAGATTCCTGCTGAGCATGGAAAATAGCTCCAGAATGCTTTGCAGCCGAAGAAAGATATTGCCGTCATGGCGAATGATATCTTGAAAGATTCTCCATCCCTCCTCAACCTCTGGAATGTCGTAGCAGATGTCATTGATATCTCTGTTCTGATAGTTGAAGATTTTCTCTATATTGACATATTGCTTCAGAAATTGGAAATTGGCGTGGAACACATACATGTATCCATCGCCCTTTTCCACCTGGAGGTCGTGGACAATGTTGGGGGGAATGGCAAAGAGGCGGTCCCCGTTAAATTGAAAGCTGTTTCCGGCAATAGTGACTTCGCCGCGCAGCCCCCGCAGCAGCATAACCTCATAGCTGTCGGCATAGTGCAGGGGGGAATAATATGCGCTTTTAAAGTCCCGCCAATAGAGATAGTGGGGTATATCGTCGTCATAATGGGCCATTTCTACCAGAGTATCCGGTGTGTTGTACCGCAGTCCAATCCGTTCCATAGTGTTGCTCCTTTCCGTGTCTGGTGTGAAATCATCTGGGTAGATGAGGATATTTGGCCTATTATATAACGATTTTGCCGAACGCACAACCATAATTTGCTGGAAAGAAGGCAGTGTAAAGGGACAATATGGAGATAAAAAAGCCTATATGGAAAATTGCACACAACCGGATTTATGATACAATTTAATTGTCCGAATTCCACAGAGGACGCCAATCCGAACCAAACAAAAATGTAAGAAAAGGAGAATTAGTTATGAAAATCAAAAAGGTTCTTAGTCTTGCGCTCTCCCTTGCCATGCTCCTTACGATTTCCAGTTGCTCCAAGCCGGCCGGAGGCAGTCAGTCGGCAGCTTCCAACCCCGGCGGCTCCGCCAGCTCTACTGGTGACAGCGGTGGTGGCAGTGAGCCCGCCTGTGAGCCGCTTAACATCGTCTGGGGCGACTACCACGCTACAACCACCACATTCTGGGGCAATGTGGAATATTGGGCGGAGCTGGTGAAGGAAAAATCCGGTGGCGCTATCACAGTGGAGCTGTATCCCGCGGCGCAGCTGGGCTCTCAGGCTGAGCTGGTGGAGGCGGTCCGCTCCGGCGATATTGATATTACCTATGGCGGAACCGGCATTTTCTCCAACTACGTCCCTGATTTTCAGGTGATTGAGCTTCCCTTTATCTGGGATGACTATGATCACATCGAGCGGGTCCTTTTTGAGGGCGAGATGGGCACCCAACTGACTCAAGACCTGCTGGACAGCACTGGTCTGCGGGTGATGTGCTGGATTCACTCTGGATTCCGGGATATGTACACCAACGGCATCGCGGTGGAGAGCATGGAGGACCTGCATCGGGTCAAAATGCGTTCTCCCCAGTCTGAAATCTACATTGCGCTGTTCGACGCCATTGGCGCAGCCGCTACCCCTCTGGCCTGGAACGACGTGTACGAGTCCGTTCGCTCCCATGTTGTAGACGGCTTTGAGACCACTCAGGAGGGCTTTATCTCTAACAGCCTCTACGAGGTGGCGAAGGACGTTGTGATTACCAACCACATGTACACCGCCGAAGCGCCTGTGATGAATGAGAAATTTTACCAGAGTCTGACCGAGAATCAGCGCCGGATCATTGACGAATCCTTTGCTGAGATGGCCGACTGGTTTAACCCCACCCAGATTGCGTTTACTGAGGATGCCTATGACCGGATGCGGGATGAGTTTGGCTGCACCCTTTACACGCCGGACCGTGCTCCATTCCAGGAGGCCTGCACCAAGGTGTGGGATCAGTTTAAGTCCAATGTTCCCACGGCTGATCAGCTGATTCAGATGGTGGAGGATGGCCGTCAGTAAACCGGCGGAGGTTCCAATGCGGACACAGCCCCAGGGCTGTGTCCCGCATCGGCTGACAGAAAGACAGGTGATGATTTGAAAATTATAGAGTATTTGCGAAAAGTACTAATGGTCATTGTCGTTGCGATTTTTGGTGCCCTGGTGACGCTTACGGTGGCACAGGTCTTCATGCGCTACGTTGTGGGCCACGCTTTCATGTGGGGGGATGAGCTGATGCGGGTGCTTCTGATCTGGGGAGTGTTGCTGGCCGGCGGCCTGGCATTCTATTACCACAGGCACCTTGCCCTGGACTATCTGCTGGTCAAGCTGCCGCCTCTGCCCAGAAAGATAGTAGAGACCGCAATTTGGCTCTCCATCATTCTGATTGGCTGCTTCTTTGTGTACCATGGCTCGATTCTGGCCTCAAATAATATGGTCCAGAAGCTGCCCACCTTGCATTTCAGCATGTTTTATGTTCAGATTGCGCTGCCTGTCAGTGCTTGCCTCTGGATTATCTTCTCGGTTAACAATATTTACTGTCTGCTGACTGGAAAGACCCTGACCCCACTCCATGAGGACGACCAGATTGCCCCAGAAAAGGAGGGATGAGTATGCTTCTGGCCTCTCTGCTGATTATTTTTATGCTTCTCCTGGTACTGGGGGTACCTATCGCGTTTTCCATGCTTCTCAGTGCCTTGGCAGCGGTTTTGCTGGACGGGAGCTTTTCTTCGCTGCTGTTTATTGCCCAGCGGATGCTCTACTCCATCGACTCTATGTCACTGCTGGCCGTTCCGCTGTTTATTTTCGCAGGGGAACTGATGGGGAGCGGCGGAATTACGCGCCGTATTATGCACTTCTGCAACTCCCTGGTGGGTCATGTGAAAGGCGGCATGTGCCATGTAAGTATCCTGGCCTGCATGATCTTTGCTGGTGTGTCGGGTTCCTCCAATGCGGACACCGCCGCAGTGGCCTCCATCACCGTTCCCACTATGCGTAAGGAAGGCTATGATGACGATGTCGCCGTCTCCTGTGTGGCTGCCGGCGGCACCATCGGCCCGATTATCCCTCCCAGCACTACACTGCTGATTTACGCAACAATTACGGGAGACTCCCCTGGCCGCCTGCTGATGGCGGGCCTCCTGCCTGGTATTCTCTTTGGTTTATCCCTAATGGTAGTGTCCTCTATCTATGCCCGTAAGCGCAATTACCCCACACGGACCCGTTCCTCTCTGCGTGAGGTTGGAAGTTCCTTCCTTCAGGCCATTCCCGCGTTGCTTGCCCCCGCCATCATTCTGGCCGGTATCAGCAGCGGCGTTTTTACCGCCACAGAGTCCGGCGCCATTGCCGCTCTCTACGGCCTGATTGTGGGTATATGCTACCGGGAACTGAACTGGAAGGAGGTTATCCGGGCACTGAAAAATACCGCCATGTCCACCGGTTCTATCATGTTCATCATCGCTGCGGCCGCACCCTTCGGCTGGGTCCTAACCAGGGCGCGGTTTCCGGACATGCTAATCGGCTTTATAACCAGCATATCTTCCTCCCTGGCCGGAACAACAATTGTTATCATCGCGATTATGCTGCTTGTGGGCCTTTTTATGGAGGGTATGGCTGCCATGATGATCTTGGTACCTGTATTGCAGCCGTTGATGGTCGGCATGGGATACGATCCTATACAATTTGGTATCCTTTTCCTGCTGTGCATCTCAATCGGCGCAATTACGCCCCCAGTGGGTATCTGCCTGTTTACCGCTTGCGGCGTCACCAACACCCCTATCAGTCGGATTGGCAAAACGGTGTATATCTTTGCCCTTGGAATGTTGATTGCTACCCTGATTCAGGCATTCTTCCCCCCGCTGACTACCCTGGTTCCCAATCTGCTGTTAGGCCCTGCGTGACAGCCGTTACGCCGGCTGGGACATAGCCAGTACAACAACCAAATAATTTGAAAGGAGCAGCACAGATGATTTGTGTTCCCAAGACTGAATACGACAGCCGAGTCCAGCGCCTGCAAAAAAAGATGGAGGAGGAGAATCTGGATGCCGTCCTTTGCTACGCCAATACCGGTGCCTATGACAACGTGTTTTACTTGAGCCAGTACTGGCCGCTGTTCGAAGTGGGCGGTGTATTGGTGGGCCGGAAAGGCGACCCCCTGGTTCTGATGGGGGGAGAGGCGCCGGAATTCGCCGGAGCAGGCCCCTATGGGATGAAGCAGGTCCGGGGCTGTGAGGCCTTTGGACATACATACGGAACTGTCCGTGGCTGGATTGGCGTGGATTACTTCAACCTGGAGCAGCTTTTCAGTGAGGTCACCGACGGCAGAGGGGTAAGGAGAATCGGTCTTGCCGACTATGCTATTATGCCTCACAAGCTCTACCAGCAGGTGGAGAGCGCCTGTCTTCCCGGCGCTGAACTGATCGACTTTGGCGAAGCGTTGAATGATCTGCGCATGAACAAATCCGACTTTGAGGCGGAAATGGTGCAGCAAGCTTGTCTGATTTCCGAAAAAGCCTTTGACAACGCTCTGGGCAAAATCAACCCCGAAATGACGGAGTATGAGCTGGAGGGTGTACTGGCAGCGGAGCTGTACCGCAATGGTGGTGAGGGACCGTCTTTCCCCATTCTGTGCTACTCCGGCTATCGAAGCCGAATGGGTATCGGCCGTAGCACCCACAACAAGCTGTGCCGCGACACCATCATCAATATTGACATTGGCTGCCACTATGCCGGCTATGCCTCTGCCTATGGCCGCCCCATAATTTTTGGAAAAATGTCTGACCAGACGAAAAGGGAAATTGATTTCATGCTGGAACTGCATGAAAAGCTAATTTGCGAATGGGTTAAACCTGGCATGACCTCCGGAGAGATTTATGCAAGATATTACGACTACTTTGTGGATCACGGCTGGGGTCCCCCACCGGCCAGTGCTTCCCACGGCATCGGCGTGTTTGAGGGGGAACCTCCCACCTTCCGCCGGGATGTACCAACTGTTCTGAACGCCGGTATGACAATTGCGGGAGATCACTTCTTCCGCTCCCAGGAATACGGATTCCGCTTTGAGGATTGCTATCGTATTACCGAAACGGGTACCCAGCTGTTTACCAGAAGCCATTGGGAGTATATCGAACTGTAATTAGTCCCACAATAGTGAAAACCCTATAGTTTCACGGGTCTACCAAATGTCTACCAAAAAAGCCGTCAATCCCCTGCGCCGCAGGGGGTTGACGGCTTTCCATATTTTAGGACGTCTACCGGATGTCTACCAGATTTACTTTTTGACATTGAACGTGTCAGGTTTAACGGATTTTCTCCTCAGTTTCGCAACTTTTTAACCCCGTGTAAGGGGCGTGACACAAGCCTGTTTTTGGCAGAAGGTTAAGAAATCTCAAAATATTTGGTCAAAACGCAGAACTTTGTTACGAAAATGTTGACGCTCCACAGTCTACCATAATTGAAATGGAGTTCTCGTTTTGATCAAATCCCGGCCCCTCTCAGGCCGAAAAATTTTGTAAGGAGGAAATCCGAATGAGAAACCTGAAGCGGGCCCTCAGCCTCACTCTGGCCTCTGTCATGCTCCTGGGCATGATGGTGATTGGTACCAGCGCGGCTGCGGGCTATGACGATGTCAAGGAAACTGACAACGTCGAAGCAATCGAGGTTTTGCAGGCCGTTGAGGTCATGGTCGGCGACGACCGTGGCTTTGGTCCTGACCGCCCTGTCACTCGTGCTGAGATGGCAGTTGTGATGGGCAAGCTGCTGAACCTGGATTACAACTACTATGTGAGCACCTGCCCCTTTGCCGACGTGAGCGGCAATTATGAGTGGGCGCGGGGCTGGGTGGGCGCTTGCGCCGCCAACGGCATCGTGTCCGGCCGCGGCGACGGCATCTATGATCCCGGCGCCACCGTGACTGCCATTGAGGCCGCCTCCATGATGATGCGTGCCCTGGGCTACTTCAAGTACGCTGAGGACTACAACGACGGCTTCGTGCTGGTCACTGTCCGTCAGGGCAACCAGATCGGCATCTTCAACGGCGTGGGTTCCGACGGCAGCACCCCCATGACTCGTAACCAGGTCGCTCAGATGGCTCTGAACGCCCTGCGCTCCGAGATGGTGGACTTCACCGGCACCCTGGGCGTTGAGCTCAACGGCGTGAAGGTGAACTACCGTGCTGAGTACACCTCCCGCACCAGCACTGAGAAGAAGTACAACGCCATTGAGGGCCGCACCAGCGACGTGGCTTCCGATGCCAACCACAAGGGCCAGTACTACGTGCAGCTGGGCGAGGAGCTCTACGACGGCAAGCTGCGCCTGAACAACAGCGCTACCGACGCCTTCGGTCGCCCCTCCCGCCACTGGGAGTATGACGGCAAGGCCATCGGCACCTACATGAAGAAGGAGCTGCTGGACAAGGAGTGGACCACTGAGGTCACCGGCAAGGACCTGTATGACCTGCTGGGCTCCGACACCATCAAGAACTACAGCTTTGACGTCACCATCGACGGTGTGTCCATCGATGAGAAGACCGGCACCACTGACAACAACACTGTGCTGAAGGCCAATGCTGCCGGCAAGGCTAACTCCTATTTTGATGAGACCTACATGGCCAAGACCTACAAGTCTGGCGTGGGCCAGACCGGCAAGGGCGTTCTGACTCAGGTGTTCGTGAATGCTGACACCAAGGAAGTCGACGTGGCCGTGATCAACACCTACCTGGCTCAGGCCACCTCTGACTACAACGAGAAGAAGGACGAGGTCTCCCTGAAAGTCTATGCCCTGACCAGCGACGGCAGCGGCAACGACGAGGTCTTCTACAAGTACCCCGGCGCCTGCAAGGTGGCTGGCGAGTCTGGTCAGACCAAGACCCTGAAGGTCTCTGGCGACGACTTCGCTATCGAGGATGTCAAGAAGGACGACATCTTCCTGGTGACTGCCTCTAACGGCGACATCCAGACCATCTCTGATCCCGAGGTCCTGGCTGCTGTTACTCTGAACGGCTTCTCCCGGAACAGCTATGTGGTGAGCGACGGTACTCAGTACGACTACAACACCACCGTGGAGTACGACAGCGACACCCTGGACAACTACACCAGCATCAGCGCTACTCAGCAGCTGAAGGATACCCAGTACAATGTGTACCTGGACCCCTATGGCTACCTGATCGGCGTGAAGATCGTTGACGCTGTGAACAACTACGTCTTCCTCACCGGCATCGATCTGGCCACCAGCAACCTGAAGCGTCAGACCGCCAAGGCCGCCGGTATCCTGACCGACGGAACCTTCGTGGAGTTCACCATGGATCTGACCAACAGCATTTCCTTCTACAAGCAGGGCGGTAAGAGTGCTGCTAACGCCATTACCTTCGCTGATGGTGCTGAGTTCACCTCCGGCCCGCTGTGGAACACCTGGTGTACCTACACCGTGGACAAGGACGGCGTCTACACCCTGACTGAGGTCAAGCAGGATGCCAACAAGACCAGCAAGGACAAGGCCGGCCAGTATCACGATCACCAGGCCTTTGCTCCCGCCGCTGACGGCACGGTCACTCCTGCTGCGAGCGCCGCCGGCAAGAAGATCAACGACAAGAACACTTCCCTGAAGGCTGCCGCTGCCAAGTATGTCTACGGCAACGACAAGACCGTTTACATCGTGCCTGAGCTGAAGAAGATTCCTTCCGACAGTGAGATTGCTGCGAACGCTATCAATTATCCCATCGATGATACGAACGATAGCAATGCAGCCATCATTCCCGCTAAGACCAACGTCGGCATTATCGGCGGCGTGGACAGCATCTCCACTGGTATCGCTAATGTGGACCTGGTGACCTGGAACGCCAACGACATCAAGAGCGAGGTCAATGATAACGGCGCTTACCTGAAGGCCTACTCCGGCGGCACCTATGCTCTGTACAACAACAACGGTTACATCATCGCTGCTGTTGTGGTGGGCGAGGACAACGGTTCCACCAAGTCCCTGGTTTACTCCGACAAGAGTGAAGTCAAGGACGAGTTCTATGCCAATGACGAGTGGACCTGGACCCGCGAGGTCATCTCCAACGGCGAGCGGCTTGTCCTGACCGAGAAGGGCTCCAAGTTGGCTGCCAGCGGCCTGAAGTCCATGGGCGAGAACGTCTGGTATGAGGTTACCTACAAGGCCGACGGTACCGTGAAGGAAGTCACTCCTGCCTTCTACACGGACACCGGCCGCAATGTCGGCAAGACTCCTGCCAGCAGTCCTGCTCTGACCCTGACCAATACGGGCACTCCTTTTGCCGGTAGCTTCGTGAAGAATATCACCGAGCTGGAGTATGCCATCAACAACAACAACAAGACCATCACCCTCTATGAGGAAGTTTGGGGCAACGGCACTGACGACGGCTGCACCGCCGACAGCAATAGCCAGGATACCACCGGCAAGCCCAACATGACCAAGGCTCCTTCCCTGAAGGACAGCACCCTGTATGTTGACACTGCCGCCAGCAAGGGCTTCTATGTCCACGACGACGTGAAGGCCGTGCTGATCCAGAAGAACGACGGCAAGTCCACCACCGAGTGGCTGGAGGGCAAGTCTCAGCTGGAGAGCGCTCTGGAGGATCTGAACTTCCGCAATGGCACCTACCTGTTCAAGGTCAGCGCCATCATGACTAACGGCCGCGCCTCTGTGGTCATTATCCACGACTGGAATGGTACCGATGCGCAGCCCGACGGCAGCCACGGCGGCGGTAACGGAAACACTACTGCTACTGTTACCGTAACTGGTAACACTGTGAATGTTTCGCTGAACGGTGAGACCGACATGACCAAGGTTGCTGACGAGATTTCCACCAAGCTGGAGGCCGCTGGCTACACTGACATCGTTGTTACTCTGGACGGCGATGACATCACCAGCATCACTGGCATGAAGGGCAACACCAAGATTACCTTCAAGCAGACTGGCGATATCGCCATTGTCAGCGCCGCCGCAGCTGTGGCTGGTGTGAAGACCGCTGTGACCGCTATCGGCACCGCCAATGATCTCTTTGACGCTGCTGAGCCCGAGGCCGTTGAGGCTGACATCAAGGCTGCTGTTGAGGCTGCTGTCAATGCGGCGCTTGCTAATGGCGTTGATGCTTCTTTCGACTGGACTGGCACTGGCATGGGCGTGACCGAGGCTCAGAACGGTACTGCTGGTGATAATGATGGCACTGCTGGCTCCGCTAAGGTTACTGTTACCCTGAGCAAAGGCGATGTGGCTGAGACCGTAGCGCTGAACCTGACCGTTCCCGCCATGGCTTTTACTAACACTGCTGACGGTAAGATCGACGCCGCAAAGACTGCTCTTGAAGCTGTGAACACGACGATTGCTGCTCCTGCTGATAATAGCATTTTGAGTGAGGATGATGCAAAGGAGGCTATCACTGATCTGTTTGATGCAGTGAGCCTTGGAACCGGTGTATCTTATGAGGTAAAGAATTGGGGCACTTACACGGCGGCTCGGAATGATACCGGTTCTTCTGCGACCCCGAACAGCGACGGCAGTAATGGTCAGCTCAAAGTTACGCTCACCGTGAAGTGTGCTGGCGGTACTGATGTGGATACCAGTGAGTTTACCTTTACCTTTAGCTATGGTTACAACGCTTAATACAAAATATTAAAGCGTTTTGTACAGAGAAGGAATCCCCGGGCCAAAGCCCGGGGATTCCTATATTTATTTCTCTGCGTAGAACGCGATAACGGTATGAAGGCCGTTTTCGTTCAACTGGTGCCTGTCGGCGCTGCTGGCATAAAATGTACATGACGCGCCGGACCATGTAAGCGTGATAGTGGTGGTATAGGTAGCGCCCTGATATAGTGCGGAAGAATCGATAATAGCCTGGCTCTGTCCGCCTCGGCCGATCAGGATTGCCCCCGGCCCGAACACGATAAACGCGGCGGGCACACGGGGAAAGGTAATCCGGGTAGGGTTGTCCGGACCGTATTTACCGGTACCGTTGTAGGTAAAAACCCCAATGGAGCAGTTACCTTTCCGGTTCAGCGCCCCTTGCAGCGCCGCCCGAGCGTCGGCCCCGCTTTTCAGGGCCGCGTCGATTTTGGCGTTGTCCGCGTTGAAATCGTCCATCAGAATGCGGTCGTCGCGCTCCCATTGGTTGAGGTTGAAATGTGGTGTGTGGTTGGTTGGCATGAGTTTGTTCCTCCTTTAAAAACTCCCTCAGTCAGCCTGCGGCTGACAGCTCCCTCTCTGAGGGAGCCGTTGAGGCGTGAAAATAGCCTCCCTCCTTGAGGGAGGTGGCACGGCGGAGCCGTGTCGGAGGGAGTTCCCTCCACCCATACCGAAAACTCCCCCCAAAGTGGTACGTTTCCATACACTTTATGGAAATGGCGGAAAACTGCGCCCATTTTTGGCCGCAAAAAGGCCCCCGCAGGCGGGGGCCTCAGCTGTTGGTATTCAGTTTTGTTCCTCCAGGAGGTCCACACCCTGACGCAGGGCGTGCTCCCGGATGCGCTCGAAGGTCTCCTCGCTCAGGTCGTGCTCCATTTTGCAGGCGTCGGCGGCGGCGTTCTCCTCGCTCACCCCCAGCAGCCGCAGGAACCGGGTCAGCATCTTGTGCCGGCCGTAGATGCGTTGGGCGATCTCCTCCCCCGGGGGAAGCAGGGTGATGAACCCGTCCCCGTCCATCTCGATGTAGCCGTTCTCCCGGAAGCGCTTCATGGCCACACTGACGCTGGGTTTGGTCAGCTCCAGCTGGTGGACCACGTCGATAGAGCGCACCGCCCCCTGCCGCTCCCGCAGGATCAGGATGGCCTCCAGGTAGTCCTCAGCAGATTCGTAAATATTCATCAGGTTTCACTTCCTTTGCCCATCCAGACTATCACAAAACGCCAAAAAAAGCAAGAATTTTAACTGCGGGCCGGAGCATTCAGGTGCGTCGGGTAAGAAATATGTCCTTGCGGATTTCCGGGCCATCCTGTATAATAAAATCATAATCGGAAACAGTGGAAACCAGAGGGAAAGGAGTGCTGTCATGAACACCAATCTGGCATATCAGGACTACCCGGCGGAGGAGCTGATCGGCGGCAAATTCGTGGCCATGTCGCCCAGCCCGGCCATCAATCACAACCGGGTTATTGGAAACATCTACCGCATCTTCGCCCACCATCTTAATGGCCGCAGATGCGAGCCCTTCGCCGACGGGGTGGACGTCTATCTGACAGAGGAGGACCGGTTCATCCCGGACATGATGGTGGTCTGCGACCCGGATAAGGTCAAGGCCGACGGGGTGTACGGAGCGCCCGACCTGGTGGTGGAGGTGCTCTCCCCCAGCACGGCACAGTACGACCGCGGCCGCAAGATGAAGGTCTACGCCCAGTGCGGCGTGCGGGAGTACTGGATCGTCAGCCCCGGCGACCGCACGGTGGAGCAGTACCTGCCGGAGGGGGGACAGTTTGTCCTCAACGCCACCTACGGCCTGGAGCTGGAGGCCATTCTGAACAAGATGTCCCAGAAGGAACGGGATTCCATCCCCACCGAATTTAAATGCAGCCTCTTTGACGACCTGACCATCCAGGTAGCAGATATCTTTGAGCGCGTGGTGTAGTGGAAAACTCCCATCCCCCGCAGAGCGGGCTGTACAGACTGAAAAAGCCTGCCGCTGACATGGGCGTGCCTGATAAAGAAGTTTTCTTTATTGGGGAGCAACCGCATGATGCGAAAGTGTCATGCGGTTGTCTTTTTGCTGTACTGGCTAAATTCCGGGGAAAAATCAATCTCCCCGATAAAATTATAGTGTACGTCAATGCGTTGGACACGATGGCCGCTGGATTTATCGGGAGCATGGATAACGATTTTCTCCACAAACTCCCGCAAAAGTGCCGGGGTCAGTTCAGTTGGCTCGGTGTATTTCTTTACGATTTTCAGAAAACTCTGGACATTGACAGCCTGGGCCTCGGCGGAGGCTACTATCTCTCGCAATTCCTCTGCGGACTGCTTCAGATCCGTCTGCTCCTTTTCATAGCCCTCGGACAGCTTAGCAAACCGCTCTACGCTTAACGCTCCCGCAACGCGATCTTCATAAAGCCGCTGGATAATGGCGTCCAGCTCGTTGATACGCCGTTCCTGTCTCTCCAGCTTGCGCTTGGCCCGCTCCTGCTCGCAACGCTGTGCCACCGTCTTATTCTCCATGACTCGCTGCACAAACTCGTCCTCATCGTCCTGGGCGTAGGCTACCACCCTCTGCAAATTCTGGAGTACAAGCTGCTCCAGCACGACAGCCCGGATGTAATGGGCCGAACACTGTTTTTTTGTGCGGTAGCTGGCGCATGTGTAGCACTCCTGCTCATGCGTCCACGAGGTCGTCCGGCAATGATACAGTCTCGCTCCGCAGTCGGCGCAGTAGGCCAGCCCGGAGAACATCCCCATTTCCCCCATCTTGGTGGGACGGCGGCGCTGCTCTCGATTTTTCTGCACTATCTCCCAGGTTTCCAGGTCAATGATCGCCTTGTGGGTATTTTCAAACACAGCCCACTTGTCCGGGGTATTCTCAATGGTTTTTTTGCATTTATAGGACAGCTTGGTGGTCTTAAAATTGGTGGTACGGCCCAAATATGCATCCTGCCCCAGAATGTTGGCGATGGTGCTTTCATTCCACGCGCATGGTGCATCCGGGTGATAATTGCGTGTCCGACCTGTCCGTTGAAATTCAAGCGTTCCCGGTGTAGGAATTTCCCGCTCTTTCAGCATACGGGCAATTTTGCCGGGGCCGTTGCCCTCCACGCACAACTGAAAAATCAACTCCACCACAGGGGCGGTTTCCTCGTCCACCAAAAGGTGCCCGTCCTCTCCCTTTATGTAGCCGTAGGGTGCATTGGTGGATAAACGCTGGCCTGACAGCCCTTTGTTGCGGAAAACCGACCGTATCTTTTTCGAGGTGTCCTTGGCGTACCACTCGTTTATGATATTACGGAACGGGGTAAAGTCGTTACCCATCTGATCGTCGCTGTCCACGCCATCATTGATGGCGATAAAGCGGACGCCCATCTCAGGGAAGCGGATTTCACTGATATGGACAAGACCACAAAAAATATGGAGCGGAGTTGCTGACAACACTTTGCGAAGCAGGCGAAAAGTATCTTTTTTGCAGGAATATTGTCTAACATTGACTTGTGTGTTGACAAACGCGCCAAAATATGATAATCTTACCCAAGTTTCAAAAACTCCCAAGGAGGGGACAGTATGAATTTCCATTTGACTGATAAACGAGTGAAGAGAATTAGCTCTGTACAATCCGAACCGATGAAACATTGTGCAGAGTATAGCGTATAGAACGCTTTAGGATTTCATCGGGAAACAAAGCAGTACCCGTCTAAGTTGATGCGTCACTTTGGATGGCTATTGCTTATTTCCCGTACATGAATTTAGCGTAATAGAGGCTATGGGCAATGTTTTGTCCATAGCCTTTTGCTTTTCATTTCACATGATAGAATGATAGGCAGAGGGTAGTGCGCTTTTGTGCGCGTTTATCCTCTGCCTTTTTCTTTTTTACGCATTAAAGAGAAAGGAATTGAGACAAATGAGCTTATTGGAAGTACACGGATTAACGCACTCTTTTGGCGAAAATCTTCTTTATAGAAATGCAGAATTAACACTGAACAAAGGAGAACATATCGGTATTGTAGGACAAAACGGAACAGGGAAAAGCACTCTGGTAAAGATATGCACAGACCAGGTTCTCCCTGATGCTGGGGAGATTATTTGGCAAGCAAATACATCTATCGGATACTTAGACCAGTATGCAGAAATAGACCACAGTCTGACAATGAGAGATTTTCTGAAATCGGCATTTTCAAGATT
>CAJUFJ010000060.1 GCA_910585815.1 uncultured Oscillospiraceae bacterium | reverse complement strand
CAGGTCACCCTGATGAAGGACGTGGCCATGTTCGACCAGATGTATGAGCTGAACACCAAGTATTACAAGGAGCTCACCATGTATATCCTGGCCGGCAAGAAGCGGCTGGAGTACCTGCGCGCCCATGACCTGGCCGAGCTGAAGAAGAAGGCGGAGACCACCGGCGCCCAGGAGGACGCCCAGGCCTACAACGACTTTGCCAACCTGTGCAACCGGTTCGAGAAGAAGCTCCACGACCTGGAGCTCACCCGGATGATCTCCATTCAGATGGGCCCCCAGACCCGCCTGCTGCAAAACAACGACACACAGATGCTGGAGAAAATCCAGTCCTCCTTGGTGAACACCATCCCCCTGTGGAAAAGCCAGATGGTGCTGGCCTTAGGTCTGGAGCACGGCCGGCAGGCCACTGCCGCCCAGGCCGCCGTTACCGATATGACCAATCAGCTGCTGCAAAAGAACGCCGACATGCTGAAAATGGGCACCATCGAGACCGCCCGGGAGGCGGAACGGAGCGTGGTCTCTATCGAGACCCTGCAGCACACCAACCAGCAGCTTATCACCACTCTGGACGAAGTGATGCGGATTCAGACCGAGGGAGCTCAAAAGCGGAAGGACGCCGAGGCCGAGCTGGGCCGCATCGAGGGCGAGCTGAAACAGAAGCTGCTGGAGCTGCGGGGGTAATATCCGCAGGGGGCGCCGCCCTCGGCGCCCCTATCTTCCGGTATTGACGGGCCGCCCAGGGGGGCGGCCCCTACAAATCAAGCACCCCAAACAAGGAGAATACCATGAAATTTTTGCAAAAAACCTGGGTAGCTTGGCTGCTCACCGCCGTTATGATTGTGGCGGCCATCGGCATCGGACAGGTCAGAGGCGGACGGCGGGACCCCGAGCCGCTGCCCTCCGGCAGCACCGCGCTGGACGAGAGCCTGTCTGTCACGGAGTTCGCCGACTATATTCTGGATGAAACAGGCACACTGTCCTCCAAGCAGGAGCGGCAGATCAGTCTTTACAACGCCAACTGGGCCCGGCGGTATGACAGCATCATCGCTGTGGCGGTGAAGGAGTCGGTACCCGGCAGCATTGACGACTACGCCTATGACCTGGGCATGGACATCGGCCTGTCCGCCTCCGACGCCATCCTGGTCATCGACGCCTCCGCCAGGGACGCCTACCTGGCCGCCAGCCCGGACTACCCCCTGACGGACGGCCAGATCTCCACCTATGTAAACAGCGCGCTCAAGCCGTATGTTGAGCGCGGCAAATATGGCGACGGTATCCTCAATCTGTTTCTGGAGCTGAACCAGTTCTATGTGGACAACTACGGCCTGGGCTATCTGGACAACAACAGCGGTTACAGCCCCGGCTATTCCAGCGGCAGTGACCGGATGGCCGGTATTTTCCTGCTGGCCACAATTCTTATTGTCATTATTCTGGTCGTCAACGCCATCGACCGGACCCGCTACAACACCTATCGGACCCGGTATTACGGCGTCGCCAGCCCTCCGGTGATGTTCCGGCCCATCTTCTTCTGGCACGGACCGGGCTCCTACTGGTACCGCCGCCACTGGCGGCAGCCGCCTCCCCCACCGCCGCCCCGTCCCCCCAAGGGACCGGGCGGACCTGGTCCCCGGCCCGGCGGCGGTAATTTCACCGGCTTCTCCGGCCCAAGAGGGGGCGGTTTCTCCGGCAGCGGTCCCTTCCGGGGCGGTGGATTTTCCGGCGGACGAGGCGGTGGTTTCTCCGGCGGCGGTTCCCGGGGCGGCGGCTTTGGCCGGCGATAGACAGCAAAACTCCCTCGCTTGAAACGAGGGAGTTTTTTTATACCTGTATCCGCTCGATGCCGTCCACAGCGGCCTGGACCATTCCCGCAATGTCCAGCCCCTGCTCCGCCGCCTCCAGCTCCTCCAGAGTGGGGCGCAGGCGGGGGTGACGGGGGGTAAAGACGGTGCAGCAGTCCTCATAGGGGAGGATGGAGGTCTCGAAGGTGCCGATTTTCCGGGCGATTTTCACGATATCCTCCTTGTCCATCCCCACCACCGGGCGCAGGACGGGCAGGCTGGCCACCGCACCGGTGACGGCCATGGCCTCCATGGTCTGGCTGGCCACCTGGCCCAGGCACTCGCCGGTAACCAGGGCCCTGGCCCCACACCGCTGGGCCACCTTCTCTGAAATACGCATCATAAACCGGCGCATCACCAGTGTAAACAGCTCCTGGGGGCAGGACCGGCGCAGTTCCTCCTGGATGGCGGTGAAGGGCACCACATGGACGGTGAGCCGGCCGCACCAGGGAGTGAGCAGCCGGGCCAAGTCGATGACCTTTTCTTTGGCCTCGTTGGAGGTGTAGGGGTAGGAGAAAAAGTGGACCATCTCCAGGGCCACCCCCCGCTTGGCAATCATCCAGGAGGCCACCGGGGAGTCGATGCCCCCGGACAGCAGAGACACCGCCCGGCCGTTGATGCCCACCGGCAGGCCGCCGGCTCCCGGCTCCGGGTCGGCGTGGACAAAGGCGGCATAGTCCCGGACCTCGATGTGGACAGTGAGCTCCGGGTGGTGGACATCCACCTTCAGGTCAGGGTAGAGCTCGTCCAGCTCGCCGCCCACGTACTGGCTGAGCTGGATGGAGGTCATGGGGAAGGTCTTATCCGCCCGCTTGGTCTCCACCTTGAAGGTGCGGGCGGCGGACAGCTTGTCATCCAGATATTCCCGGGCGGCGGCAAGGATGGCGTCCTTGTCCTTCTCACAGGCCCGAGCCCGGCTGAGACCCACCACGCCGAACACGCGGGTCAGCGCCTCCCAGGCCCCGTCCATGTCACATGCGTCGGTCATGGGCTCCACATAGGTGGTGGACTGGCGGGTGTACACCCGGAACTGGCCCAGATTGTTCAGCCGGCGGTAGATGTTGGCCTGGAGCTTGTCCTCAAAGCTGCGGCGGTTCAGGCCCTTGAGGACCATCTCCCCCAGCTTGAGGAGGATCATTTCGTTCATAATAATCACCTGATTCATAACTGTAGGGCGGGACGACCTCGGCCCGCCGCATGAAACGGCGCGCCGGGTCGTCGCGCCCTACAGAGTTCTGCGGGCGGCCACAGGCCGCCCCTACATATCCTTCCTCTGCCAGTCCGGAATCGCCCTGGCCTGCTCATACAGGCGGACGTAGCTCTGGTGGCGGCTGGGGGCGATCTCCCCCGCCCGTACCGCCGCCAGCACGGCGCAGCCCTTCTCCTTCACGTGGGCGCAGTCCTGAAACCGGCACGTTCCCAGATAGGGGGCAAACTCCCGGAAGGCGTATTGCAGCTCCTCCTTCCGGGCCAGCTCCATCTTGTCCACATCGAAGGAGGAGAAGCCCGGGGTGTCCGCCGCCAGCGCCCCGCAGGACAGGTGGAACAGCTCCACATGGCGGGTGGTGTGCCGGCCCCGGCCCAGCTTGTCGCTGATCTCGCCGGTGGCCAGGTCAAAATTTGCCTCCAGGGCGTTTAAAATGCTGGATTTGCCCACACCAGAGTTGCCGGTGAAGGCGCACACCTTCCCGGCAAGACAGCGCCGGAGGGCCTCCAGCCCCTCCCCGGTTTGAGCGCTCACCCGCAGGGTGGGGAAGCCCGCCCCCTCGTAGATGCGGGCCAGGTCCTCCCCCGGCTCCAGGTCGCACTTGTTGACGCAGATCAGGGTCTCCACGCCCCGGGCGGCGGCGATGGCGGCCACCCGGTCGATGAGGAAGGGGTCGGTCACCGGCACCGCCTGGGAGGCCACCACCACCAGCAGGTCGATGTTGGCCACCGCAGGGCGGTAAAACTCATTTTTCCGGGGGAGTATCTCGTCCAGCGCGCCGGAGCCGTCCTCCAGGGGGGTGAACCGCACCCGGTCCCCCACCAGGGGGGACACCCCCGCATGGCGGTGCTTTCCCCGGGCCCGGCAGGTGGTGACGGTCCGGCCGTCGTCCACATAGTAGAAGCCGCTGAGGGCCTTTCGGATTACGCCCTGGCTCATTCGTCAAAGTTCACAGGGATGGTACCCCTGGCCTCGCCGTTGATATAGTAGGCCAGCTCCTTCTGCCCCGTTCCGGTCACCTCGAAGGGGGTCGCCTCGTTCAACGTGGCGTCCTCCAGCTTGCTGCCCACCTCGACGCCGTCCATGAGCAGCCGCACGCTGACCATACCCTCATAGCCGTGGAGGGGGACGGAGACGGTCTTTGTATTGCCTGCGGGGGGCTCCGGCGGCTTGTTGGCCGGGTCGGGGCCCTTGCTGATTACCAGGTTGACCTCGGTGCCCTCGGTCACCTCGGCGTTCTCCAGGGGGTACTGGCTGATGACCTTGCCCTCCTCGATCTCGTCGTCATACTCCTCTTGCTCCACATTGCCCTGCTTCAAGTTTTTATTTTCAATCTCGGCCAACGCCCTGGCCTTGGTCATCCCTACCAGCTTGGGCATGGGGAAGGGCTTATCCTCGGGCCCCTTACTCAACACAATCTGCACCTCCGTGCCCGGGGGCACCTCAACACCCTCCATGGGGGTGTAGGAGATAACAAAGCCCTGCTCAATGGTCTCGCTGTTCTCATAGGAGGGCACGCCGGCCTTCAGCCCGATGTTCCGCAGGGCGGTGGAGGCGGTTTGGTAGTCCATGTCGTCCAGGGGGATCATCTCCACCACCTCCGGCCCGCCGCTGATGGTGACCTTAATCTCGGTGACATTCTCCCCCACCTCTTTGCCCCCCTTGGGCTCCTGGTCGATGATGGTGCCGGGGTCGGCGTCGTTGGCCACCGTCTCCCCCTCGATGAGGGTAAAGCCGGCCAGCAGCTCGGTGTTGTCCTTCACCGCGTCGTAGGCCTCGCCCACCAGCTTGGGGACGGTGTGGGTTTCCGGCGGAGCCAGTATCCCGGGGAAGATGGTCTTCCACAGGAAGGAGAAGGTCAGCCCCACAAAGAGCAGCACGGCGGCCACGGCCAGCAGCACGGGCCAGATGGGTCCCCGGCGGCGGCGGGAATAGTCCTCCTCGTCGTCGTCATACCGGCGGCGGCGCTGGGGCGGGTAGTCCTCGTCCTCATACCGCCGGCGGCGCTGAGGGGGATAGTCCTCCTCCTCATACCGGTGCTCGGGAAGGGAGCGGCCGGAGGCGGCGTGGATGGGACGGACCTGGGTGTAATCCTCCTCCGGGTTCTCCTCGGGGATGGGCTCGGAGGCGCTGTAGTCGAAATTGATGCTGGGGTTCTTCCGAAATTCCTCCAGATCGGCCAGCATCTCATCGGCGGACAGATAGCGGTTGTCCGGGTTGGGGGCCATGGCCTTCATGGTGATGGCCTCCAGGGCCTCGGGGATGGAGTCGTCCAGCTCCCGGGGGGAGAGGGGGATGGAGTTGATATGCTGGATGGCCACCGACACGGGGGTGTCCCCCTCGAAGGGCAGGCGGCCGGTAATCATCTCGTAGAGGACCACGCCGGCGGAATACAGGTCGGACCGGCTGTCGATGTGGCTGCCCCGGGCCTGCTCCGGGGAGATATAGTGCACCGAGCCCAAAGCCTCCTGGGTGAGGGTGCTGTGTCCGCCGGAGGCCACCCGGGCAATGCCGAAGTCGGCCACCTTCACGCTGCCGTCCCGCAGCACCATGATGTTGTGGGGCTTGATGTCCCGGTGGATGATCCCCCGGCTGTGGGCGTGGCCCAGGGCCTTGGTAATCTGGGTGATGAAGTGGAGGGCCTCCCGCCAGTTCAGCTTGTTGCCCTTCCTCTGCATGTACTGCTTCAGGGTAATGCCGTCAATCAGCTCCATAACGATATACTCCAGCTCGGAGGAGCGGCTCACATCGTATACGGCCACGATATTGGGATGGGACAGCATGGCCACGGCCTGGGACTCGTCGTGGAAGCGGCGGCGGAACTCGGCGTCCTGGGACAGGTCCTCCCGCAGGATCTTGATGGCCACCAGCCGGTTTAAGCGGTGGCACCGGGCCTTATACACCTTGGCCATGCCGCCGGTCCCCACCAGCTCCAGTATCTCATATCTGTTATCGAGTAATTTACCGATGTATTGGTCCATGGTAAATATCCTCCTATTCTTAGCGTTTCACCAGCACGACAGTCACATTGTCCGGCGCGCCCCGGCTCAGGGCAATCTCCAGCAGGCGGTGGCAGCACTGGGCGTCTCCCCCGCCGTGGATCACCTCGTAGAGCATCTCCTGCTCGTTGACCACGTTGCTCAGTCCGTCGCTGCACAGCAGCAGATAGTCCCCCTCGTTCAGGGGCTGGCGGAAGCAGTCGGCCATCAGGGCAGGCTCCGCCCCCAGGGCCCGGGTGATCAGGTTCTTGTGGGGGTGGGTGCGGGCCTGCTCCCGGGTCAGCTCCCCCCGCTCCACCAGGTCCTCTACCAGGGAGTGGTCCCGGGTGACCAGAACAATCCCGTCGGTGTTGATGTGATAGGCCCGGCTGTCCCCCTCGTTGAGGATGACGGCTTCCCGCTCCCCGGCCAAGACCGCCACCATGGTGGTGCCCATGCCGGCGCAGTCGTCGTCGTGGACAGACCGGTGGAACACCGCCTGGTTGGCCGCCGAGGCGGCATGGCCCATCCGCTCCTCCACCGGGCCCTCCTGGCCCGGCTTGAGGAACTCCTCCATGAACAGCTCCACCGCCATTGTGCTGGCCACATTGCCCGCCCGGGCGCCGCCCATGCCGTCGCACACCAGGGCGATTACCCGGCCATCCTCCAGCACCCTGGCTGCGTAGGCATCTTGATTCTGCTGCCGTACCGCGCCGCGGTCGGTAACTCCCCATACCTGCATAGTGCTCAACCTCGTTTCCGCCGGTTCCCCGGCTGCTTGCTTTGTCACGTCTTTCGGCAGATTCTCCGCCTGCTATTCGGGAGACGGCCCAGGCCGCCCTACCGGGGCTCCTGCTGCATGGCCTTGCGGCGCAGCTGGCCGCAGGAGGCGTCGATGTCTCCCCCCAGCCTGCGCCGGACGGTGACCGTTACGCCGTGCCCCTCCAGACGCTTCTGGAACGCCGCCACCCGGCGGCTGGGCTTTAAGGGACTCTCCTCCACCTCGTTGAGGGGGATGAGATTTACGTGGGCCGGGGCGCCCCGCAGCTGCCTGGCCAGCAGGTCGGCCTGCCAGTCGGCGTCGTTCACCCCGTCAATCATGGCGTACTCATAGGAGATGCGCCGCCCGGTGGCCTCAAAATACCGGCGGCAGGTCTCCAGCAGCTTCTCCACCCCTACGCTCTTATTTACCGGCATGATTTTGCTCCGGGTCTCGTCGTCGGGGGCGTGGAGGGAGACCGATAACGTCAATTGTAACCCATACCGGGCCAGTTTGTCAATTTGCTCCACTAAACCGCAGGTGGACAGGGAGATGTGCCGCATCCCGATGTTCAGCCCTTCGGGGTGGTTTACCAGGTTCAAAAAGCGCAAAACTGTGTCAAAATTGTCCAGTGGTTCCCCAATTCCCATCAAAACGATGTTGGAAACAGGCGCTCCACTGTCAATTTGGGTAAAAAGCACCTGATCCAACATTTCTGCCGGCGTCAGGTCCCGGACCTTCCCCGCGATGGTGGAGGCGCAGAAGGCGCACCCCATCCGGCACCCCACCTGGCAGGAAATACACACCGTATTGCCGTGCTGGTAGCGCATGAGCACCGACTCCACGCAGTTGCCGTCGGCCAGCTGCCACAGATATTTGATGGTGCCGTCCTGAGCCGACTCCTGCTTCCGGGCCACGGTGGGCGGGGTCAGGAGGGCCGTCTCCTCCAGCTTCTGCCGCAGGGCCTTAGACAGGTTTGTCATCTCCTGGAAGGAGGTAACCCCCCGGTACAGCCACTGAAAGACCTGTTTGGCCCGGAAAGCGGGCTCCCCCAGCTCCTTCAGCCAGACAGCCAGCTCCTCGGGGGTCATGGATTTGATATCAACCACAGGGCTCACCCCCCTCTGCGCAGTTTTGCGATGAAAAACCCGTCTGTCCCCTGGCGGTGGGGCCAGAGGGTGAGTATCCCCCCTCGGGCGTCCCCCACGTGCTCAGGCAGGGGGAAGCCCTCCGCCTGAAAGTCCGGGTGATCCGCCAAAAAGCCCAGGGCCACCGCCTCATTCTCCCGGCGCAGGAGGGTGCAAGTGGAGTAGACCAGCACCCCGCCGGGTTTCACATAACGGGCAGCGTTGTCCAGAATGGCCCGCTGGACCCGGGGCAGGTCCAGCAGCGGCGACCGGTCCTTGTAGCGGATATCCGGCTTCTTCCGTATAACCCCCAGGCCGGAGCAGGGGGCGTCCACCAGCACCCGGTCAAAGGCGTTTTCCCACTCGGGGCGGAACGCCTTCCCGTCGGCGGTCATGGGGGTAATATTTTCAAGGCCCAGGCGGTCCGCCCCGGCCTGAATCAGCTTCTTCTTGTGGGGGTGGAGGTCACAGGAGATCACCTCACCCCTCCCCTCCATCCGGATCGCGCAGGCAAAGCTCTTGCCGCCAGGGGCGGCGCAGCAGTCCAGCACCTGCATGTCCGGCTTGGGGTCCAGCGCCAGGGCGGCCAGCTTGCTGGCCGGGTCCTGAACATAAAACAGGCCGTCACGGAAGGCGGCCAGCCGCTCCAGATTGCCCGTTTTGGACAGAATCAGGCAATCGGCCAGCCAGGGGTGGGGCTGGGCTGTAACCCCCTCCTCCGCCAGCGCTTCGGCCAGCCCCTCCACCGTGATTTTGATGGTGTTGGCCATGGCGGTGATGGGGGCCTGGCTGTTGTTGGCGGCCAGCAGTCTGGCTGTCTCCTCGCTGCCCAGGGCGGTGAGAAGCTCCCTTACCAGCCATTCCGGGTGGGAGTAGAGGGTGGACAGGTAGCTCACCGGGTCGGTCTGTGGAACGGTGGGCAGGCCGCCCAGGTTCCGCTCCAGATTGCGCAAAATGCCGTTGACCATCCCCGCCGCCCGGGGGTTTTTGCAGTGCTTTCGGGTCAGCTCCACCGAGGCGTTTACCGCCGCGCTGTGGGGAATCTTGTCCAGAAAGAGCATCTGGTAAGCCCCCAGCCGCAGGGCCTCCACCACCCGGCCCTCCATCCGCTTCAGGGGGAGATTGGAGAAGTGGGACAGGTAAAAGTCCAGCAACAGCCGGTTTTGCAGCACGCCGAAGCACAGCTGTGTGGCCAGCGCCCCATCACGACTGTCCAGCCCGGCGGATGCCAGCCGCTTTTTCAAGATGGCGTCCGACCATCCCCCCTGCCGCTGGCAGTCGTTCAGCGCCAACAGAGCCGCTTCCCGGGCGTCCATGGACATCTACCTCCCTCTTTTTTGGTGTAGGGGCGGACATTGTCCGCCCGCCGTTATCCCGTCCGGGGCTGGACGGGCGCACAATGTGCGCCCCTACATCACTCAACAAATCGCAAAGGCTTTTTCTCCCTGCGCTGAAAAGCGTTTCTGACTGACAAGTCTCTCCCGGTGGTACTCTGTACGGGTCACAGTCCCATCCTCCAGAACATATTCCCGCCGCCGCAGGTTCTCCGGTGCCCGCTCCCTGTCATAGTTCCAGGTCCACCCGATCCGCTCGGCCCTTTCCACATGAAAGTCGTTCCAGGTATTGACAATGCCGCTGGCCCCGAAAATTTCACAGGTCTCGCCCTCGTCAAACTGGATTACAAGCAGCCCTTCCGCCTCGTCAAAGCTGGCGCTGACCGGCTTGTGGCAGTTGTCCATCGGCCGGCCAAACCAGTCCCCCCAGAAGCGGAGGGAGCCAAATTTTTGTATCTTCACCAAATCACTGCCTTTTAAATCCTAAAACAAGGGTTACGTCCTCATGAGTGATGGCTACCACCCAATCCATGGTTCTATCAAACAGATATGCGTCGATATCCTCCCAGAGCTCCAGCTGCTCCACATAATCCACCACCGCGCCAAAGCTGGCGGAGTACAGCATACGGATTCGCTCCGAATAGAAAAACACCTTTTTGTCCCTGGGGATTCCCAGCTGCGCGATCTCCTCCGTGGGAAGACGACGGGGCCTGTACTGCGGGAGAAGGGAGTTCCACATCAGCCCCACCTGTCTCAGCCGTTTTCGGTCCACATAGCGGTCCCGGAACCGTTCCATGAGCCACGGGGCATTTAAAACGCGGTCATAGCCGGCAAAATCATACATGTCATCACACCTGAATCGGGTTTCCTGCCAGGTAGGCGGCAACGGACATTCTCTTTTTGCCCGGGGCCTGGAGCTCCAGAATGCGCAGGACCTGGCCGTCGCCGCAGGCCACGTCGATCCCCCCCCAGGCGGCGGCAATCACAGTGCCGGGGTCGGCGTCGGTATGCTGCTCCACCACCTGGGCCCCCCACAGCTTGATGGGCTCGCCGGTGATTGCCGTGGTAGAGGCCCCCGGCCAGGGGTACAGGCCCCGGATCTGGTTAAAAATCTCCTGGGCGCTCCTGGTCCAGTCCACCGGGGACATCGCCTTGGAGAGCATAGGGGCCTGGGTAGCCTGGGTGTGGTCCTGGGGGGTGTAGGTTGCGGTTCCGGCCTGAATTTGGGCCACAGCCTCCACCGCCAGCTCCCCTCCCAGTTGGGCCAGGCGGTCGTAGAGGGCGGCGGCATCCTCCGTCTTCCCGATTTTCACCGCCCGCTGGAGGATAATATCCCCCGCGTCCATGTCCCGGACCATGCGCTGAATGGTGACGCCGGTCACCCGCTCCCCATTGAGGATGGCCCAGTTGATGGGGGCAGAACCCCGGTACTTGGGCAGGAGGGAGGAGTGGACGTTAATGCACCCCTTGGGGGGCAGGGCCAGAATCTCGTCGGGGAGGAAGCGGCCGTAGGCCGCCACCACAATCAGCTCCGGGGCCAGCTCCTGCAAAATGGACAGGGCGGTCCCATCCCGCAGGGTCTCGGGCTGATAGACGGGGATGCCGCGGGCCAGGGCCCGCTCCTTCACCGGGGTGGGCTGGAGCTTGTTGTGGTGCCGGCCCACCGGCTTATCCGGCTGGCTGAACACGCCTGCAAGCTGATGTCCGGCCTCCGCCAGCCCCTCCAGCGAGGGAACGGCGAAGGCAGGGGTGCCCATAAAGACGATTCTCATCTTCTTCTCCTTCCCCGTCTCTCCCGCTTCGGATGGTTCGCCTGCTCCCCCTCCTGGGCCAGAATCTCGTCCAGCTCCTCGGCGGTGTACAGGCGCTCGGTGAGCTCGGTGTACATGTGGCCGTCCAGATGGCTGATCTCGTGGCAGAAGCAGCGGGCGGTCATGTCCGTCCCTTCCATCTCAAACCACTGGCCGTTCCGGTCCTGGGCCCTGATCTTTACCCAGTCGGGCCGCATCACATTGCCCCACATGCCGGGCAGGGACAGGCAGCCCTCCCAGCCGGGCTGCTCCCCCCGCTGGTCCAGAATCTCCGGGTTGACCATCTCCAGCATGCTCTCGTCCTCCAGCAGCACAATGGCCGCCCGGCGGAGGATGCCCACCTGAGGGGCCGCCAGCCCCATGCCGTTGGCCTGGGTCAGGGTCTCCTTCAGGTCGTCCAGCAGATCGGCCAGCTTGTCATCGAACCGGGTGACGGGGTGGCACACCTTATTCAGCGCGGGGTCGTCCTGGGTCAAAATCGTCCTGATTGCCATACTTCCTTCTCCTTTGGGCTTATTCTCAATTATGATAGGGGTCCGCGTCCGCGTAGACGGAGACGCCCCGGTTTTCCTTATCCCGGTGGGCCGCCTGGAGGAGGTAGGCCAGCAGGGCCCGGAACTCCTTCCCCGGCTGTCCGGTGAGGGTGAGGCGGTAGCGATAGCGGTTGTTCACCTTGGCCACGGCGGCGGGGGCGGGACCGAGGAGCTGCCACTGGCCGGGAATTTTGGGCAGGTCCTGCTCCAGACAGCGGCGCAGACGGGAACAGCACCGCAGCACCGCCCCCTCCTCCAGGCCGGAGGCGGTAATCACCACATGCCGGGCAAAGGGCGGGTCGTTCCGCAGCCGGCGCAGCTCGATTTCCCGCTCATAGAAGCCGTCGTAATCCTGGAGGGCGGCGCAGCGGATCACGTCGTTTTTGGGGGTGAAGGTCTGAATCACCGCCCGGCCCTGCTTCTCCCCCCGGCCCGCCCGGCCCACCACCTGGGTCAGGAGGGAAAAGGTCCGCTCCCCCGCCCGGAAGTCGTCCACATAGAGGGACAGGTCGGGGGCCACCACCCCCACCAGGGTGACATTTTCAAAATCCAGCCCCTTAGCCACCATCTGGGTGCCCACCAGCACGGGGATGCGCTCCCTGCGGAAGCGGTCCAGCAGTTCCTCGTGGGGGTGGGCGGCGGAGACGGTATCCGTATCCATCCGCAGCACCTCCGCCCAGGGGAACAGGTCCCGCAGTTCCTCCTCCACCCGCTGGGTGCCGGTACCCACAAAATTGAGCAGTCCGCCGCAGGCGGGGCACACCGGGGGCAGGGGCTGGGAGTGGCCGCAGTGGTGGCACATGAGGCGGTTGTTGGCCGAGTGGTAGGTCAGCTTTACCGAGCACCGGGGGCACTCGGGCACCTCCCCGCACTCCCCGCAGGACACCATCCGGCTGGCCCCCCGGCGGTTCAGGAACAGGATGGCCTGCTCCTCCCGCTTGAAGTTCTCCGCCAGCTCCTCCCGCAGGACAGAGCTGATGGCCCCGGCATTGCCCTGGCGCAGCTCCTCCTTCAGGTCCACCACCAGCACCTGGGGCAGGGCCTTCTGGTTGTAGCGCGTTTTCAGCTGAAACAGCCCGATCTGGCCCTCTTTCGCCTGATACATGGTCTCCACCGACGGGGTGGCCGAGCCCAGCACCAGCAGGGCCCGATTCTGAACACAGCGGTATTTGGCCACGTCCCGGGCGTGGTAGCGGGGGACGTTTTCCGACTTGTAGCTGCTCTCCTGCTCCTCGTCCAGAATGATGAGGCCCAGGTTGTCCAGGGGGGCGAAGACAGCCGAGCGGGTGCCGATCACCACCGGGGCCTCCCCCCGGCGGGCCCGCTTCCACTCGTCGTACCGCTCCCCCGTGCGCAGCGAGCTGTGGAGCACCGCCACCTGTCTGCCGAAGTGGGCGGCGAAGATCCGCAGCAGCTGGGGGGTGAGGACGATCTCGGGCACCAACACCAGGGCGGTGCGGCCCCGGGCCAGGGTCTCCTGGATCAGGCGGATGTAGACCTGGGTCTTGCCGCTGCCCGTCACCCCGTAGAGCAGGGCGGCGGCGGGCCTCCCCTGTCGGGCCAAGGCGTCCAGCCCCTCGAAGGCCGCCTGCTGCTCTTTATTGAGCACCGGGGGCTCTGCCGGGGCCACGTCCTCCAGAGGGATGCGGCGCAGCACCTCCTGCTTCTCCAGGGTGAGGATGCCGCTTTTTTCCAGGGATTTCAGGGTGGAGGCGGAGGCCCCAGTGAAGTAGCACAGGTCCTTCACCGAGGCGGCGCCCAAGGCGCACAGCAGCTCGGTCACGGCGTACCGCAGGGGGGCGGACTTCCGTCTGGAGGCCACCATGGCCATGGCGTCCTCCGCCGGGACGGCCAGCACCGCCAGCTTCTCCTTCTTATCCCCCACCGCCCGCTGGGCGGCAGTCTCCAGGGCGGTCACCCCGGCCTCGGTCAGCCGGCGGATGGCGGGGTTGGGGTCTCTGGCCCCGAAGGCCAGGCGTATCTGCTCCATATCCCCCTTGCCGCCCCAGCTCCAAAGCAGGTCCAGCAGCTGGACGGCGGCGGGCGAGCCCTCGGCGGCCCGGTAGGCCCGCTCCCGGTCCACCCCCGGCCGGACGGCCACCTGGTCCCGCAGGGAGAAATACAGCCCCGCAGGCAGCATGGCCTTTACGCAGTCGTAGACGGTGCAGAAGCAGCGTTCCCGCATCCACAGGGCCAGCTGGATGGCCCTGGCGTCCAGCACCGGCTGGTCGTCCAGCACCGCCTGAATCAGCTTCAGCGACTCCCCTGCCGAGGGGGCCTCATACAGGGAGAGCACCAGCCCGTCCGACCCCCGGTTGCCCGCGGCGAAGGGCACCAGCACCCGCATCCCGGGCTCCAGCCGGCCCTCCAGCTCCCGGGGCACCAAGTAGTCGTAGGGCTTGTCAATGGCGTACACCGCCCTGGCGACGGCCACCTTTGCGATTTTTCTGCCCAAGGGCCATCACCCCCTTTTTGTCCCCTCTCCGGGGAAAACGGCCACGACAAGTCGCAGCCCTACAAAATTTCTGTGTAGGGACACGACTTGTCGTGTCCATTCCAATCCGAATGGCGGCGGACCGGCCTTCAGCCCTCCGCCTGCTCCGGTTCGCCGGCCCTGTTGTCCAGCTCACCTCTGGCCACGGCCTGGATGGCGATGCTCACCGGCTTTTCATCCAGGGGTTCGCCGGCCATCTCGGCCTCCCGGGCGATGCGGCGGGCCTTGCAGGCCACCACGTTTACCAGCTCATAGCGGCTGGGCACCTTTTCCAGCAGGTCCTTCATTGCGGGTTCCAGCATCATAATAAAAACTCCTTATTCCTGTTATCGTCACGCCCCAGAGGCATGTCACGCGCCTCTGTCCGGCGCTCCTTTTATTGTTACGCAAACTGGGTCAGAATAGACTTTCGGTTTTCCACCCTGCACTCGGCGGCGGTGAGGATGGCCTCAATCTCCGCCACCGCTCCCGACACCTTGTCGTTGATGACCAGGTAGTCGTAGTTGGGAATCTCCCGGAACTCCACCCTGGCCTTCTCCAGCCGGCCGGCAATCACGTCCTCGCCGTCGGTGCCCCGGCGGTGGAGGCGGCGGGACAGCTCCTCGAAGGAGGGGGGGATGATGAAGATGAACAGGGCCCCGGGGCACCGCGCACGCACCTTGGCCGCCCCCTGGACCTCGATGTCCAGCAGCACATCCACGCCGGCGTCCAGCTTGTCCTGGATGGCCTTCAGCGAGGTGCCGTAGTAATTGCTCACATACTCGGCGTACTCCAGCAGCTCGCCGGCGGTGATCATCCGCTCAAACTCCGCCCGGTCCACAAAGTTGTAATTCACCCCGTCCTGTTCCCCCACCCGGGGCTGCCGGGTGGTGTAGGACACGGAGAAATAGATGTTGTCCCGCTGGCTGAGCAGCTCGGCGATTACGGTGCTCTTGCCCACGCCCGACGGTCCGGACAGCACAATCAGCTGGCCCTTTTCCTTTTTCATGGCTTCTCCTCCCCGCTGTCCGGCTCCCTGCCCTCCAGGCGGCCGGCGATGACCTCCGGCGCCAGGGCGGACAGCACCACATGGTCGTTGTCCATTATCAGGACCGCTCTGGTTTTGTGCCCGTAGGTGGCGTCGATAAGGATACCCCGCTCCCTGGCCTCCTGGGCCATGCGCTTTATGGGGGCGGAGTCCGGGCTGACCACCGCCACCAGCCTGCCGGCGGATACCAGACTGCCAAAGCCGATGTTGATGAGCTTCAATCTATTCCCTCCCGCCATTCTTGTCCTGTAGGGCGCGACGACCTCGGCGCGCCGTTTTTCCGGTCTCCATATTTTCGGCGTGCCGAGTCGTCACGCCCTACAAACCAATTCTATTCGATATTCTGCACCTGCTCCCGAATCTTCTCGATCTCCGCCTTGATGTCCACCACCTGGGCGGAAATCTCAATGTCGCTGCACTTGGAGCCGATGGTGTTGGCCTCCCGGTTAAACTCCTGAATGAGGAAGTCCAGCTTCCGGCCGGTGGCTCCCCCCCTGGAGAGCATCTCCCGAAGCTGGCCGATGTGGCTGCGCAGGCGGACGGTCTCCTCGTCCACCGCCACCTTGTCGGCAAAGATGGCCGCCTCGGTGAGGATGCGGGCGGGGTCCAGCTGGGTGTTGGACAGCACCTCATTCATCCGGGCCTCCAGCTTGGCCCGGTACTCGGCCACCGTCTGGGGGGAGCGCTGCTCCACCAGGGCCACCTTCTCCTCAATGGTCACGGCCCGGGACAGGATATCCTCCTTCAGCCGCTCCCCCTCCCGGGTGCGCATCTGGTCGAAGTCGGCCAGGGCCTGGTCCAGCACGGAGCAGATATCCCTGGCCATCTGTTCCACGTCCTCCTCCGCCTTCTCGGCCAGCAGGACCTCCGGGAAGCGGGACAGCAGGGACACGGATATCTCCCCCGACAGGCCGTAGTCCTCCGAGAGCTGTTTCAGGGCCTGGTAGTAGCCGTCGGCCACCGGCCGGTTTACCGATACCTGCACCCTGTCCGCGCCGGTGCTGTCCAGGGTGACAAACACATCCACCTTTCCCCGTGAGATCACGCCCTGCACCCGACTTTTGATGCCGTCCTCCGCAAAGAGGTACAGCCGGGGGATGCGGACGTTGCAGTCCAGATAGCGGTTGTTGACGGAGCGCAGCTCCACAGTTATGGTACAGCCGTTGAAGATTTCCTCTGCCCGGCCGTACCCGGTCATGCTTTTGACCATGTTATTCACTCCTTAATGTCCTTTCGCGCGGTACAGACGGGTGCGCAAAAGGGTAATAAGTTGGGATAAGCCAATGTCATAACAGATAAAAACCACGCCGCCCAGAACATAGACCAGCACAGCATTGCTGGCCAGCCATGCCGGAGCCTCGGGCAGAAACAGCTCCTGAAACACAAACCAGAACAGGGTAAGGGTCATTTCAAACCAGCACAGCTTCAGCCCCCACTCCACCGCCCGGCGGTCCAGCGTTTCGATGCGGCCCTTTATCACCGGATACAGCCCCAAAAAGGCCAGAAACAGCAGGGCCACCCCCTTGTCGGGCAGCATAAAAAGGCCAAGCAGAGAGGCGGCCGCCCAGCACAGGCAGCCCGCAGTCCGCCCGGCGTAGAGAGTGGCGGCCATGGGGAACAGTCCGGCGGCGGCGGTGAGGCCGATCCGGCCCGAGGGGGCCACGCAGGCCAGCCACAGGACCACCAGACTGCCCGCCGCCATCACTCCGCCCAGCGCCGTATTGGCGCTCTGTTTTCCATCCCGCCCGGCCATTTAACAGCGGCCTCCCCCACACAGGCAGTTGAGGCACATCATGGTGGTGCAGCAGTCCATGGCGTCCATCCCCGTGGCGTAGCCCGCAGGGCGGTAGCCGCCCATGGTCCCCCGCTGCATCACAGACAGGGCCTGGCGGTACTCCATGTTGTTGGGCTCCATCTGCACGGCCCGGACATAGTTCTGCATGGCCTCGTCCATCCAGCCCTTCCGGTAGGCGATGCTGCCCGACAGGAAGTACCACTCCCCGTTCTTCTGGCCCACCTCGTAGAGCAGTTGCTCCGCCTGGTTCAGGTCGCCCATGTTGATCAGATTGCGGATGCGGGCATAGGCGGGGTCGCCGGAGGAGTAGCTCCTCTGCTGGTAGCCGCCATAGCCCCCCGGGGAGCTCCCCGAATAGCCCCCCGACCGCTGCTTGGTGATGGTGTCGTAGGCCTCGTTGATCTCCTTCATCTTCTCCTCGGCCAGGTCGGCCAGGGGGTTGTTCTGATAGTTGTCGGGGTGATATTTTCGGGCCAGCTCCCGGTAAGCCTTTTTCACCTCGTCGTCGCTGGCGTTCTGACTCACGCCCAAAACGCTGTACGGGTCTCTCATGTGTCGTTTCTCCAAATCTTTTGTTTTTTTATATCGCGCCAGGTCCCATCAAACACGGCCCTCTCCACTAGAGGCAGGCCGAGGTATACAATATTTTCCAGCAGAGCCGTCCGGCAACCGAAGTCCCCCAGCTGGAGGGCGGCGCCCATTTGGGCCAGGGAGTTGTCCATGGTCAGCCGCAGGGCCCCGTCGTCCCCGTCCGGGCCGTAGCGGGCGGCCACCGGGTTGTACCGGCCGGACTGCCTGTCCTCCTCCAGATCGTCCCGGGCGTCGGCCAGGTAAATCCACCGGCCCAGGTGGTACAGCAGCTGGGCCAGCACCCGCCCCCGCTCCCCCTCCCGGGGGGCGGCGGACTGGAGCAGGCGGGCGAAGGTGTCCGCCGTCCGGTCCAGCGAGGGACAGCCCTCCCGCTCCAGGGCGGACAGCTCGGCCAGACAGTCCCGCACCGTCCCATCAAAGGCGGGGCAGCGCCGGGCGGCCTTTCGGTAGGCGGGTCGCAGCAGCAGGGACAGCGCCCGGGCAGGCAGGCCCTTTACCAGACCCTCGTCCTGCACCCCGTCTTGCAGCTTCCACCAGGCCAGGATTACGCTCTCGTCGGCGGCCAGCTCCAGGGCGGGACTGTCGGGACACATGGGCAGCTTCCGCAGGGGGTTGGCGTGGCACCGGCCCCGGCAGGGGGTGAATCGCTCCTCCGGCTCCCACAGCAGCAGGGCGAGAAAGGTGAAATCAAAGTTGAGGAGCATGGGGGCAATCAGGCCGTACCGCCGCCGGAGACAGCGGCACAGGCCGCAGTAGGTCGCCCGGTACAGGTCAAAATCCTTGCATTTCAGCTCCGGCCGGAAGGGGCGCACATAGCCGAACATCCCTTACCCCCGCCGCAGCTGCTTCAGGATGGCAAACTCCGGGGCGGCGCTCCGGGTGATGGCCCGATTCATGAGGAAGGCGGGGATAAAGCCGGCGGCCAACCCTAAGAGGGCCGTCACCATGGCGGTCAGCTCGCTGAGATGGAGCACATTCGTCCCCAGGGCGTAGCCCACTCCCAGCCCCACGCAGGGCAGGAGGAACACCGCCACCGAGGGGCTGATGTTGTGTCCGTCGGAGGGCTCCACCTCCACAAAGTCGCCGGGCTTGGCCCCGATGCCGTTGGTGGCCAGGGCCAGGATCTCCTGGGGGGGCTTGGCCGAGCAGCCGGCGCAGGCCCCGTCGCAGTGCAGGCCGCACTCCATCTGCCGCAGGAGGGACACCTCCGCCACCCCCTCCCGGACAATTTTCTTTACAATCGCGTTTTGAACCATAGTGTTCCTCGCTTATCTGCTCATATTAACCGTAATGGTGTAGTTGTTGATAACTCCCACCGTGCTGGTGCCGTCCAGACGGACATGGGCGGGCACCTGGCTGGTGCCCTCTGTGGTCACGTTGGACAGGTCGGCCACAATCCGCAGCTGGCTGGCGTCGATTTTAGCCAGCTCCTCCGCCGGCCCCCGGACCGTTACCAGGACGCTCTGGGTCACAATATCCACGGTGTAGCCCTCGGGCTCGTTAATGGTGCGGATGTTCGTCACCGGGAACACCTCGGTATCCAGCCCGTCCACCGTCACCGTCACCTGGGCGGTGGTGAGACCGCTCTCATTGGTGAGGCTGGGGTCCAGCTCGATGGCAAAGGGGAAGGTGTTGGTGCCCACCACGGAAGACAGGTTGATGCTGCCCAGGGAAATCTCCTCCAGCCCCTCCAGGTCGGCCTCGGAACCCGAGACCACAATGCTCGGGGGATCAATGTTCATCACCGCGTCATCCTCTGTCGCGCCGCCGCCGGGCAGAAGGTTGACGGTCAGCCGGACCTCCTTCATCACCACCACCGGCACCACCACATAGGCCGTCTCGGCGCTGAGGGTGATCTCCAGGTCGGTCAGGGGCTTGCCCTGCTTGTCCAGAGGGACCAGAGGCAGGTCGCCGGCAAATCGCTCGCTCAGCTCCTCGGTTTTGAGGATGGCCGCCACCCGGTCCACCTGGTTTACCTGCTCCACCGGACCGCTGACCACCACCCGCTCAGGCTCAATGGCGGGGGTGCCCATCTGGTAGCTGCCGGCCACCTTGCCCTCCAGCTGGAAGCGGACGTCGAAGGACTTGTTATACAGCTTTTCCACCGTCACGGTAACCGTGGAGCTGGGGGCCGACAGGTCGTCGGTGTTCACCTGCTCCGGCCAAACCGGCTTGTAGCGCAGGGTGTTTACCCCCTCCACGCAGCTGGACACGTCTACCCGCACATACAGGCCGCTGCGGTGGCGGAGCAGGTTGGTGCGGGCGCTGTTGGGGCCCTCCACCCGCAGCTCCACCACCTGGGGGGATATCTCCGAGATGGCCAGGCCCTGGCTGGCCAGCACATTGGCGCCTGTGACCTCCACCCGCACATTGTGGATGTTGGTAACCCCGCTGGGGTCCACTGCGGCCCGTACATAGAACCAGAAGATGATGGCCAGCAGAATCGACAGTAAAATGTAGACCCACCGGCTCTCCTTCAGCCGTGCCATCATAGCTGGCCGCCCTCCTCTCGCTTGCCTCCGCCCAGCAGCATCCCCACCAGGGGGAGCTGACCACTCTTTTTCTCCTCCTGCTTGTCATTGAGGAGCTCGTTGCGCAGCAGGCGCTCCAGGGTCTCGGGGGCCAAGTGCCGCTTGAGCATTCCGCCCACGGCGGCGGAGATGGAGCCCGTCTCCTCCGAGACGATGACCACCACGGCGTCGGAGTGCTCGCTCATGCCGATGCCCGCCCGGTGGCGCATC
>CAJUFJ010000059.1 GCA_910585815.1 uncultured Oscillospiraceae bacterium | reverse complement strand
TGCTTCTTCCAGACAACCTGTTGAGTCTTTTTTCAATTGGCTGCAGATTAAATCCGTTATCCAATCCGCTTCTTACGTCCGTTCTTTTTCCGGCCTTTTCTTTCTTATTTTCTCTTCTCTTGCTTTTTGTCTGTTTTTATTGCTTTTCTACTATTGATTGCCATAAATAAATACCCCTTAAGGGGTGGCCCGTGAAAGAAATGCGGTCGGCAGACCTTTCGGGGCCCCTTAAGGGGCTTTGTCCGTAGTAGGCCCTATAGGGCCTACTCAAGCCTCCAGCTTAGCCGGAAGTTTTGACTCAGACAGCGGCGCTCGCCTTGCTCCAGACCTTATATTGTTCGATGCATTTGCCGTTGTCTCCCTGTTTGGGGTCATAGGCAAATTGGCGGAGCAGTTCACAGGGGACACAGAGGAAACTGTCATACGTTCCACAGTGCGCCTTGCCCTTGCCCTCGCAGCAGGATTTCACAGGGCAGCTGTCACCCCAAAACGGCTTACTCATGTGTACGCAGTCCGAACAGTTCATCTGCTCACAGTAGGAACACTGAGCGCATAACAGTCCACATCTCGATTCTGGCATTTTGCAGCCTCCTTTCCAGTTCCCCCATTGTACCAGAACATACACGACAGCTCTATGTCATGTTCCTGGTACAGCTCCAACATCTTTTTGGCCTGCTGCCGCAGGTCTGCTCGAAGCTGTTCCGGCTCCAGTACCTCCACCCGGCCGCCAAAGCTCAGAATCCACTCCCGCATATTGGAACAGCTGGAAAAATCCCGTTCAAACAGGAGGCCACCCTCCGGCTTTCTCTGAAAGCAGTCCGGCCCGTACTCCTCAACAAGGCGGTACTTCTGGCTCTCCTCAAACAGCGCCCTGAGGTGTATTCTGGCCTCTGAAACATGCCGGTCCAGCTCCAAATCCGGCAGTTTTCTGGAGGCAAACGTGTCTGTGTCGGTCTCCAGGCTCCAGAGGCGGTTCAGCTTGAACAGCCGAAACGCCTGCCGTTTCAGGCAGTACCCCCATACATACCAGGATGACCACTTGAAAATCAGCTGGTAGGGCTCTATGGTGCGTAGGCTCTCCCACTTCTCATAGATATAGGAAAAGGATATCCGATGCATGTTTTGGATTGCCTCTCTGATTGATCCAATTTTTTGAGATAACGTGTCTCTATAGTGGGAGGCGAGGTCGATATTGAAGCTGTCTGTCAGGCCCGCCGCTCCGGCAAATGTCCTTAATATCCCGGTTGATGGTCCGTTAGGACACCTCAAACCGGTCTGCCAGTTCAGGGGCGGAGACCCGTTCTTTTTGAAAAGTATAGCAAAAAGAAACGGAAGTTACAACAGTTTTGATGCAGATTCAAGGCTAAAGCAATGTTCTGTATTGTTTCAAAAAGTCCACCCGATCAACGAAGATTTCTATTGCAAAGCCGGAGCTGATCTGCTATAATCATACCTGCATAGTATGATTATAGAAAACAGCAAAATTTCCCGCCGGTGCGGGGGAGCAGGCTAAGCGCCTGAAGCAGAACAGGAGGAATATTTTGTATCACAAAATGAGATTTCGTATCGCGGCGGCTTTGCTGGCGGTTTGCGTCATAGTGGCGGCGTTTCCGGGGACGGCCCTGGCCGTGGACGGGCAGACCGGAACGACCCGCGTGGCTGACAATGTCAAGGATTTGGATGCAATCGTGGCAGCAGCCAACGATGGCGATGTCATCGAAATAAGTGGGACGTGCATGAGCAACGACGCAAACAGAAACGCTCCCTGGGTGATCAACAAGAAGATTACCTTCCGCGGCGTTTCTGCGAATGCCGGCATTAACGTTCGCACTGGCGGAATCATTCTGGCGGCGGACGTTACCTTTGAAAATCTGGAGCTTGCCTTTCCTAACGCTGTACGAAATGCCATTATGGCAAACGGGCATACGCTCACCTTGAGAAATATCGTTCCCAGCCAAAGTACAAAGAACGCCGTCCATCTGTTCTGCGGCGGCGCAACGGGATTGAATATTAACGCTCCATCCGGCAATCACGGGAATATTATCATTGAGAACTGTCCCCAAATAGGTAATAGTAATGGTAATGTTTATGCTGGCAGCATTGCCACCAACGAAGATCCTAACGTATCTTCGATTCCCGCTACTGTTACGATGATCGGCACGAGCAAAATGGGGGAATTTTACGCCTGCGGGGCTTTGGAAACCTTTGTTGACAATAACCATTGGTTTGATCAGGAGTATACTCCTGCCCCGCCTACTCCCAGCATCGAACGCTTTCCAGTAACTGGAGACGTCACCTTCAATCTTTATTACACCTCCACCACCATGGTGGACGGCGCCACCGGCAGCAGTAAAAACGCCGCTGTCGCTTACACAGGCAAGGGCAACCTCAATGACGGCCTTACCCTGAAGAACCTGTCCAACCTTACGGTTGGTAGCGGGGAGGAGCTAAAGCCTAAAGCGGGCAGCAGTCTTGATGGTGCGGAACTTGTTGTTCCTACTTCCAGTATTCTGCACCTGACCAATCTGCTCAATCTGGAATTGGCCAGCCTTCAGGGCGGCGGCGACCTTGTTTTGTGCAAGGATCAGACCTTGACCATCGACGGCAGTGTGTCAGGGACAACCAGAATCGGCGTCGGCAGTATATTTAACGGAGCTTCACAGCAGGCTCCTGAACTTGGCCATGTATATGTCAGGGCACCCCAGTCCGCTGACAGTGATTTTGAGCTCCTTTGCCCCAGCAACAAGCCCAACCTGAAACTGGTCCGGGACGACAAGGGCAACTGGACAGCCTTGGATAGTTCGGTCGGAGCAGACCTTGTGCGGGATTTTGTCTTCGAGAATACGAATGAAACCATAAGTAGCACTCAAGAGGCTGAATTTTCGTTGGATGTAACCAGCAACAACGGAACCACGCTATTTCTGGACTTTATTCCTGTAGATATTACGATCAACGGCAGGCAGGCGAACCAACAAAATAACACGACTGAGGACGGCGACATTTATTACACATACAGCGACCGGCAAGGATATCTGAAAGCTCTGGAGATCAATACAAATTCGCTTTACATCATCCCTGATACTGCGTATGGGCACATGGATAGTCCTTACACCATTTCCGTTACAGTTCCCGCAAAATATACCGAGGGGAATAAAAATATTACCCAGACAGTTATTTTGACCGTTACAGGAAACGGTGGAGGAACACCGGACCCCACGCCCGTCAGTATTCCCATCCCCACCGCGAACGCCAACCTGAAATGGACGGGAGCCGAACAGACCGGCGTGGAGGCAGGGGCCGGCTACACGCTGACCGGGCACAAGGGGACCGCCGTGGGCGGCTATACCGCCGTCGCCACGCTGGAGCCCGGCTATCAGTGGAACGATGGAACCTCCGATGCGAAAAACATCCTCTGGAGCATCGCAAAGGCGGACGGTCCCGCCGCCCCCATCGGGCTGTCTGCCACCGCCCCCACCTCGGCAGGCGGAGCGGACGGAAAAATCCTCGGCGTTACGGCGGAGATGGAGTACGCCGCCCAGGCGGATTTCTCCGACGCGAAGGCCTGTACCGGCACCGAAATCCCCAATCTGTCCCCCGGAACCTACTTTGTGCGTCTGCGTTCCACGCAGACGCATGAGGCGGGAGTCCCCGCCTCAATCACCGTTCCGGATTTCAACGCGCCCACCGTCGTCTCCATCCGGGTGAACAGCACCGGCCATAAGACCAGCTACGCGGTAAACACCCCGCTGGACGTGACCGGGCTCACCATTGAGGCGGCCTACTCCGACCAGAGCACGCAGACCGTCCCGGTTACGGAAAATATGGTCAGCGGCTTCGATTCCAGCACGGCGGGCAGTAAAACCCTGACCATCACCTACGAGGGTAGGCAAACCACTTATGTCGTTGAGGTGGCCACAGCGGAACCGCCTGACCCCAGTCACACCCACGACTGGAGCACAATGTGGTATAACAACTCCGGTCACCACTGGCGCGAATGCCGCGCGGAGGGCTGTCCCATTAAGGAAAACAGCGAAAAAACCGCTTATGGCGCCCACGCTGCCGGCTCCTGGATCACAGACCAGGGGGCGACAAGCAGCCAGGCCGGCAGCCGGCACAGGGAATGTACTATCTGCGGCTATGTGATGGAGCGGGAGACCATTCCGGCCACCGGCGGCAGTTCTTCCGGCGGCTCCTCCAGCGGGGGAAGCTCCTCCGGGAATGTGTCCACCAGCACCCAGAAAAATCCGGACGGCTCTACCACCACCACCAGGAAAAACCAGGCCACCGGAGCTGTCACCACCACCACAAAATGGCCCGACGGCTCTCAGACCGTGGTGGAAACAGCGAAGGACGGCACCATAACCTCCACCGAAAAGGCGAAAGACGGCTCTACCGTCAAGACGGTGCAAAACCCGGACGGCTCCAGCAAAACCACCGTGAACCGTGCGGATAAGGTGACCGCCGAAACCACCATAGACCGCCGCGGCAAGGCCGTGGCCCAGGTGAAGCTTCCCGCCCAGGTCACGCAGGAGGCCCAGCGCGGCAATAAAGCCATCCTGCTCCCTGTTACGGAGATGCCTGTAACCAGTGGAGGCCTGATTTCCGTCACGGTTCAAACATCCAGCAAGCAGCCGGTCAAGGTGGAACTGCCCGTGCTCCAGCCCGGGCCCGGCACGGTAGCCGTGATCCTCCACCCCGGCGGTGCGGAGGAGATCGTCAAGACCTCGGTTCTCACACAGCAGGGTGTGCTTTTTCAGGTGTCGGACGGAGCTGTGGTGACCGTGAAGGACAACAGCAAGTATTTTTCCGATGCAAACAGCCACTGGGCGAAGGACGCTATTGGCTTTGTCTCCGCCCGGGAGCTGTTCCAGGGCCAAACCGCCTCCACCTTTGCGCCCAATGACAACATGTCCCGCGCCATGCTGATGACCGTGCTGGCCCGCCTGGACGGCGCAGATACAGCCGGGGGCGGAACTTGGTATGCGGGAGGCATGGAGTGGGCAATGACCCACGGCATCAGCGATGGTTCCAACCCGGAGGGCATAATTACCCGGGAGCAGCTTGTCTCCATGCTGCACCGCTATGCCGGCAGTCCCGCGGCAGGCAGCAAAGCACTGTCGTTCAGCGACGCCCAGTTGGTCAGCGGCTACGCCCGGGATTCCATGTGCTGGGCCGTGGAAAACGGCATTGTGAGCGGCTACGGAAACGGTCTCCTGGTCCCCAACGGCAGCGCCACCCGAGCCGAAGTTGCCGCCGTCTTCAAGCGATATATTGAGCTTTTAAACCGAAAAGCATAATCCTTTCCAAAGTCAAGACCACCCGTATAACGGGTGGTCTTGACTATCTTGTGTGCTTTTCCCGGCAAGGACCGCCAACAGTACCACCATATCCGGGGGATTTTGTCAGAAGTTTGAGAAGCAGCTAATGTTTGACTGCGGCGCCAAGATATTTTCCCCAATTTGGGCTAGCGATTCTCTGGAAATCTGCTGAAGCTCTTTGATGATGTAGAAAAAAGCACAAAATCCTCGGAAAACCGAAGATTTTGTGCTGATACTGGCACCCGCGGGGGGATTCGAACCTCTGGCCTACCGCTTAGGAGGCGGTCGCTCTATCCAGCTGAGCTACGCGGGCATATGAAATTGCACAAGCGCCTATGCTATTTTAGCCTAACTTGGTCCATCTGTCAACGAAAAAACGACCGACTATCCCGGAAAAATGACCGACTGTCCCAAAACGGTAGACAGGGCGGGGGAGAGGGGCTATACTGGGGACGAGAGAGGGGGGAGACCCATGGAGGTAGAGATCAGGACCGAACCGGGCCGTCAGGAGCCCAAAATCGTAATTCTGGCCGGGGAGGAGAGCGAGGAACTGTGCCGTCTGGCGGACAGCCTGTCCAAACTGGCCCTGGGGCCCGTTCCGGTGGTGCGGGAGGAGGAGAAGCTGCTTCTGCCACAGGGGGACTTCCTCCGGTTTTATGCCGACGGCAAGGGGGTGTCCGCCCAGACGGCGGCGGAGACCTTCACCGTCCGCCTACGGCTCTACGAGCTGGAGGAGCGGCTGGACCCAACCCGGTTTGTCCGCATCTCCAACAGTGAGATCATCAACCTGAACCGGGTCACGGCGGTGGACCTGTCACTGTCGGGCACCATCTGCATGACCTTGGACGGGGCGGTAAAGGCCTATGTGTCCCGGCGGTACGTGAAGAAAATCAAGGAGACCCTGAATCCGGGGAGGAGGAACGGACATGAAAAAGCTTGACAGGGCCTGCCTGGCCCGGATCATCATGGGGGGCATTTTGGGACTGGTGGCCAGTGTGGCCCTGGTGCCCTATCTTACCAACGCCCGGAGCCCCTCCCTGGCGGCCTGCCTGCTGTGTACCGCCCTGGGAGCCACGCTGGGGGCGGCCACCCTGCCCTTTGCCGACGACGGTCCTACCCTGGTCCGCCGGTCGCTGCTCCACCTGGGGGTCACCGCGCTGGAGGTGGCGCTGGTCCTGTGGATGTGCGTGGACCTGCGGGACGGCCGGGCCTGGGCACTGTGGATGGGGATGCTGGTGCTGTTTTATGCTGTGATCTGGCTGGGGCGGTGGATCGGCTGGTATGTGGAGGTGATGCAGCTGCGCGCCCTGCTGGGGCTGGCCCCTGGGCCGTCCCCCCTGAAGTGGCGGGAGACCCTGCCCTATCTGCCCCTGGTCCTGCTGCTGTGCGATGTCCTGCCCCCGGTGCTGAACTGGATCGACCACGCGGCGGTGGCCGACGTGCCTGTCCTGTCCGGCCTGCTCCTGCCCTACCTGATGCTCCCTGTGGCCGGCTTCTGCTCCGGACTGTCCCTGGGCAAGCGCCAGGGGGTGTGCCCCCTGTACCCCGTGGCCTGCTTCGTGTGCTACCTGCCCATGGTCTATCTGGTATATAACTACACCGCCCTGTTCCACTGCTTTATGATTGCCGTCCCCGCCCTGGCGGGCAACATGCTGGGCTGGCTCTACCGCCGAGCGGTGCCGAAGGAGGGGAGGGGAACAGTGTGAAAAAAGAGGTGCGCCTGTATAATGTCCTGCTGCCTATCTGGCTGCTGTGGATATTCCCCCAGGTGTGGCTGGTAATCCTGCCGGGGAACCTGCTCATCGACTGCCTGGTGCTCACCGGGGCGCTGTTTGTCTTAAAGAATCGGAACAAATGGGCGGTGGTCAGGAAACTGTGGTGGAAATTCTGGCTGCTGGGCTTTCTGGCTGACTTTGTCGGGGTGCTGTGGATGGTGGTGGCCCTCTCGATTGTATCAAACGCAGAGGCCAACTCCTGGTGGTATGAGTCCCTGTCCTACGCGATGCACAACCCCTTCGGCCACCCCGCGGCCTTTCTCTGGACGCTGGCGGGGGTCGCCCTGGCCGGGTACTGCATCTACCGCTTTGACAAATGGGCTATGAAAAGCTGCGTTCTGCTCAGTGAGGGGGAGCGGCATAAAATCGCCCTGGCAATGGCAGTAATCACCGCTCCCTGGCTGTTTTTCATCCCACTGTATTGAGGAGAGGAGGCGCTGCCGATATGCTGAAACGACTGGGGGTCAGCACCCTCTGGCTGGCGGCGATGCAGGCGCTGTCCTGTCTGGCCTGCTTTGTTGTGGTAAACTATGTGTTTGGGAGAGACTTCCGTATTGAGTGGATGATCTATGGGCTGGGCATTCTGCTCCCGTTTTTGTGGGAGCTGGGAGGGTATTGGCTCAAATGCCGGCCCTCGGGCCGCTGGCAGACGGGGTGTTTTCTGATTGTTTGGACGGTTCTGCCTGCCGCGCTGTGCGTCTGGGTCGGCCGGGGCGGGCCGAACATCCTGCGGATGGTTCTGTACCCCCAGCTGCTGGCCCGGCTGGCCTGGTTTTATCCCCTCTTTGACGGCCCTAAGTCCGCCTATGTCCTTTTTACCCTCAGACCCCTGGCGGCAGCGGGGACCCATGTGCTGATGATGGCCGGCTTCGCCGCCGGGCTGTGGCTCAAAGGAGGAAAGCAGAAAGAATAGGGAAGGCCCCGCCGGCGGGGCCCTTGCAACTAAAAATAGTTGCATAACTGCTTTTGAGCGTGTATAATAAATCCAGTGAGGGGATATACGATGGGGCAAAAGGAAAAGCTAATTCGAAGACTGAAATCAAAACCACGGGACTTTACTTTCCAAGAGGCTGAGACCCTGTTGGGCTATTTGACCTATCAGCGATTCAACAAGGGAAAGACCAGTGGTTCCCGCGTGCTGTTTTACAGCGAGGGTCGCGCACCGATTTTGCTGCACAAGCCCCACCCAAGAAAAGAGCTTTTGGAGTATCAGGTCAAGCAGCTGCTGGAGGTTTTGGAACAGGAGGGATTGCTGTGAAAAATACGATGGAATATAAGGGCTACGTGGGCAGCGTGGAATTTTCCGAGGAGGACAAGGTGCTGTTTGGACAGGTGATGGGCATTCGGAGTCTGATTTCCTACGAGGGGACGACCGCCCAGGAACTGCTGGAGGACTTCCACGGCGCGGTGGAAGACTATCTGGAGCTGTGCCAGGCCCAGGGGATCGAGCCGGAGCGGGCCTACAAGGGCAGCTTTAACGTCCGTATTTCTCCGGAGCTGCACCGGAGAGCGGCCATCTGCGCCGCCGCCCGCAATATGTCGCTGAACAGCTTAGTGGAACAGTCGCTGGAGAAATATGTGACGGTATAGCAAAGGGGCCCCGCCAGCCGGCGGGGCCCTTTCGTGTCAGGACAGCTGGAACTGTCCGGTGTACAGCCGGTAGTACCGGCCTTTTTCCTCCAGAAGGCGCTCATGGCTGCCCTTTTCCTCAATCTCGCCGTGCTCAATGACCACAATGCAGTTGGAGTTGCGCACGGTGGACAGCCGATGTGCAATGACGAACACCGTCCTCCCCTCCATAAGGGTGTCCATGCCCTTTTGAATCAGAGCCTCGGTCCGGGTGTCGATGGAGGAGGTGGCCTCGTCCAGAATCATCACCGGCGGGTCGGCCACGGCGGCCCGGGCGATGGCCAGCAACTGCCGCTGGCCCTGGGACAGGTTGGCCCCGTCTCCGGTGACCTGGGTCTGGTAGCCCTCAGGCAGGCGGCGGATAAAGGAATGGGCGTTAGCGCTCCTGGCGGCGGCGATGCACTCCTCGTCGGTGGCGTCCAGCCGGCCATAGCGGATGTTGTCCATAATGGTCCCCGTAAACAGGTGGGTGTCCTGGAGCACCGCCCCCAGTGACCGGCGCAGGTCCTCCTTGCGGATGGCCTTCACCCGGATGCCGTCGTAGGTGATCATGCCCCCCTCGATCTCGTAGAACCGGTTGATCAGGTTGGTAATGGTGGTCTTGCCCGCCCCGGTGGAGCCCACAAAGGCGATCTTCTGCCCCGGGTCGGCATAGACCGACACGTCCTTCAAAATCCGCTTACCGGGGACATAGGAGAAGTCCACATGGCTGAACCGCACCGCCCCCCGCAGCTCGGTAAGGCAGTAGTCCTCCCCGGGGACGTTTCGCACCGTGCCTCGAATGAGGTGGAGCCCCATCTCCCCGTCGGGGTCGGGGTACTTCCAGGCCCAGCCGTGGTCGGCCAGCATAGCGGGGTCGGGGACGGCCTCCGGGTCGGTAATTTCGGTGAGGACCTCGTCTTCCCCCACAAAGACGGGAACCAACTCCATGCCGTTGCCCCGGGGGACCCTCCAGGCCCAGGTCCGGGGTCGTCCCGTCCCGGTGAAGGGGGAGAGGGTGCCGTTGGCGTCCTTCTCGGCGGGAATCAGGGTGACAGAGCCCTCATTCACCTCGCCGGCGGTGTCCATCACCTCAAAAATGCGCTCCGCACCCGCCAGGGCGGACAGCAGAGTGGTCATCTGCTGGGAGATCTGATTCAGGGGCTGGCCCACCTGCCGGGAGTAGTTGAGGTAGATAGCCAGCCCGCCCAGGTCGAAGCCCTGGAGGACGGAGAGCAGTCCGCCGAAGGCGGCGGTGAGGGCGTAGCTGATGTTCATCAGGTTGCCCGCCACCGGCATAATAACCCCGGAATAGAAGTTAGCCTTCTGGGCCGCGTCCCGATAGGTGTTGTTCAGCGCCTGGAATTTTTCCTTGGCCGCCTCCTCGTGGGTGAAAGCCTTTACCACCTTCAACCCCTCGATGGTCTCCTGAATTTCCCCGTTGACGGCCCCCAGGGCGGCCTGCTGCTGCTGGTAAAACCGGCGGCTCCGGCTGCCCAGCTGCTTAAACAGGAACATGGTAAGGGCCAGCACCAGGGCGGTGGCAAGGAACAGCTTCCAGTTGATAACCAGCATGAGGGTCACCAGCCCCACGAACATGAGACAGCTGGAGAACAGGGAGACCATGCTCTGCTGCAGGGCCATCTGCACATTGTCCGCGTCGTTGGTGAACCGGCTCATGAGCTCCCCATGGGGATGCTGGTCGAAATAGGACAGGGGGAGCTTCTGTAAGCTGTCAAAGGGGTCCTTGCGCAGCCGGTTGACTCCTTTCTCCGCCAGCCGGACCATAGCGGCAGACTGGCCGTAGGTGGCCAGACAGCCCAGCAGATAGATGCCTGCCAGCCCGAGGATGGCCCGGCCCAGCCCGGCGAAGTCGGTGCAGCCCGACCAGATAAAGTTGTTGATAATGGGCCGCACCAGATACGACCCGCCCAGGTTGGTGCCCACCGAAACCAGCAGGCACAGCAGAACAAAGAGCAGGGGCAGCTTGCTTTTGGTGAGGTAGCCCACCAGTCGGCCCATGGTCTTTTTCATGTTTTTGGGCTTGACATAGCCCCCTTTTGGGGCGTGATGAGGTCCTGGCATTATCCGCCCACCCCCTCTTGCTGAGATTGATAGATCTCCTGATAGATTTTGCTGGTTTTTATCAGTTCCTCATGGGTGCCCCGTCCGGCGATGTGGTCGTCGTCCAGGATAAGAATTTCGTCTGCGTACTGCACCGACGAGATGCGCTGGGCGATGATGATGACGGTGGTGTCCTTGAGGTTGTTGTGGAAGGACTCCCGGATGGCCGCCTCGGTGGCCGAGTCCACGGCGGAGGTGGAGTCGTCCAAAATGAGGATGGCCGGCCTGCGGAGCATGGCCCGGGCGATGCACAGCCGCTGCTTCTGCCCGCCGGAGACGTTGGTGCCCCCCTGGGTCAGCTGGGTGTCGAAGCCCTCAGGCAGGGACATGATGAAGTCGTAGGCCTGGGCGTCTTTCGCCGCCTGGACCATCTCCTCCTCGGTGGCGTCCGGCCTGCCCCACAGCAGGTTTTCCCGGATGGTGCCGGTAAAGAGGATGTTGGTCTGGAGCACCATACCGATGCGGGCGCGCAGCTCCTCCAGGGGGTAGTCCCGCACGTCCACCCCGTCCACCAGCACGGCCCCGCCGGTGACGTCGTAAAACCGGGGAATGAGATTGACCAGGGAGGATTTTCCCGTGCCGGTGCCCCCCACAATGGCCACAAACTGCCCCGGCTCCACGGCAAAGCTGATGTGGGACAGTACGTCGTCCCCGGTGCCGGAGGCGGCGTATTTAAAGGACACGTCCTTAAACTCCACCCGGCCCCTGGGGGCGGGGAGGGGGACGGTCTCCTCCTTATCCTGCACCGAGGGGACGGCCTCCAGGACCTCGTTAATCCGCCGGGCGCAGGCCTGAGACCGGGACAGCTGGAGCAAAGACATGGCCACCATCATCACACTCATCAGCACCTGCATGATGTAGCTGAGGAAAGCGTTCAGGTCGCCCAGCTCGAAATCGCCCCCCATAACCATGCGGCCCCCGAAGTAGAGGACGGCCAGGGTGGCCCCGTTCAGACACAGCATCATGATGGGCATGATGGCGATGATCCGCATTCCCACTGTGAGACCGGCCTCCATCAGCTCGTCGCTGGCGCGGTTGAACTTCTTCCGCTCGTGGTCCTCCCGGACAAAGGCCTTCACCACTCGGATGGCCACCAGATTCTCCTGGAGGACGTTGTTCAGTCCGTCGATCTTCTTCTGCATCCGCTCAAAGAGCCTGGTACAGACCTTCATCAGCACCGCGATGGCCAGCGCCATCAGGGGGATGACCACCAGCAGAATCACAGCCAGTCTGGCGTTGAGATACAGGCTGACCCCCAGAGCGACAAGGAGCATCACCGGAGCCCGCACCAGCATCCGCAGGCCCATAGACAGCATCATAGTCATGGCGTTCACGTCGTTGGTCATGCGGGTGATAAGGGAGGCGGAGGAAAAGCGGTCGATGTCGGCGAAGGAGAAGTCCTGCACCTTATTAAACAGGCATTGGCGCAGATTGCCGCCAAAGCCCTGGCTGGCAAAGGTGGCGTATTTGGCGGAGCCCACGCCGCAGGCCATGGCCAGCACAGCCAGAACCAGCATCAGGCCGCCCATGGCAAAGATATAGCCCACGTCCCCCGAGGGGATGGCCGCATCTACAATTTCCGCCATCACCAGGGGGAGGAGCAGCTCGCAGATGACCTCCAGAATAATCAGGATGGGGGATTTGATAGCGTCCTTTTTGTAACCCTCAAGGTGGGTCAGGAACAGGGAAAGCAAGGTAAAATCACTCCTTTTCGTGGGAATCCGGACGGGTCAGATTGTCCAGCATCCGGCGCTGAAACTGAGCCAGCAGGGCCAGCTCCTCGGGGGTAAAACCGTCCATCATCCGGGCGGACACCCGGAGGAATACGGCCCGGCAGCCCTCCACGGCTTCGGTCCCCTTTTCGGTGAGAATCACCCGGTTGCGCCGGGCGTCCCTGGGCCAGGGCTCTCGGCGGACATAGCCGTCCCGTTCCAAGCATTTTAACGAGTTGGCTATGGCGGGAGGGGAGACGTGGAGCAGGTCAGCCAGCTCCCGCTGGGCCTGAAACTGGCCCTCCGGGTCCTCGTCGGCGGACTGGAGGATGGACACCAGCATGGGGTGGCCCACCTTCTCCAGGCCGGCGGCGTTCAGCTCCGCCTGCACCGCTGAGCGGTGAGCATTGCTCAGGCTGCGGGACAGCAGCTCCATCTCGTGAAACGATACTTCCACGAGAAGACCTCCTTTCAAACAAATCGTTAATCGGTTAATGATTAACGTGTTGATTATTTTACCCCGAAAGAAAAAAATGTCAAGGGGTTTTTGCGGAGTTCAAAAATTGTTTACAGACACAGAAAACTGCCAGCCCAACAGGCTGGCAGTTTGAAATATAAGAGGTGAAAATCAGCGCTTGCTGAACTGGGGGGCGCGGCGGGCGGCCTTCAGGCCGTATTTCTTGCGCTCCTTCATACGAGGGTCGCGGGTGAGGAAGCCGGCGGCCTTCAGGGTGGGGCGGAACTCCTCACTGACCAGCAGCAGGGCGCGGGAGATGCCGTGGCGGATGGCACCGGCCTGGCCGGTGACGCCGCCGCCGGTGACGGTGGCAACGATGTCCACTTTGCCCACCTGCTCGGTGGCCACCAGGGGCTGGCGGGCAATGAGCTTCAGGGTCTCCAGACCGAAGTAGTCGTCGATGTCACGGCCGTTGATGGTGATAGCGCCGGTGCCGTTCTCGAACAGATGGACACGGGCCACGGAGGACTTCCGGCGGCCGGTTCCATAGAAATAAGGCTTCTTGCTCTTATACATACTCTAATCCTCCTTACTCGGCGTCCCAGAGCTCGGGCTTCTGGGCGGCGTGGTTGTGTTCGCCGCCGCGGTAGATGTGCAGGCGGGTCAGTCCCTCACGGGACAGGCTGTTCTTGGGCATCATGCCCTTGACAGCCAGCTTCATGGCCAGCTCGGGCTTGGTCTGCATCAGGGTTCGGTACTTGGTCTCCTTCAGGCCGCCCACCCAGCCGGAGTGGGTGCGGTAGAACTTCTGGTCCAGCTTCTTGCCGGTGAGCACCGCCTTCTCGGCGTTGATGATGATAACGAAGTCGCCGCAGTCGGCGTGGGGAGTGAACTCGGGCTTGCGCTTGCCCCGCAGCAGGTCGGCGGCGATGACAGCGGTCTTGCCCATAGGCTTGCCGGCGGCGTCGATCACGTACCATTTCCGCTCGATGCTGCCCTTTTTGGCCATGAACGTGGACATAGGTGAAACCTCCAATTTCCTTTACATTTATGTGAAAAATGCTCTGTGACAAACATTTCGCCCCGAAAACCATACAGACGGAGCGTGTTGTATTATAGTACGGGGCCCGCCGGGTGTCAACGGTTTTTGAGGGAAATTTTTAGAAATTCTTTTATATCTCCTATTTTCTTGATTTTACTTATGAATACTCCTGAAATCTCCCGTTCAATTTTCGTTTTTGACTTGCGGAAAACGGTCCTTTTATGGTAAAATACCGGGGAAAAGGAGGCGTCCCATGAACAAAATACTTTCCCTCATACGCCGGTGTGTGGAGGATTACAATATGATCAGCCCCGGCGACCGGATTGCGGTGGGAGTGTCCGGAGGGAAGGACTCCCTGATGCTGCTGGCGGCCCTGGCAAAGCTGCGGGAGTTTTACCCCATTCCGTACACGGTAGAGGCTTTTACCCTGGATATGGGTCACGCCGACGGGATAGAGCCCCTGGATTTTTCCCCCATCGGGGCCCTGTGCCAGGAGCTGGGGGTGTCCTATACCATTTTAAACAGCGAGATACAACACATCATCTTTGACCTGCGCCGGGAGAAAAATCCCTGTTCCATGTGTGCCAAGATGCGCCGGGGTGCCCTTCATGCCGCCCTCCAGGAGCGTGGAATATCCAAAATCGCCCTGGGCCACCACTACGACGACGCTGTGGAGACCTTTTTCATGTCCCTGATTTTCGAGGGGCGGCTGTCCTGTTTCCAGCCCGTCACCTGGCTGGACCGGACGGGAATCACACAGATACGCCCCCTGCTTTACTGTGGGGAGAACCTGATCCGCCACACCGCCCAGCGGTTGGAGCTGCCGGTGGTGGAAAACCGCTGTCCCGCCGACGGGAACACCAAGCGCCAGGAGATCAAGGAGCTGATTTATGAGCTGCAAGGCCGTTATCCCGGCCTGAAGGCCCGGGCCTTTGGGGCCATGCAGCGGCTGCCCCTGCCTGAGTGGGGGCCGGTGGAGCACCGCCGCCGCCCGCTGCCGGAAGAATTGGAGGAGTAAATATGAACCGAAGAAGACAAAAACAGCAATCGGGCTGGGTGATGGTTTTCCTGTTTATCATGCTGTTCCTGGCGGTGGCCTATGTCCTGTTCAACCGCCAGGGGGAGGCCGCCCCGCCCGCTGAGGGGGGCAGCTTTCAGGTCCACTTCATCGACGTGGGCCAGGCGGACGCCGCCCTGGTGATCTGCGACGGCCACTACATGCTTATCGACGGCGGCAACGCCGAGGACTCCGACCTGGTGTATTCCTATCTGGAGCGCCACGGGGCCAAAAATCTGGACTACATGGTGGCCAGTCACGCCCACGAGGACCACATCGGCGGCCTGTCCGGCGCGCTGAACTACGCCAAAGTGGATACCGCCCTGTGTCCGGTGACGGAGTACAGCTCCAAGGTGTTTCAGGATATGGTAAAGTACCTGGAGCAGCAGGGAAAATCTCTCACCGTACCTGCGCCCGGGGACAAATTCGACCTGGGCTCCGCCCGGGTGGAGATCCTGGGCCCGGTGCAGGAATATGACGACACCAACGACACCTCTATCGTCCTGCGCATCGACTATGGGGAGACCTCCTTCCTGTTCACCGGGGACATGGAGACGGGAGCGGAGAAGGACCTGCTGGAGTCCGGGGCCAATGTTCGGGCCACTGTGCTGAAGGCGGGCCACCACGGCAGCGACACCTCCACCGGCTACCAGTTCCTCCGGGAGGTCAGCCCCCAATACACCGTCATCTCGGTGGGGGAGGGGAACAAGTACGGCCATCCCTCCGACGAGGTCCTCAGCCGCTTCCGGGACGCGGGGACGGAGGTCTACCGCACCGACATGCAGGGCCACATCATCGTGGAGAGCGATGGAAAGACCGTCACCTTCCGCACCGAGAAGGAGGCGGACACCGCCACAAACCCCACAGGCAATTCCACTTTACAGATATATGTGGGCAATTCGGGAAGCAAGAAGTTCCATCTGCCCGACTGCGCCTCCGCCAAAAATATCCAGGAGGACAAAAAGGTAGTGTTTCTCACCCGTCTTCAGGCCGTGCTGGAGGGCTATGAGCCCTGCGGGCGGTGTAACCCTTAGACGCAGCACAGCCCCCGGCAAAAGCCGGGGGCTGTCGTTCACTGTTTAGCCACCGCCGCGGCGATGGAGACGTCGGCGGGCAGATAGGGGATAAGGGTGGCCTGGAAGGCGTGGTACAGGTCGGACTTGCCCGGCCAGACGGTGCCGATCAGCTGGTTGTTCCGGTCCAGCTGGTGGAACCAGGAGCCGTTTTCGTGGTCCAGAACAAACTCGTCCAGATAGGCCATGAACATGGCGAAGTCGTTGGCGTACCGCTGCTTTCCGGTGGTCTGGTACAGCACGGCAGAGGTGTTGATGGCCTCAGCCAGGGTCCAGTGCATCCGGTCGTGTACCACTGGCTTGCCGGTCCAGTCGGTGGTATAGACCAGGCCTGGAGCCCCGTCGGCGTTCCAGGCGTCGCCCACGGCGGTGATGTAGAGGTTTTCCGCCGCCTCCACATAGGGGGCGGCCTGTTCTCTGCCGCTGGACAGGGCCCACTGGGTGATAAGCCGGGCCCACTCGATGCCGTGGCCGGGGGTGGCGCCGTAGGGCTTAAAGGGATCGTCGGGGCGCTCCCGGTTCAGCTCCAGCTGGGGAACCCAGTCGCTGGAGAAGTGCTCCGGGATGCGCCAGCCGCTCTCCCTGGCCCAGTCCAGCACCCGGTCAATGATCCGGCCCGCCCGGCGGCGGTAAGTTTCGTCCCCGGTGGCGTCGGCCACGGCCAGAAAGGCCTCCACCGAGTGCATGTTGGCGTTGAGGCCCCGGTAGTGGTCCAGGGCGGTAAAATCGGTGTCCCAGGTGTCCCGGGACAGGCCCTCCTCCTCGTCCCAGAAGCGCAGGTCATAGACGGCCAGAGCGTCGTCCAGCAGCTCCCTGGCCCCGGGACGGCCGGCCAGCAGGGCGGAGGAGGCGGCCAGCATCACAAAGGCGTGGGCGTAGCACTGCTTGGTGGGCATGACGGAGCCGTCGGCGTTGAGGCCGGCGTACCAGCCGCCGTGTGCCCCGTCGTGGAGCTCCCCCCGCAGGCCCTTCAGGGCGGCGTCGGCCAGGGGAGCGGCCTGGGCGTCCCCCAGCAGGGTCCCGATGCTGTACACATGGGCCATGCGGCTGGTGATCCAGGTCTCCCGGCCCCTCTCGGGCCAGGGGGCGCCGTCGTCCCCCAGGTAGTAGGAGCCGCCGCCGGGGGAGGGGAAGCGGCGGCCGAAGTTCAGCAGATTCTGGCGGAGCTCTGCCAGAAAGGACCGGTTTTCCTCAGTATTCAGTTGATAGTTCGGTTTCATTGCGGAACCTCCTTATGCTGGATTACGTCCGAATTTCGCCGCGCCACATCATCCCGCAGAATCTGGTAGAGGGTGGCGGCCAGGGGGACGGCCAGCAGCATGCCGCCCACGCCCAACACCCCGCCGCCGATGGTGACGGCGGCCAGCACCCAGATACCGGGCAGCCCAATGGAGGAGCCCACCACCTTGGGGTAAATCAGGTTGCCCTCCAGCTGCTGGAGGACGGAAATAAACACCAGAAACAGCAGGGCCTTGATGGGGGAGACGGTGAAGATCATAAAAGCGCCCACCCCCGCGCCGATGTAGGCGCCGGCCACCGGAATCAGGGCGGTAAAGCCGATCAGGGTGCCCACCATGGAGGCGTAGGGGAATCGGAACAGCATCATCCCGCCCATGCACAGCAGGCCCAGGATGATGGCCTCGGTGCACTGGCCCACCACGAAGCGGCGGAAGCAGTTGTGCAGCGTCTCCAGAAAGTAGAGCAGGCGGCTGTACCAGCCGGGCTTCAGGTAGGTTTTCAGCACCAGGGCGCACTGACGGGAGAGGGTTTCCTTGCCCATCAGCAGGTAGATGGAGAAGATAACGCTGACGATGGCGGTAAAGGCGGTGGATATGGTGGCGGAAATCAGGGACATGAGAGAGCCCATCACGCCCCCCAGCCCGGCCAGCAGGAAGTTTACCACCTTGACCGCCAGCTCCTGCCAGTTGACGGTGCCGTCCGCCGAAAAGAGGCCGGACAGAGCGGCCAGCTGGTTGGGGCCCAGGTTCTCGTTCAGCTTCACGCTCAACTGCTGTAAAATGGGGGTGAGCTCCTGAATGAGCAGGGAGACGCTCTGGATCAGCTCAGGCAGAATCATCCCGACAATGAGGGCCACCAGGGCGATGAGACTGGCGTAGGCCAGCAGCAGGCACACCGGCCTGCGGCTCCTGAGAACGGCCTGGCTTTTGGAGTTTGGAAAGTACCAGCGCTCATACATGCTCATGAGGATGTTGACGGCGTAGGCAATCACCGCCCCCAGCATCAGGGGGAAGCTGGCGCCCAGCGCCAGAGCGGCCAGGGCGGACAGGTTTCTCCAGTAGTGGACGGCCAGATAGAGGCCGAACAGCACCGCGCCGATGCGCAGCGGGGTCTTCCATTCCTGTTTCATAGCCCCTCCATCAGGTTGACCCGGAGGTAGCCGCCCTCCACGTTGGTCTCCGCGATAAACTGGGGCACGGCGGGGATCATCAGCTCCCGGGGGCCGCCCTTTACCACATAGACGTTGTTGGCGGGCAGGGTGAGCACGTCGGCGATTTTGCCCAGCACCTCGCTGGTGGCGGCGTCCCGCACCTCCAGGCCGTAGATGTCGGCCAGGAAGAAGGCCCCCTCGGGCAGGTCCACGTCCGAGCGGTCGATATACAAAATGGCGTTGCGCAGAGACAGGGCGCTGGGCACGTCGGTGGGGCCCTCGAACTTGATGATGACCATGTTCTTGTGGACCCGGGCCCGCTGTACCGTCATGGGGAAGTGGGCTTCATCCACATACAGGGTCTTGAACTGGCAAAGAAACTCAGGCGAGTCGGCCCAGGGCTGAACCTTCACCTCGCCCATCAGGCCGTGGACGTTGGTGACCTTGCCCACCTCTAAATATTGTTTCATGTGTGTTCCTCCAAAAAATACTGGACAAACCCCTTCCCGTATCCATATTCCAGTTCGTCCGCGTAAAAAGTGATATTCGCGTCTGTGATTTGATAGCAGTCCCCTTCTATAAGCCGGACATTTTCCATCCGGCTGAGCGCCTGGGCGATCTGCCTGGGAGACGGATTTCGCAGTCCGTCCGAACGGGGCTTTGAAATCCGGAGTGTATTATAAAATTCTTTGATATCCTCAATTTGAAATTTTTTAATAGAATAAAAGAAAAAAATCTTCAGGATCGTCTCGATCTGCCAGCTGAACGGGTAGCAGGGGAAGGATGTCCGGCAGCGGGTGCTGGTGCAGTAGTATTTAATCTCCGCCAGCTGTGCTTTTGACCAGGTCATAAGTCCTCCAGTTTGAAAAGAAGGACGCAGGGAACCCCCTGCGCCCTTGTTTTTAGTCGATGATCTCCACATTGATCCGCTTGCCGGCCCGCTGGGCGGCGGAGCGCATCAAAATGCGAATCTCCTTGGCGATGCGGCCCTGACGGCCGATCACCTTGCCCATGTCCTCCGGGGCGACCCGGAGCTCCAGGACGGTCTCGCCGTCGCCCTCGACCTCAGTGACAGACACCTGCTCGGGGTGCTCCACCAGGTTCTGGGCCACGTAGGTGAGAAGCTCTTTCATGAATGACCTCCAGCCTTACAGGGCGCCGGCTTTTTTCAGCAGGTCGCGGACGGTCTCGGTGGGCTGGGCGCCGGTCTTGATCCAGGCCTGGGCCCGGTCCACGTCAACCTTCAGCTCAGTGGGGTTGACAGTGGGGTTGTAGAAGCCGATCTCCTCGATGAAACGGCCGTCACGGGGATAGCGGGAGTCAGCCACCACGATGCGGTAGAAGGGGGCCTTCTTGGCACCCATGCGGCGCAGTCTGATTTTAACCATGTATCTTCACCTCCAAATGAATTTGTTTGTTTATATGGAAAGCGCAAAAGGCGCTCTGCCAATGTCCCAAAGGGCCCCTTTTGAAAGGGGCTGTCAGCCGCAGGCTGACTGAGGATTGCGTTCGCGAAGCGAACATACGAAGTAAACAAAGTTTTGCAAACCTGAATTTGCTTCGCATATTTTGGCTTTGCCAAAATGCAATCCTCCGCCCCAGTTTGCGAACTGGGGCACCTCCTTTCAAAAGGAGGCTTTAAAACGGCATCCCGCCCATTCCGGGAAAACCGCCCCGGCCCTTTTTGCCCATCATCTTCCGCAGGTTCTTGGGCAGCTTGCCGCCGGAAAACTGCTTGGTCATGGCCTGGAGCATATCGAACTGCTTCAGCAGTCGGTTGATATCCACCACCTGGGTGCCCGACCCGGCGGCGATGCGCTTTTTCCGGCTGGAGTTGAGCAGCTTGGGGTCCTCCCGTTCGGCGGGGGTCATGGACAGGATGATGGCCTCCATCCGCTGGAAAAGCTTCTGATCCATGCCGACCCCCTCCAAGTCGCTGGCCTTCACGCCGGGGAGCATCCCGGCGATCTCGGTGAGGGAACCCATATTTTTCAGCTGCTTCATCTGGTCGTAGAAGTCGGTGAGGGTAAACTTGTTTTTCCGCAGCTTCTCCTGGAGCTCCAGGGCCTTTTGCTGGTCGAAATTCTGCTCTGCCTTCTCGATGAGGGAGAGCATGTCCCCCATGCCCAGGATGCGGCTGGCCATGCGGTCGGGGT
>CAJUFJ010000058.1 GCA_910585815.1 uncultured Oscillospiraceae bacterium | reverse complement strand
TTCAGGATTTTATTTCTTCTCTTGCGCGTCATCATCGCGCCCTTCACTCTTGCCATTGTTCAGTTCCCTCCCTCTGTCTTACTTGTACAGGATCATGCGCTTGACAGCGGCCTCGTTGGTCTTGTCAGCGATGGTGGTGCCGCGCAGGGCCCGCTTCAGCTTGGTGGTCTTGCCGTGGCCGTTGAGCAGGTGACGCTTCTTGGTCATGCCCCGCTTAACCTTGCCGGTACCGGTCAGGGAGAAACGCTTTTTGGCGCCGCTGTGCGTCTTAATCTTGATTTTGTTCGCCATAACAGTCTGAACTCCTTTTCTTACTTTTTCGCGTCTTTTGCGGGCTTGGGTGACAGGAAGATGGACATATGCCGTCCCTCCAGCTTGGGGGACTTGTCCATCACGGCAATCTCGCCGCACTCCTCAGCGAATTTGAGCAGCAGGTCCTGGCCGATGTTGGTGTGGGCCATCTCCCGGCCGCGGAAGCGGACGGTGACCTTGCACCGGTTGCCCTCTGCCAGAAACTTCTGTGCGTTGCGCAGCTTCACATTGAAGTCGTTCACATCAATGCTGGGAGACATACGGATCTCCTTAATCTCCACCACCCGCTGATTCTTGCGGGCTTCCTTCTCGCGCTTGGTCTGCTCGAACCGGTACTTGCCGTAGTCCATGAGCTTGCACACGGGGGGGACGGCATTGGGGGAGATTTTAACCAGATCCAGACTCCGCTCCTCAGCCAGGCGCAGCGCCTCCTGGGAGGACATGATGCCCAGCTGTTCGCCGGATTCAGAGATCAGGCGTACCTCTTTATCCCGGATATCCTCATTGGTTTGATGACCTGTGTTAGCGATGGGAAGCACCTCCAGACAAAATGAAATGTGGGTTGCCGATATGGCCCCCACATCACAGCAAAACAACGCCGGAACCTCCGGCACTGTTATCTCCATGTTAACCCTTTGGCATAAACCTGGGGTGAGGACGGGGGAACCGTACCTGCTTTCTTGTGCACTGCGCATTATAGCACCGGACCCCCCCGCCTGTCAAGGGCAAAAGCGAGATTTTTTCCAAAAATAATTCCCCAACGGGCGCCATTTGATTAACATAATCACAAACCATAAAAGGCCCCGCCATCAGTTATACACATTTTCCACAGGTTTGTCCACAACGCCCCGTGGAAAACCCCGCAATTACAGGAAGGGTGCAAGGGAAGTCCGCCAAAATGCAGAGGAAAAAACCCAATTCACCCCGCATAGGGGTGACATAACACCACAGGGAGGCTGCCGTCCGCTCCCGTCCCCCACAGAAATGGCTCCCCCCTTGTGGGGGAGCTGTCAGGCGCAAGCCTGACTGAGGGGGGCCGCCCCCTGCAAACGCCAATCACCCCACCCCGATATCCCTGGTCGCGTAGGCATTCAAATCCCACCCGGCGGTGTGCCCCGCCTGAAACTCGTAAAACCCTTGACAGCCGATCATAGCCGCGTTGTCCCCGCAGTACCGCAGCTCAGGCAGAAACAGCCGGTCCCCACTCCGGGCGCAGGCGGCCTGCAAATCGGCCCGGATGCGGCTGTTGGCGGCCACCCCGCCGGCCACGGCGATTTTGCCGTAACCCGTCATTTTGGCGGCAGACATCACCCGGGGCACCAGGGAGTCGCTCACCGCCTTCCCAAAGCTGGCGGCAAAGCCGGGCAGGTCCAGCGTTTCCCCCTTCTGTTCGCTGTTGTGAATCAGGTTGAGACTGGCCGTCTTCAACCCGGAAAAGGACATATCCAGCTCCGCCCCGGACACATGCCCCACAGGCAGGGGATACTTCCCGCCGTCCCCTCCCTGAGCCAGCCGGTCCATAGGCCCGCCCCCGGGGTAACCGATGCCCAGCACCCGGGCCACCTTGTCAAAGCACTCCCCGGCGGCGTCGTCCCGGGTGCCCCCCAGCACGGCCATCTCGGTGTAGGACCGCACGTCCACAATAGCGGTGGTCCCCCCGGAGACGCACAGGCACACAAAGGGCGGCTTCAAATCCGGATGGGTGATGTAGTTGGCGGCGATGTGCCCCCGCACGTGGTGAACGGGAATCAGCGGCAGCCCCAGCGCCAGAGCGGCCCCCTTGGCGAAGTTGACCCCCACCAGCACCGCCCCGATAAGCCCCGGCGCATAGGTGACGGCCACAGCGTCCAGCTCGTTTCTGGACAGCCCCGCATCAGCCACAGCCCGTTCCGCCAGCCCGGAAATTGCCTCCACATGCTTCCGGGAGGCAATCTCGGGCACCACCCCGCCGTAGACGGTGTGCATCTCAATCTGAGAGGACACGCAGCTGGACAGCACCGTCCGCCCGTCCCGCACCACGGCGGCGGCGGCGTCGTCGCAGGAGGACTCAATGGCTAAAATATTCATAGAGACACCACTTTCCAAGGAAATGTTGTAGGGCGGGACGACTCGGCCCGCCGCATTTCAAAAATATGCGGGTTAACGGCGCGCCGGGGTCGTCGCGCCCTACGTTTCCTTCCCAAACTCCCGCGTCATAATCACCGCGTCCTCCCGGGGGTGCTGATAGTAGCCCGGGCGCAGGCCAACCTGCTGAAAACCGTGCTTCCCATACAAAGCGATGGCGGCGGTGTTGGACTTGCGCACCTCCAGGGTGAGGAAGGCCAGATTGACCTCCCCAAACCGGCAGAACACATCCAGCAGGGCGGAGGCCACCCCGTGCCGCCGGGCGTCGGGGGCCACAGCGACGTTGTCGATGTACCCCTCGTCCAGCACGGCATGGAGCCCGGCATAGCCCAGGACGTTGCCCTCCTCCCCGTCCTCGGCCACGATAAAGCAGGCCTGGGTGTCGAACAGCGCGTCCTCCAGCAGGCGCTCGCTCCAGGGGTCGGTGAAGCACTCCCGCTCCAGGGCGGCAATCTGAGGGATATGGCTGCGGTCCATGGGGACAATCTCGTAATACATAGGAACACTCCTTTAATAAGCCTCCCTCTCAGAGGGAGGTGGCACGGCGAAGCCGTGACGGAGGGAGTTCATTGAGCGAAACCTTTTGATAGACGAACTCCCTCAGTCAGTCTTCGGCTGACAGCTCCCTCTCAGAGGGAGGTGGCACGGCGAAGCCGTGACGGAGGGAGTTCATTGAGCGAAACCTTTTGATAGACGAACTCCCTCAGTCAGCCTTCGGCTGACAGCTCCCTCAAAGAGGGAGCCCTTATAGAATCCCGAACAAAATAAACCCCACTGCGTTGGTGCCCAGGTTGGCTCCCACGTGGACCAGCCAGGAGGGGAGCACGCTCCCGTCCCGATCCAGCCAGTTGAAGAACAGACCCGCAGCCGTCAGCCCGGCCACCATGAGGACAATCAGTCCCGGCGTCCCCCAGTTACTGGTAATGGACACGTGATACAGGGCGAAGGCCAGGGCGGAGAAGCCGTAGGCCAGCCTTGTGTACCCCAGGCGGTACAGGGCAAGGAAGGCGAACCCCCGGAAGAAAAACTCCTCCAGCAGGGAGTTGCAGAAGGTGATATAGAGGGCGGCCAGAGGGAAGGTCTTGGCGGTAATCCCCTCCTTGGCGGCCAGGTTGGCCGGGATAGCGGACAGGTCCAGCCAGGGGGACAGCAGCAGGTAGCCTCCCAGCAGGAAAACCGGCACGGCCAGAGCCAGCGGAGCGGCCAGCTTCACGGCCTTCGACCGCCGGAAAGCCCCGAAGGGGCCCTTATCCTTGGTCAGGAGGGCGTACAGCCCGGTGCAGCCCAGAAAGACGGCGATTTTCAGGGCGGATTTCACCGGGTAGATGGGCCGCAGGCTCCCCTCCACCCAGACCATAACCAGACAGCATGTCAGGACAAGAATTATGATTGCGTATGCGTTTCTTCTGCTTTGATTCATCATCATGATTTGCTCCTGAATACGGCGGACAGTACGATCAAAATAATTCCCATTACATATGTGTACCAATATAGAAAGCTATAAAAAATGAGATAGTCCCAAAATGACATCTTCCCAAACGGCGGTCCGCCGCCGTCAAGCAGGCTGCTGACAAGGCAGAAGCCCAGCGCAAACAAAAACGGGGCAAGCCCCAACAGCCGCAGGAGCTTCCAAGTCCATTTCCTGTTTTTCACTCAAGCCACCCCCGTCAGCACCCGCAGGGCCAGCCGGCCGAAGTGGCGGGCGGTGGTAAAAACGGCGTAGCGGGTGGTGGTCTGGGCCGGGTAGGTGTCCTCCCCCCACTCCCCGGCGCAGGCGGGGACGGGCCCCTCGTAGATGACGTAGGCGGACAGCCGGCGCTCCAGCGCCCGGACGGTGGGGCTGTCGCTCTCCCGCACCCCGGCCAGCCGGAAGCGGACCAGCACCTCCTGCACAAAGGTGACGCAGGTGTACGCCTTGGAGATGGCGGGCCGCAGGTGGACCAGGGAGGCCAGGGCGGCGGGGGTGTTGTAGATGTACTCCTCCCGCTCGTTCCAAAGCCGCTCCAGATAGTTGTGGAGGTAGGTAAGCTGTGGCTCAGGCGCTTCCACCCGGCAAATCTTCACCCGAGCCGCCCCGGCGAAGGACTGATACCGCAGGATGGACTCCACCACAAAGCCGCCGTAGAGGGGGATGGCCCGGTGGAGCCGGGCGAAGGTATACATCTTGTGAATGTCCTGGCTGAGGGAGAGGGACACATGGTTGTACCGGTTCCGGGTAGCCTTGCGGATAAGCCGCCCCATCCCGGTGGGGGTGGCGGAAAAGACGATGTAAATGGCGTTGTCCACAGTGTTCCCTCCTTCTAGCGCAGGTATTTTTCCGCGAAGTACCAGATGGCCAGCCCCAGCCCGCTCCCGGACAGCAGCATCAGCGCGGGAACGATCAGAAGGACCCCAAACAGGGCGGCGTAGCCCTGCCCGGCGGTGAAGGAGCAGAAGCTGAACAGGAACAGCCCTCCCCCCAGCGCCGCCGGAGCCAGGCGCAGGTACTGGTTTTTGCAGAACCGGCAAAGGGCCAGCTGGAGGACGCAGAAAGGCAGGCTGACCGGCAGAAGCGCGAGCATAATGGGCCCCAGGGAGAGCGGAAGCTGCAACAGGCTAAGCATTGCGGGTCTCCCCCTTCCGACACAGCAGCAGCTGTAAGAAAAACATGGGAATACTGTGGGAATACAGAAGCAGCGCCTGCTGTGGGGGTGTAATGCTAAGGGGGAGTTCTGAAAAGCAGTATGCGAAAAAGGCCGCGTAAGGGGCCAGTGTAAGCAGAAAGACTGCCAGCAGAATTTTGTCGGTACGGTTTTTCATGGGACGACCTCCTGTCCTGTGGGGCCCGGCCACTTGACCGGGCCAATTCTTTCGGGTCATCCCCAGTGTATCAGAGAAAATTCCTCCCCGCAAGGGATTTGGGACAGTCGGTCGCATTCCCCGGATAAGTGGTCGAAAGTTCCGCCGTTTTCCAGGGGGTATCCTCGTCCCGCCCGCAGGCGGCAAGGCTCCTTTGGAAAGGAGCTGTCAGCGAAGCTGACTGAGGATTGCGTTTCGCCGCAGGCGAAACATACGAAGTAAACGTGTGTAGGGCGCGACGACTCCGGCGCGCCGTTCTTCAGGGGTGCGTTGTAGGGGCGGATATCATCCGCCCGTCCTAATCCGGCCGGCCGCGCCGACTTTCCCGGAAGGGGAGGATTTTTTATAGCGGGGAAAATTTTGGTTAAAATAACCAACGCCGGCCGCATCAGGCAAATCCCTCACCAAAACTGTCCGCACCAGAAGGACAGTACCGTTTGGGACCTTAAAAGGCCCATTTTGGGAGCTTAAACGCCCGTTTTTGCTCGTTTTGAGGTGTATTATTTAAACGAAATAATACAACAGGTATTTGACGTCCGCCCGGGACGGTCAGTGGGCCTCGGCCCAGGTCTTTCCCGCCTTCGTCTCAGCCAGCAGGGGGACGGCCAGGGCGGCCACCCCTTCCATCTCCTCCTCCACCAGCCTGCACACGGCCTCAGCCTCGTTTTCCGGGCACTCCACAATCAGCTCGTCATGCACCTGCAGGACCAGTTTTCCCTGCAAATTCTCCTGTTTCAGCCGGTTATACACCCGAATCATGGCCAATTTGATAATATCGGCGGCAGTCCCCTGAATGGGGGCGTTGAGGGCCACCCGCTCCCCAAAGGACCGGGTGTTGAAGTTGGAGGATTTGATCTCAGGAATCCACCGCCTACGTCCCCATAAAGTGGACACATACCCGGCCTCCCTGGCCTGCTCCACCACCCCGTCCATATAGGCCCGCACCCCGGCATAGTGGGCAAAATACCGGTCCATATACTCCTTGGCCTCCTGGACGGAAACCCCAATATCCTGGGACAGAGAAAAGGGAGAAATGCCGTAAACAATGCCGAAATTGACAGCTTTTGCGCTTCTTCGCATCTGGGGCGCGACCTCCTCCACGGGCACGCCAAAGACCTGGGAGGCGGTAATAGTGTGAATATCCTCGCCGCTTTTAAAGCCGTCAATCATGGCCTGATCCCCGGCCATATGGGCCAGCAGCCGCAGCTCAATCTGGGAGTAATCCGCGTCCACCAGCACCTTCCCGGCGGGCGCGGCGAACATTTTCCGCAATTCCGCCCCCAATTCGGTGCGAACGGGGATATTTTGCAGATTTGGCTCGGTAGAACTGAGCCGCCCCGTAGCGGTAACGGTGTTTTGGAAGGAGGTGTGGATCCGCCCGTCCGGGCCAATCACCTTGCCCAGTCCGTCCACATAGGTGGATTTTAATTTGGTAAGCTGGCGGTACTCCAGAATGCTGTCAATAATGGGGTGCTGGCCCTGCAGCTTTTCCAGCACGTCGGCCTTGGTAGAGTAGCCTGTTTTGGTCTTTTTTACCGGGGGAAGGCCCAATTTATCAAACAAAATCCCCCCCAACTGCTGGGTGGAGTTGATATTAAAGGTGTCCTCGCCGGCCAGGGCGTAGATGGTTTTCTGGACCTCGTCAATCCGCCCGGAGAGCATCTCCCCGAACTCCACCAGCGCCCCCCGGTCGATAAGGAAGCCCTCGGTCTCCATCCCGGCCAGCACCTGGCACAGAGGCAGGTCCACTTTTTCATACAGCTCCCACATCCCCAGCTCCTGGAGCCGGGCGGTGAGGGTGTCCCGCAGGGCGTCGATAAGGAGACAGTGGCGCATCATGGTTTCAGCGGGGGCGTCGGGGTCGGACAGGGGGCCGAATGCCCCCTCCTCCAGGTAGACAGCCGCCTTGGGGAACTGCTGGCTGTAGTAGGTCAGGCCCAGCTTGTCCAGTTCATAGCTGCCGTCGCTGGGGGCCAGGAGGTAGGCGGCCACCTCGGTGTCGAAAACGAAGCCGGCGGGGGTAATCCCCTCGGCCAGCAGGGCCCGGCACAGGTTTTTCACCCCGTGGGCCGCCTTTTTAATGGCGGGGTCAGAGAACAGGGTTTGGACAATTTCGTTGTAATTTTCCAGTTTGTCCGCCCGCAGCAGGCTGGCGTTCCAGGAATCGTCGTTCAGGTGGCACGCCACGCAGAAAGCGTCCAGAGAGGGCAGGGCGACGATGTGGACAACCTCCTTGGTCCGCCACAGCTCCAGCAGGCTTTGGGCGTGCTCCGGGGTGATGTCCGTCTCCAGGTAGCAGCCCCCCTCCAGCACAGCGGGGACGTTTGATTGGACTGCCTGCTCCCCCTGGGGGGCGGTGAGGCCGTATTTGTCAATGAGCTTGGAAAATTCCAGATTCAGGAAAAGCTGGTACAACCGGTTGTTGTCCGGCGCCTGGCGCAGGTTGTCCTCCGGCTTAAAGTCGATGGGGGCGTCGGTGCGGATGGTGGCCAGGTCGTAGGACAGGAAGGCGCTCTCCTTGCCCTCCTCCAGCTTTTTGACAAGGCCGGGCTTGGCGTCCACGTTGGGGGCGGAGCAGATATCCGGCATGTGGTCGTAGAGGTGGGCGACGGTGTGGTAGAGCTGGATGAGGGACATGGCCGTCTTCTCGCCCACGCCCTTCACGCCGGGGTAGTTGTCGGAGGAGTCCCCCATGAGGGCCTTCAGGTCGATGATGTTTTTGGGGTCGAAGCCGTATTCTGCCCGGAAAAGCTCCGGGGTTACGTCTTTGGTGGTGGTGCGTCCCATGCGGGTGGACACCAGCTTGACGGTGGTCTGGTCCGTCACCAGCTGGAGGGCGTCCTTGTCTCCGGTGACGATGGCCGTCTCCCAGCCGGCGGCCTCGTCCAGCCGGGCGATGGTGCCCAGGAGGTCGTCGGCTTCCCAGCCGTCCAGCTCGTACATGGGTACGTTCAGGGCGGACAGCACCTCCTTTAAAAGGGGCATCTGACTGGCCAGCTCGTCGGGCATCCCCTTGCGGTTGGCCTTGTAGCCCTCGTAGGATTGGTGCCGGAAGGTGGGGGCGGAGCGGTCGAAGGTGACGCACAGGGCGTCCGGAGCTGCCTCGTCCAGCAGCTTGTTTAAAATGTTCAGAAAGCCAAATATGGCGTTGGTGGGCTGGCCCTCCCGGGTGGTCAGGCTCTGACTTACCCCGTAAAAGGCCCGGTTGACAATGGAATTGCCGTCGATCACCATCAGTTTTTTCATGGCGGATGTCTCCCTCAGATGTTACAGAATTTCAAGGGTATAGTATAGCAGATTTTGCCCAGCCGGGCAAGAAGACACCTCTATTTTGCCAGAATAAATTAAAAATTGACAAAGTATCCCACCTGGCGGTATAATGATTTTGCCCGCCAGCCAGGTGGGACTAGGGTGTTGATTCTGATTGTGTTGTTCGTCCCCGGACAGGGGGCGCTTCTGCCCCCTGATCTTAGGAAAGGGGGGCTGCCCAGTGAGTACATCGGAAGTGCTGCAGCTTTGCTTGGTAATCATTGGCATTTGCGGCCTGTTTCTCCAGGGTAAAAAGAAGTAACCGTCCTGTCCCCACAGCCACGGTTACTTCTTTTCAGTAACTATAAGGGGAGCGAATACCATTCAGCAACACCCTTTTTATAATGCTATTATACCTGTTTTCTGGGGTTTGTCAAGTAAGAAAAGAAGGGGGGGCCGTCCTTGCCCTATCCTGATTCCTCATCAATTCGGAGTGCCTCTGGAGATACTGGTCGGTACGTCATGTAGGGCAGGGATTCTATCCCTGCCTATCCCCGAAGGGGATAAAACGTGACAGGAGAGGCAAGGGCAGAGCCCTTGCCCTACATGCGGCAGTTTCCTGAATTTATGAGACAAGTGTAAAGGAACGGGGCCGTCCCTACAGGAAAAATGCGCAGGGGATGGTTCTTTGACAAAAACTTAGCTTTTCTTTTGGGGGCCGGTGTGCTATACTTGTCCAGAAAACATTTCCTCCAGGAGGCCCGCTATGCTGTTTAACTCCCTGCCTTTCCTGATTTTTTTCCCATGCGTCTTTGTGCTGTATTACGCCCTGCCCTTCCGGTTCCGGAAGTATATGCTGCTGGCTGCCAGCTACTACTTCTACATGTGCTGGAAGCCGGAGTTTATTGTCCTGATTCTGTTTTCCACCCTGGTGGACTACTTCTGCGGCCTGGGGATGGCGCGGTATCCCGGGCGGAAAAAATGGCTGCTGGCCCTGAGCCTGACCATGAACCTGGGGCTGCTGTTCTTCTTTAAATACCTGAACTTCTTCGGTGAGACCCTTACCGCCCTGTGCCGGGCGGTGTCCATCCCCTTCTCCGCACCGGCGCTGAATATCATCCTGCCGGTGGGCATCTCCTTCTACACCTTTCAGACCCTCAGCTACACCCTGGACGTGTACAGGGGCAGGCTGGAGCCGGAGCGGGATTTTGTTACCTTTGCCCTGTTCGTCTCCTTCTTCCCCCAGCTGGTGGCGGGGCCCATTGAGAAGGCCTCTAACCTGCTGCCCCAGCTGAAGGAGGAACACAGATTTACCTATGAAAACACCTCCTGGGGGGCCAAGCTGATGGCCTGGGGGTTTTTTAAAAAGATGGTGGTGGCCGATCAGCTGGCGGTGCTCCTTGTGGACCCGGTGTATCAGAATCCGGGCAGCTATGAGGGCGGCATCCTGGTGCTGGCCACCTGTGCCTTTGCCTTTCAGATCTACTGCGACTTCGGCGGGTACTCCGACATCGCCCGGGGCTGCGCCAGGATGATGGGGGTGAGGCTGATGGTTAACTTCAAGTCCCCCTACTTCTTCTCCCACTCCATCGGCAACTACTGGCAGCGCAACCACATTTCCCTGAGCCAGTGGTTTACCGAGTATGTCTACATCCCCCTGGGGGGCAGCCGGAAGGGCCGGATCAAGCAGTACTGGTTTACTACGATTACCTTCTTCCTCAGCGGGCTGTGGCACGGGGCGGAGTGGTCCTTTGTGGTGTGGGGGCTGCTCCAGGCGTTGTACCTCAATCTGGAGCGGCTGTGCCGCAGGCCCAAGGAGCCGCCCAGGTCGCCGCCCCTCCGCCTGCTGGCCATTTTGACCACCTTCGGCCTGTCCTGCTTCTCCCTGATCTTCTTCCGGGCGGCCAACATCGGGGAGGCGCTGTATGTGGTCCGCCATTCGCTGTGGGGGATCGGCAGCCCCGGCCTGTATTGCAGGACGGCTGTGGACCAGCTGTTTACGGCCCTGGGGCTGGGAATGGCGGAGATCGCCATGCTGCTGGGGGTGCTGCTGCTGCTGTTCCTCTTTGACCTGGCCGACGAAAAGGGGGACGCCATCGCTATGGTGTCCGCCTGGCCGGCGGCGGTCCGGTGGGCCTGCTATCTGGGACTGGTGATGATTGTGCTGATTTTCGGCATCTATGGGCCGGGGTATGACGTTCGGGCCTTTGCCTATTTCGATTTTTGAGGTAGCATCATGGGTGACAAGCTGAAATTTTTTGTGAAAACGGTCCTGTTTCTGGCCCTTCTGGGGCTGTGTCTGGTTCCGGTGAGCCGGGTTATGGCCCGGAAGTCCCTGGAGGGGGCCTGGGATATGACCAATAAGGTGGGGGGGTTCTACAACGAGGAGGAAGACCAGTTTGAAGTGATGTTCTTCGGGCCCAGCCACGCCTACGCCGCCTTCAGCCCGCTGGCTATCTGGGAGGAGACGGGGATCAGGAGCTACGTCTTCGCCACCCAGCAGCAGCCCCTGTGGGCCACCTATACCTACATTAAGGAGGCGCTTAAAAAGCAGTCCCCCGCCCTGATTGTGGTGGAGGTCCGCATGGCCTGGGGGGAGAAGGAGTACTATCTGGACAAGGACGACATCGGGGTGACCTACTCCTATATGGACGAGCTGCCCCTGTCCTGGGACAAGGTGGAGCTGGCAGGGCAGTCCGCCCCCGACCTGGAGGGGCGGCTGTCTACCCTGTTTAACTTTATGATGTACCACAGCCGCTGGAAGGAACTGCACCGGTCTGATTTTACCTTCCGCCGGGACCAGGCCCGGGACCCCTATAAGGGCTTTGTCATGCTGGAGCCCCAGGGGATTCCCCAGCCCCGGCCCGACGTGGAGGGGATCGAGGGGACGGCCCCCCTGCCGGACAAGAACCGGTACTGGCTGGAGGAGATTATCAGGCTGTGCCGGGAGGAGGGGATTGAGCTGTGGCTGGTGAAAAGCCCCTCTAACCTGGAGGTGGAGGAGAAGCCCCTGCTCAACACGGTGGAGGAGCTGGCCCGGCAGAACAATGTGCCCTTCCACGATTTTAACGGGGACTACGGGGACATCGGGCTGGACGAATCCATGTTTTACGACGCCCACCACCTGGACGCGGTGGGGGCGGACCGGTTCAGCCGGTACTTTGCCAACGCCCTGACGCTGGCCCGGCCCAACCTGAAAGCTGAGCCCGGCGACCCGGTATGGGCGGCGGACCTGGAGGTCTATGAGGCCGCGATGGAGAGGCCGGCGGGGTAAGAGGGGGATGGCCGGGGCCGCCCCTACATTCCGTATAAAAACAGCGGGGAGCCCGGGAGGTTTCCCGCTGTTTTGACCATTGACTTCCCAAATTCCGGTGCGTATAATACAGGGATGCCCGAAAGGCCGGGCAATCGCGTGGGAGGGAAGAAAAGATGGAATCCTATACTTATCTGCTGCTGCTGGCAATTATCCTGCTGTCCACCAAGGTGTTTGGACTGCTGACCGAGCGGGTCCACCTGCCCCAGGTGGTGGGGGCGCTGCTGGCGGGCATCATCATGGGGCCCAGCGGCTTCGGCGTGCTGGAGAGCACCGACTTTCTGGTGAAGGCGGCGGAGATCGGCGTGATTATGCTGATGTTCACCGCCGGCATCGACACCGATATGAAGGAGCTGAAGGAGACCGGGCTCCAGGCCAGCGTGATCGCGGTGCTGGGGGTGTTTGTCCCCCTGTTTCTGTGCGGCGGGCTGTACTTTTTCTTTTTCTGCGGGGGGGAGCTTACCCCCTATAACCTGCTGAAATCCGCCTTCATGGGCTCGGTGTTCTCGGCTACCTCGGTGTCCATCACGGTGGAGACCCTGAACGAGATGGGCAAGCTGAAGACCAAGACGGGCACCACCCTGCTCAGCGCCGCCCTCATTGACGACATTATCGGCATTGTGGTGCTGTCGGTCCTCAGCGCGTTCAGCTCCGGCGACTCCGACCCGGTGCAGGTGCTGGTGCATATTGTGCTGTTCTTCGCCTTTGTGCTGGTGGTGGGCATGGTGGTGAGCCGTATCTTCCGCTATGTGGCCGAGGAGCACTGGCACAGCCGCCGGGTAGCGGTGTGGTCGCTGGCCTTCTGCCTGCTGATGGCCTACTGCGCCGAGGAGTGGTTCGGCGTGGCCGATATTACCGGGGCCTACTTTGCCGGACTTATCATGTGCAACGTGGCCAAGGCCCGGCGGTTTGTGGCTAAAAAGTTTACTGTTACCTCTTATATGGTGTTTACCCCGGTGTTTTTTGCCAGTGTGGGCATGAAGACCAACCTGCGGGATATGAATTCCAGCATTCTGGTGTTTGCCCTGCTGCTGGTGCTGGCCGCCGTGGCGTCGAAGGTTGCGGGGTGCGGCCTGGGCGGGCTGGCCTGCCGCATGAGCCGCCACCAGGCACTGGTGGTGGGCATCGGCATGGTGGCCCGGAGCGAGGTGGCCCTGATGGTGGCCCAGCGGGGCATCAGCGCCGGGATGATCGACCCCTCCATCCTGCCCGCCATCGTGCTGGCGGTGATCGCCTCGGCCCTGCTTACGCCGGTGCTGCTGAAAATGGCCATTACAAAGGGGCCGGCGCTGGTCTGAGGGTTTTCCGGAGGGTATCCTCCGTCCCCCGCAGGGCCGACTCCCCCTAACAGGGGGAGTCGGCGGCGAAGCCGACAGAGGGGGTAGGCTCCTTTGTGAAAGGAGCTGTCAGCCGCAGGCTGACTGAGGATTGTATTTTGCCGAAGGCAAAATGTATGAAATAATCCTAATCTTAGTTTACTTCGTATGTTTTGCTTCGCAAAACGCAATCCTCCGCCCCAGTGTGCGCACTGGGGCACCTCCTTTCTAAAGGAGGCTTTTTGCGCTCTGGGTTTCGCAGCTACTTCTTCGACAAGCTGAAAAGCGGTCTGTCCAGGTGGACAGACCGCTTCTGTATTCAGGTCCAGGGCAGCCAGCTGCCGCTGCTCCGGGCGTCCATCATGTCCAGTGCGCCGTCCAGCATTTCGGCGGCGTCGGCCATGGTGAGGGTGTCGGCCAGCTGGACGGCTCCGGCGGCCTGCCCCCGGAAGATGCCGGAGGCCGACAGGTTGGCCGCCGCCTGGGCGGCCCAGTGGCCGTTGTCAGGGGAGAAGACGGCCACCGGTACGTCGGTAATCTCCAACAGGTTGTCCAGCATGACGGCGGCCTCCGCCCGGGAGATGGTCTCCTGGGCGCCGAAGATGGGGGCGCCGCTCTCGCTCCGGGAGCCCTGGACCACCCCCGCCTTCAGGGCGGCGGAGACCGCCCCCTTGGCCCAGGTGGGGATGGCGTCGTCATCGGAGAAGCCGGTGAGGGTGGCCCCCTCCAGGTCCTCCAGGCCGGCCACCGACATGGCCATGGTGAGGAACTGGGCCCGGGTGACGGTCTGGTCAGGATCGAAGAAGTAGCGGCCGTCCACGTACCGGCCCACGTAGACCCCCTCCTCCGCCAGGCGGATGGCAGACTTCTTCACCGGGTGGTTGTCCAGGTCGGAGTAGGTCACCTTGGTGTCCGGCTTGTTGATGCGCAGGGACACCCTGGCCTCGGGGGAGGTGTTGCCGGCGGGGTCGATAGCCACGTAGGTGAAGGAGTCGGAGCCCGTTTTATTCTCGTAGGGGGTGTAGACGAACTGGCTGGAGCCGTCCTCCGCCAGAGTGACCGCCCCCCGGGCGGGAGTGGAGGTGAGCTGGAAGGTGAGGGCGTCCCCCTCGCCGTCCACCGCGTCGAAGTAGCCGGTGATGGCCACGTTTTTATAGGTGGTCAGCTCCATGTTCCGGGCCACCGGGGGATTGTTGGCCTCCGAGAGGAGGAAAATGGTGACGGTGGCGGGGGGGACCTCCTGGGCGGAGGAGAGGGAGGGGGTGAAGACCAGGGTGGTGGTGGTGACGGTGGGACTCTTTGCCGTCTGGAACCGCAGGCCGGCCAGGGCGGTGGCGTCCACGTAGGAGCCGGGCTGCACCGGCTGGTCGCCTACGCACAGAGTGCCGGCGCCGGGGTCGGGGAGCTGGTCCACCGTGATGCCGCTGAGGGCAGTTTTGCCGTCGGGCCGGACGGTGAAGTCCTCCGGGCTGAAGACGATGGAGGAGCCGATCAGGCCGTTTTTGGAGAAGTCTGCCACATAGGGGGCGTCTGCCTTTTTGTTCCAGAAAAAGGCGGAGGTGGGGAGCATCAGGGTAAAGGCCAGGGCCAGCACCAGCACAGGGGCGGCAGCCAGGGGTTTGCGCTTCATGGGGATACCTCCTTGTTCAATGGATGTATCCCTATTGTTTTGCCCTTTTGAGGAAATTATGCGGAGAGAAGCTTCTAAAAAACGATGGGGAAGCCTGTTTGCACTCCGCAGGCGGCCGGGCCTCCCCTACAGGGCGTATGTATCCTCGTCGGCCAGCGACATGATGGATACCTCAAAGGCGGTGCGCTCCTGGGTGCGGCCGTCCACCTCCTTGGTATAGATACGGCTCTGGAGGCGGCCCTCCAGGGCCAGGCGGTCCCCCACCTGCATAGAGCCGCAGCGGTAGGCCAGGCTGCCCCAGGCGATGCAGGGCAGGTAGTCCGCACGGCCGTAGCGGCGGTTGGCGGCCAGGATCATGTCGCAGATGGTGCGGCCCAAAGGGGTGGTGCGGAGGACGGGCGGTTTGCACAGGGCACCGGATATCTCCAGGTGGTTCTCGTCCTCCCCGTCCTCCTGGGAGAGCTCCCGGGCGAAGACGCTGACCACCAGCCGGCTGCCCACACCGCTGCGGTTGTTGAAGGTGCGTACCTCCCCCCGGACGGTGAGGGGGCTGTCCTCCCCCAGAGGGGGTAGGGCGGCCAGCTGGTCCCGGGCGGCCACCACGTGGAGGGTGTCGGCGGCTCCGGAGAGGCGGCATACCGTGAGAGGGAGGAGGAAGTATTCCGTGCCGTGGTTGATGTGGGAGAGGGCGGGAGGGGCGGCCAGACGGCCCCGGAGGAAAATTTTGTTATTGTTGGTCTGCATAAAAGCAACACTCCTATCGTCAAACGACCAAGGGTCTGTTGCTTTTATCCTATGCGGGGCGGGGGAGAGGTATGTCCAAAAAAACAGGCCCTCCCGGGAGGAGGGTCTGTGGGTTATTGGGCCTGTTTCAGCTCGCGGAGGTCCTGGTTGATGCGCCGGACGGAGGCCTTCAGCGCCCAGACGTCGTCCTCAATCCGCTCGATGCGGGATTCGGGCATCAGCTTTTCCTGGATGATGGATATGTCCTCCGCCAGCAGATTGAACATGGGCTTGACCTCCGCGTCCAGCAGCACCTGCATGCGGTGGGTGGCCTCGGTTAGAATTTCTTCCTTCTGACGTGCCAGTTTTTCTTCCAGCTTCTTTTCCAGTTTTTCTTCCAGCTTCTGGTCAATGAGTTGAGCAATTGCCAACAGGTCCTGTTCGTCCAGCATAGGGTATCCCTCCTTTTTTACTATTATACTGTGGCGGGGGAGGGGTTGTCAATTGTTTTCTGGAGGGCGGGGAGGACGACGGTGATGCGGGTGCCCACCTCGGGGCGGGAGACTACCTCGAACCAGCCGCCGTGGCGCTCTACGATCCACTTGGCGATGGACAGGCCCAGGCCGGTGCCGCCCGTCTTCCGGTCCCGGGACTGGTCGGTACGGTAGAAGCGCTCGAAGATGTGGGGGATGCCCTCGGGGGGGATGCCCATGCCCTCGTCCTGGACGGTGAGGCGGACATGGCCCTGGCTGGCCAGGACCCGCAGGTAGATGCGGCCCTCGGGGGGGCTGTATTTCAGGCTGTTGTCCATTAAAATGCGCAGCAGCTGCTTCATCAGGCCGGGGTCAGCATATATGCTGACGGGGTCCTCCCCCCAGCGGGGGAGGAAGGTGCGTTCAGGGTGGATCATCTCCTCCTCACGGAGGACCTCGCCGGCCAGGTCGGTGAGGTCGAGGGTCTCCATCTTCACCGGCTGGGAGTCGTTGTCCCCCCGGGCCAGGAACAGCAGCTGCTCCACCAGCCGCTCCATGGATGCGGCCTCCCCACGGATGGCGTCGATGGACTCCTGCAGGGCCTCCGGGTCGGTTTTGCCCCAGCGGTCCAGCAGGGCGGCGTAGCCCTGGATGACGGCGATGGGGGTGCGCAGCTCGTGGCTGGCGTCGGAGACAAAGCGCATCTGGGCGCTGTAGGCCTGGTTGACCCGGTCCATCAGCTCGTTGATGGCCTGGGCCAGGGAGCGCAGCTCCTTCTGGGTGGGGGGCAGGTCGATGCGGCTGTCCAGGTGGGCGGCGTCGATCTTGCCCAGCTCGCCGGTCAGGCTCTCGATTTCCCGCTTGGACATGTGGGTCATGGAGTTGAGACGGGCCGCGGTGGCGGCTAGGTCCTGGATGGGCCGGAGCACCTTGCGGATAGAACGGTTGCTGCGGAACAGGTTGGTGAGCAGGGAGAGGGCCTGGCAGATCAGGATTACCACACCTGCCCACCACAGGCCGGTGAAGATGCCCGAGGTGTCCACCGTGACGGCGTAGGGTCTGCCGTTGTTGGGCAGCTCTATGGTGTAATAGCTGCTGAGATCCCAGGTGCGCAGGCCGTCCACCGTCTCCCAGCGGCTGGTGGGCAGCCAGGAGGTGACTGTGTATTCAATTCCCTCCGGGTTGCGGTCCAGAGGGGTGATGGTGTAGTCGCTGGCCTCCATCCAGGCCAGAGCGTCCTCGGAGGGCACTCCCCGCTGGTTGACCAGCTCCACCACGTCGGCACACCGGTTTTCCGCGTAGAGGGACATGCCGAAGACGGCCAGCACCAGCAGCAGCAGGTCCATGAGCAGGAAAATGCCCAGCTGGCGCAGGAAAAAGCCGATGTTCAGCCGCAGGGCCAGGGAGGAGTCCCGGGCGGCGGCGATGGGGTCCGCCGGGGGCGGGGTCTGAAAACGGTGCCGGCTGCGGGGCATGGGGTTCACCTCCTTAAAAGGCTCCTTTGGAAAGGAGCTGCCCCAGTGTGCGCACTGGGGCACCTCCTTTCTAAAGGAGGCTTATTACGCGTCCTTCATCCATTTGCGGATGGTCTCCAGATTCTCAAAGGCCACAAAGCTGCCGCCGTGGAGGAGGAAGTCCAGCTGTTTATTCTCCTCGGGGGTGCGGCGGCTGCCCTTATCCCGGAGGGATTCCCGCATGGATTTGGTGGCCATGCCCACCATCCGGCGCTTGAGCCAGCCCACCTTTTTCGGGGCCCAGCCCCCCTGGAGATAGAAAAGAGGGGCGCCGGGGACGTAGTTGGCCTTGGACAGGGTGTCCATCACCTGCTGGGAGGCGGGGGACATGCCCACGCCGCACACCCCCTTCACGGTGAACTGTTTCACCGCCTGGTCCACCCCGGTGATGTGGCCCGCCATGAGGGGGCCCATGTAGAAGACGGATTCGCCGGGGCCCACCTTGCCCTGGGCCTCGGCCAGGGGGAAGACCTTCATTTTTTCCGCCTTGGCCAGCATTTCGGCGTATTCCCTGGTAAAGCCGGTGTTGGAACGGTATACGATGACCATGGTTAATCCTCCTTGATGACATAGCCCACGCCCCGGACGGTGTGGATAAGCTTCAGGCCAAAGGCGTCGTCCAGCTTGCTCCGCAGAAAGCGGATGTAGACGTCCACCGAGTTGGTCTCGCCCACAAAGTCGAAGCCCCACACCGCATCCAGGAGGGCCTCCCGGGTGAGGACCCGGTCCTTGTTCTCCAGAAGATGGCGGAGCAGGTCAAATTCCTTCTTGGTCAGCTCCACATTCCGGCCCCGGACGGTGACCTGGTGCTTTTCCACATCCATCACCAGCGGGCCCACCGCCAGGGGGAGGCTCTGGGCGGCCAGGCCGCCCTTGCCCCGCAGGGCGGCACGGATGCGGGCCAGCAGCTCCTCGATGGCGAAGGGCTTGGTGATGTAGTCGTCAGCCTCCGAGTCCAGGCCGGCCACCTTGTCTACCACGCTGTCCCGGGCGGTTAACATAATCACCGGGACCTGGCTCTCCCGCCGCAGGCGGCGCAGCACCTCCATGCCGGACAGCTGGGGCAGCATGATGTCCAGCAGCACCAGGTCGAAGGAGCCGCCCAGGGCCAGCTCCAGGCCCCGGCGGCCGTCCAGAGCCTTTTCCACCTGGTAGCCCTCGTATTTCAGCTCCATCTCTACCATGCGGGCCAGTTTTTCCTCGTCCTCCACCAAAAGGATGCGTTCTGACATGTTGGTTCACCTCGTACGGTTGTGTAGGGGCGGATATCATCCGCCCGTTCTGTGCGCGGGCCATGCCTGCGGCAATAAGAGCGAGCCGGGGATTGGACGGTTTGCGGGCGGATAATATCCGCCCCTACTTCTGGTCCTTCTCATCGGAGTGCCAATCGTGCTTCAGCTCGTCCATGACCTTGTGGCCCAGGTCGGCGGCGGTGTCGGCCACCGAGCCCATCATGTTGTTCAGGCTCTCCCGCTCCAGATCGGGGCCGGAGAAGCGGTAGCGCAGGCCCAGAAAGAGGCCCAGTACCAGCGCCGGGATGGTCACCCAGGGGGCGCAGCACAGCAGCAGCAGGAGAATCAGCACCGGCAGGGCGGTGATGGGCTGGCCGCGCCGCCAGATCTCCAGCTCGTTGTCGATGAGCCAGCGGCGCAGGCTGTTGAAAAACCGCTGGCTGCCGTCCCCCTTGGGGCGGCGCGGCCCGTGGGCCTTTTTCTTTTTGGAGGGGAGCTGGGCGGGGAGGGGCTCTGCGGGAGGGGGCGGGGGAGGCGTCTCGCTCCGGGTGGAGTAGTAGGCGCCCTCCGCCCGGGGGATGGCCCCCTTCTCCTCCAGATAGATCAGCGCGTCCAGCAGGTTGCCGCCGCTGTACTCCAGGGCCTCCTTGGCCTGGGTGTAGCTGACGTCGGCTTTCTCCTTCAGGCGCTCTACCAGTTCCAGTGTGATTTCCATATTGACGGCTCCTTTCCGGGGACCCTGTTTTGGTTTACGCGGTTTAGTGTACCACGGCCGGGTTGAAGGACCGTTTAGCTTTCATTAAGATTTCCTTAAAAATAGGAAATCACATTTGCTGATTTTCCTGTAGGGGCGGCCTGTGGCCGCCCGTTATAAAAACGAATCTTTTTTGCGGGCGGCCACAGGCCGCCCCTACAGCTTGTGTCAATTCTCCTGATTGTGATAAAATGCGCGGCAGGACACTTCCTTAAAATAGTGGCGCTTGTCCAAATGATTATACTATGGTATAATCAGAAAGGCAACTGAAAGAAGGGAGGTAGGGCCTGTGAGAAAAAAACGCCCTGTTTTGCCGCTGGTGCTGGCTGTTATACTGGCTGTGGGGATGTTTCAGCCGATGCCCGCCGCTGCGGCCAACCTGTATTTTACCGGCATCAATGACAGCGTGGCCCCGTTGACCTCCAGCTCCATGCCCTATTGGTCCGGCGGGACGCTCTATGTGCCCTATACGGTGTTTGACGCCAACCAGAATGGGGTGGGGGTGAGCCTGGGGCTGTACACCAGCTACAACCACAGAAGCCACATCGTGACCATTTTCAACCTGAAGCAGATGCTGGTCTTTGACCTGGAGCGGGGTACCTGCCGGGACGACATGACCGGGGCGGCCTACGACGCCCGGGCCGTTATGCGCTATGGAAAGCCCTATGTCCCCCTGTATGTGGTGTGCTCCGTCTTCGGGCTGGAGTACAGCTATAACCAGCTGAGCTATATCTCCCAGGGCTATCTGGTGCGCATCAAGAGCGCCGATGCGGTGCTGGATGACGGGCTGTTTATCGACCGGGCCCGGGAGCTGATTAACAACCGCCTGCGGGACTACACCCAGAGCCTCAGCCCTGCGGAGACCACCCCCACCGTGCCGGTGAGTCCCAGCGAGCCCCCGGAGGTGGACGGGAGTAATGTGGCCACCTATCTGGCCTTCCGCTGTGAGAGCGCCGACGGGCTGCCCGCCATTTTGAACACCCTGGACGGCACGGGGCAGTATGCCCTGTTTTTCCTGGCTCCCCAGGTGATTGAGGAGGAGGGGGGGCTGGTCCGCCGCATCCTGGGCACCGGCCATAGCGTGGGAATCCTGGCCCGGGAGGGGGAGGAGGAGGCCCTCAGCCGGGGCCGGCTGGCCCTGGAGGAGGTGGCCCACACCCGTACTACCCTGGCTTACGTTCCGGACGGGGCGCGGGCCGGACTGGAGGGGCAGGGCTGGGTGTGCTGGAAGGAGACCCTGTATTTGGAACCCGGCGATTCGGTGGGGGGGACCGCCTTTGCGGGCACCGTGCTGAACCGGCTGGGCACCCGCCGGCGCACCGTCTACCTCACGCTGGAGGGGAGCGGGAATACCGCGCGGGTGCTGCCGGCCCTGCTGCGGCAGCTCAGCAGTAACCATTACACCGTTGCGGTGCCGGTGGAAACCAGGTTGTGAGAAAACCGCCGGCCCTCGCAGGGAAAAGCCTTCCACCCACAGGGGGGAAGGTGCCCCAGTGCGCACACTGGGGCGGAGGATTGTATTTCGCCGCAGGCGAAATGTATGAAATAAACAAGGTTTCGGGGACTTTTGTGGGGCGGGACGACCTCGGCCCGCCAAATCGATACGCTGGATGGAATGGCGCGCCAGGGTCGTCGCGCCCCACAGGTGGGCGGAAACTTGGTTTACTTCGTATGTTTTGCTTCGCAAAACGCAATCCTCAGTCAGCCTTCGGCT
>CAJUFJ010000057.1 GCA_910585815.1 uncultured Oscillospiraceae bacterium | reverse complement strand
CCCCCCGCTTAGCACCGTGCGTGATAGTTTCCCATCACACGGCGCCCCATCAATGTTTACCTATATTCGAGTTTACAGTTGCCAGCCAACAGCCGGAATTTATTGAGTTTCGCCATGTTGAGCTTGCAGTGTTTCAGCTTATCAAGATATTTTTGGATGATTACCGGGTTGGTTGCGTGGATGAGCTTATGAACATCCCCCGTTACCAGCGCCAGATTGGAATAGTTGTCCTTTCCGCCACTGGATTTTGGCATGATGTGGTGGACTTCCATATCCCCCAACAGCAGGGGTTCTTTACAAATGGCACATTTTCCGCGCTGAGCGACATAAAGGGAAATGCGGTTGTCGTTCAACTCGGTACTCTGCCCCTGTATGGGATGCTCCATGAGCTTTTGCAGGATGATAGGGTTGATTGCCTTTTGCAGCTCATGGATTTTAGCCCGTCCCTTTTCAGAGTAATTGCAAATATCAGGGGAGAAGCACATGGGCGGCGTGGTCTTCACTCCGTTGATTGGAAAGAGCGCCAACCCAGCCACATTGAATATTTTCCCGGTAAAATTACCATAGAATTGCTGAAATGCCTGACTTCGCAGGCCGGTCTTACTGCGATGGCTTTTCGTTCTGCATAGAAGTGCCTTTCTGACATCAAAGGCGATGCGGTCAAAGTCGAGGTATACGTTGGTTGCGATTTTATAGTATTCATGCAGGCCCAGCACCATAGCGTTGAACTGCATCACTGCGGCATTTGCAAAACAGTTTGAAGTCGTCAGCGTATCGAACAATAAAGATTTCCTTCATGCGCATTCGGCTTGTCCTGCGAAGATTTTGATAACGAGATAAATCATGTGTATAATTTGTTTTGGTTGGAAAAGTTCCCCATTGACTGGAAATCCACCAATCTAATTCATTGAGAACAACATTGGACAGCAGCGGACTGAGGACGCCGCCCTGCGGTACGCCCTTTGTCGGCACACCCTCACCCTGGATGGGTGCTTTCAGCATTTTGGACAGGACACATAATAAACGCTTGTCCCGTATGCCCAGCGTCCAGAGCTGTTTCAGCAGTTTCCCGTGGTTCACATTGTCAAAGAAGCCCTTGATGTCCACGTCCACCACATAGCGGTATTTCGAGATATTCACAAGGAACATTGCTCTTGCTATTGCATGGTGGGCACTTCGGTTTGGGCGAAAGCCATAGCTGTGCTTATAGAATTTTGCTTCGCAGATTGGCTCCAGCACTTGCTTGATACACTGCTGAATGATACGGTCTTCCATGGTGGGAATGCCCAGTGGGCGCATACGCCCATCCGGTTTGGGGATTTCCACGCGGCGGACTGCGTGGGGATGAAAATTTTGCAGCCGTTTCCGCACATAGGCAATCAGCTCCTCCGGCTGTTTCTCTCCCATTTCAACGATGGTGGTCGAGTTTGTCCCTTTGGTCTTACTGCCTTTGTTTTTCTTGATGGCGCGGTAGGCCAGCAGGATATTTTGCTCACTGGCAATCAGCTCCATCAGGTGCGTGGAAATTTCGCCGCGCTGACTTCTCTCGTATAAATCGTCAAATAGTGCTTGGGTATTGTAATACTCGTTATTTTTGAGTGCTTGATTTTTCTTTGGTTTGTTGGCTGCCATAAGTCGGCTCACTCCAATTTCTTGAAGGTTTCGCCTCTCTTAGTCATACTCGAACCTTATGCAAAATGATTTTGCTCATTTGAACTGTAACTTCGATTTACTGTATAACACTGACTGGCGGCTATCCCTCCACGGCTTTATTAGTTCCGCTTCATTGGTACTGTGCCGCCACATTCACCGGCGCAAGGCAGGTTGTATCCGAAGATTTTTCCCTGCCGCCGCTTCATAGAGGTCAAGCTCTCTGCGTCGCTGGCTTACCACGTTCCGATTGTCCTATCCTGTTTTCAGCACCCGTAGGTCTTCTCTATAAGCCTGTCTGCTTGCCGCCGCCTGTAACGGCGCAGGGACTTTCATAAATGCAGAGTTTTACTCATCCCCACAGACCTCGCTCGATGGCGAGATTGGCCCGTTCGGCCAATACCCTATTTAGACCCGTACAATCAAGAATACGTCTCCGCCGTGCTGTAACACGGTGGATTCTAACCATAGATGCTTACTTGGACTCCCGGCCTATCACGCACTCGACCACCTCTGGTTCGCTGTTCCTGTTCCGCGTCGCCGCGTCTTTAGGGTGCGCTCTCAGCCGACTTCAGCGAGCTTATGACACTTCCGCACTTGACTGCGTCCATGCCATTCGGAGGATCAGAGCAGGCGTTTCCGGGCGTTACCCCTTCATTCCGCCTGTCGGACAATCAGTTCTATGAAACCTTTCCAGAAGCTCCTTTCAATCTTCGGTTCTTCTTTTGGCTCCACGCCTAACCTTTTCAGTTAGGAACATGTCGCGCCCCCCTTGGGGTCAGTGGCAATGTAAGAGGCGTTGGCCTCATACAAATTGGGCTTGACCACATACCGGGTCTTGCCTGAGCCAGAGCCGCCCACTACGATTTGCAAAAGGTTGCGCAGATGTTTCCGCCCATTCAGGCTCATGCGGAGATTTTGGGTGAGGATCACGTTGTTGTGGGGGGCCTTGTCCCGGTACTTGAGGTTCAGTGTGTGGACATTCCCCCAATGGGCGGAGCCGTGTTCCTCGCCGGGCCGCTTGTTCTGACGGCTGGAAAAGTACAGAGTGACGGCGAAAGCGTACAGGATTAGGGCCACCACCATGAATTTGAGGGTGTAGGGCGTCCATCGGATGTCAAAGGGGCGTTCCAGTATGATACTGAAACGCCCGTGAAAGAAATGCGGTCGGCAGACCTTTCGGGCCCCTTAAGGGGCTTTTGTCCGTAGCAGGCCCTTATAGGGCTACTCAAGCCTCCAGCTTAGCCGGAGGTTTTGACTTCATAACACAATTTATGCCCAGTAAAAAATGATAGAAAGTAATAGCAAGGACTGATTTCAAATGCAGTCCCTCTAAATGATTTTACTTCCCATAATTATTGCTACATACTATTACGTAAAATTCTTCTATTTCAAATAGCTTATACATCAAAATTCCAAAAGCTCAGGACCCAGTCTATGACAAATTGAGCAGAGGAGTTTCAGAAAGAACCCGCCAACTGGCAGGCACATAAACTGTTCCGAGGGCCGCACTGGTCAGGAGCCTTTCCTGCTGTTGTGCCGGTGCATTCCTGGTGCGCGCCCTCATTCAGAAAGGAGATTGTTTTATGTCTCTGCCCAGCTTTCCCAACATTGACCCGCCTATCCAGCGGGAAGACGCAGTCAATCAAATTCTCTCCTCCATCGCCATGGAGGAACTCGGCCTGAGTAACATCCTCAACGCTGAGGGCGAGAAGCTGCAATATATTCTCGGCACTCTGCCCGGCCTCAGCGGTCCTGCCGCCACCGTGGAAGATGTGCTGTCCGCTAACGAGAGCGTCCGGGACCTGCTGAAGACCGCTGTGCAAAACCAGTTCTTCCTGAAATCCAAAATGCAAGAGGCGCTGGAGGCATCTCCCATGCAGGGTCCCGCCGGCCCCAACGGCCCTACCGGCCCCGCTGGAGCTGTCGGAGCCACTGGCACCGCTGGCGCTGCTGGTCCCACCGGAGCCACTGGAGCTGCCGGATCCACTGGCGCCACCGGCGCAACCGGCCCAACCGGCGCAACCGGCCCCACCGGCGCGACAGGGGCAGAAGGCCCTGCTGGAGCAAATCTAGTCGGCCCGGACGGTGCAACAGGCCCCACCGGCCCTGCGGGCCCCACCGGACCCGTCATCATCGACTTTGCCTATGCCGCTAACACCGACGCAGCCGCGATCCCTGTGAATGGTCTGGTGCCTCTGCCGAGTGACCAGGTGAAGGCCAAGAGCATCACCATCAGCCCAGACAACACCAAATTCACCGTAGAGGCCGCCGGGGTCTATCAGGTTGGGTATGTTATCAATACCGACAAGGCCCTGACCACCGGCGCCCGGCTGCTGGTCAACGGCGCACCAAAGGAAGGGTCCGCTGTGGGGGGGATAGCGTCCTTGTCCCTAAGCCGGCTTTCCAACGAGGTCCTGCTGCGTTTGGAGGATAACGACGAAATTTCCTTGCAGATTTTCAATAATCCCCTTGGCGCCGTGCTGCTGCCCGCTCCCGTGGGGGCGTCCCTGAGAATCGTCCGGTTGAGTTAAGGAGGAACGCTTTATGTCAATGCCCACATTTCCCAAAAACGATCCTCCTCTGAGCCGCGAGGGGAGTCTGAACGAAATTATCGCTTCCATCGCCGCCGAGGAGTTGAGCTTGAGCCACATTCTCAACGCCCAGGGTGAAAATCTGCAATACGTCCTGGGGACCCTGCCCGGCCTGGATGAGGCGGCAACGCAGGATGAGGTGCTCCAAGTCAACCAGAGCGTAAAGGACACGCTGTCCGGCATCATAGAGCAGCAAATGATGCTGTCTTCCAAGCTGGCCGCTGCCTTGAAGGCCCCCACCATTCCCGGCCCCGCCGGACCTGCCGGACCTGCTGGTCCCACCGGCCCTGACGGAGCTGCCGGAGCCACCGGAGCGGATGGCCCTGCCGGGGCTGCCGGAGCTGCCGGGGCCACCGGAGCGGACGGCCCCATTGGACCTGCCGGGGCTACGGGCGCAGCCGGACCCACCGGGGCCGCAGGCCCGCGGGGTGCCACCGCAGAAGGCAAGGCGCTCAATGGCGCTACTGGTCCCACGGGAGCCGCTGGACCCACCGGGGCCACCGGCCCCAACCCCACAGCTACCGCATTCTTCGCCGCCAACACCCAAGGGCCTGACATCAACGTGCCGGCCTATTCCGGTGTTCCGATCCCTCTGCCGGATGCCCAGGTCATGTCCGCGGATATTACTGCCAACCCGGAGAACACCGAGTTTCGGGTGAACAAAGCGGGCACCTATCTGCTCTCTTACCGCGTGAATCTCACCCAGCCCGCGCAGGTAGGGACCATACTGCCGATAAACAACGTCCGGCGAACCACTTCTTCGGTTCTCCCTGGGGCTCCGACTGCCAGCTTTGAGAATCAGTACACGCATCTTTTGAGCGCCGGTCAGACGATCCAGCTCCGGCTCTGCGCGTCCCCCCTCCCCGGACTTTCCCCAAAGGCTCAAACTGTCACCCTGGCAGGCGCTTCTCTGAGTATCATCCTGCTGAAAGAGGGGTATTGAAGGGGCACATTCCTGGCCCCCACTTAGAAAGGAGATTATTTTATGTCTCTGCCCAGCTTTCCCAATATTGACCCGCCCATCAAGCGGGAAGACGCAGTCAATCAGATTCTTTCTTCCATTGCCATGGAGGAGTTAGGAATGAGTCACATCCTCAACGCCGAGGGCGAGAAGCTGCAATATATCCTTGGAACTTTGCCCGGCCTCAGCGGCCCCGCCGCTACCGTAAAGGACGTGCTGAACGCCAATGGGAGCGTGAAGGAGCTGCTGGAAACCGCCACGCAGAACCAGCTCCTCCTCAAATCCAAGATGGAGTACGCGCTGGATACCACCCCCGCGCAGGGCCCCGCCGGACCCGCTGGACCCGCCGGTCCCACCGGCCCTGCCGGACCCGCTGGAGCTACTGGACCCGCCGGTTCCGCCGGCGCGGCAGGGGCGACAGGAGCCACAGGAGCTGCCGGCCCCACTGGCCCTGCCGGTGCAACGGGCGCCGCCGGCCCTGCCGGCCCCACCGGTCCAACGGGCCCTGTCGGAAAATATTCCCCAGGCATGGATGGCCCCACAGGTCCTACCGGCCCCACGGGTCCCACCGGCCCTAACGTCACAGCCACCTCCGCCCTTGCTGCAAATACCACCGGAGGCACCGTCCTCCCCGATCCATTAGGTGCTGGTCTATTAGGTGTCACGGTGCCGTTGCCGGATATTGGGCAGAGGTCCACAGATATTGGCATCGATAAAGCCAACAGCGAGTTTATTTCGAAAATAGACGGCTATTTCCAGATTTCCTACAACCTGAATCCCTCCACACCGGTGGTGGGCACTGCTCAGATCGTCATCAACAATAAGGTCAATAAAGCCTCCGTCATGACTTCGCAGTTGGCTGCAAACCACTTCTCCGGCACGATCCTAGTGCCGCTGAGCAAGGGTGACAGGGTCTCCCTGCGGGTGATCAGTGTCTCGCCGGTCGTGCTGCCGGCTAATTCTGCCGGGGCCTCCCTGCTTATTCTCCGCTTGGCCTAAGGTATAGGCTTCGGGAAAACGAAACCCGTATGAACCACAAAAGTGAAGCCATAAAAATATAACAGAGGACACCTAAAGAAAAGAAATCGCCGGAACCTGTTGCGATGCAACAGGTTCCGGCACTAAAATGAGACCCCCATTTCAAATCCGGGTGGTAACTTCAAAATTTATATGACCTACTTTACATCGTTGTTTTGTAGGGATATATGAATTCTACAGAAAAAAATTATGGGAAATAAAATCATTTAGAGGGACTGCATTTTAAGCCGGCCCATCTTGTTTCTGCCTATATTTTTTGAGGAGCTTCTCATAACCCAATAATCCAAAATGGCCCGCCCACTATAGCCCCTTTTCTGGCCTCGTTCAGATATGATGGACAACTCCAACAGCTTCCTGCTCCGCTTGTAGCTGGCAAGATCTTCCACCAGTCTTCCACTGCTCAGAACATCCAGAATACGCTGCGGTTCGGAAGCGGTACACCCTTCTACAGTCAAGCCCCACGCTTTAGTCATATTGGGGATCATGGCGTGGTAGGAACCGCTCTTACTGCACTATCCGCCGTTTTGATAGGCCCACTCTGCCATTTCGATGGGATCAACAATGTCACCCGTTAAGGAGGAAACCACGATAGACATGGAAGTAGGATCGAGCCGTAGCCACCAATATTGTCTGTGCCGTATGGCTTGTTGGCCCAGCGTTCATCCAACTGGTTAAAGTAGACAACCTCTGTAGCACTGTCAGTAAAGCGGACATCGCCCAGAGAGGCAATCGTGGTTCCGGTGTACTGGAACATCCCATTCCTCAGAAACAGACTGAGGTTTTCGGCATAATCTCCAGCCAGCGCCTTCTGATCGTCCGTCATGTGAAATACCGAATCGGCAAAATATCCCTCACCATTGTAAACAAGGGTGTAGATATTCCAGGTTTCCTCTCTGGTTTCTACGACATCCTTAGTTTCCGGGTTATCATCCTCTACAACCCTGTTCTCACTGGTGCGCGTGTAAGAATACAGACTGCTTTTACCTTGCCGGAGAACGGTCTACATATCGGGATAAAGAAATGGTTTCCCAAGTATCTCCCTTGGCCGCACAGTATTGCGCAATAAAGGAGTTGACATTCCTGCTCATGTCGGCGGCGTTGTCGTTGAGGATGGACTGTGCGGCATACAGAGCACCCCTCGCCGCCGTAAAGGGCCCGCCTACCGCCGCGCCCTTTACGGCGGCTGAGATAGCCTTGCCGGTCTTAATGGTTCCGTGGATGGTTTGGACAGTGTTGACCGCTTGGGACAGGCTGTTTTTTTCTTGGTTATTCAGTTTTGGGCACCTCCATATCTCTATCAGCCAAGGATTGACGGTTGTAATTTGAGTGAGGAATGTTTATACTGGAGGACAAACGAAAGGAGTTCTGACAAAGCTGACGATCCGCAACGAAAAAGAAGCCGACCACAAAATCGTAGAAGATATTACCCGGCGAGCCTTTTATAACCTCTACATTCCGGGATGTGTGGAGCACTACCTAGTTCACATCATGCGGGAGCATGAGGATTTCATCCCGGAGCTGGACTTTGTGGCAGAACTGGACGGCCAAGTGATCGGGAACATCATGTATACCCGGACAAAGCTGATGGACAAGCAGGGGACGGAAAAGAATATCCTCACCTTTGGCCCTCTCTGCGTCGCGCCGGAGTATCAGCGGAAGGGCTATGGGAAGGCGTATGGAACACTCCTTTCGGCGGACAGTTGGGTTGGGCTATGATGTGATCGTCATTTTCGGCAATCCGGTCAACTCTTTTGTAGAGGACGATGAGAAACAGATGGTTTTTGTATGCGATAAGTGACACGATACTAACATGGTGTGAGACGTGGTAAAAAAGGGGGAAAACAAGAAAAAAGACGGCATTCTCTATAAAAAAGTTTCGGCGGCAGACGGCTGGTAGACGTCCAGAAAAAACCGTCGCCAGGACCTGCGGCGCAGGCTCTTGGCGGCGGTTTCGATAAACTTTTGGTAGACGAAACAGACTAGGAAGGACAGGGGATTATATGTTTAGCAGTTAGTATATTTCTCTAGGGTAGCCCTGACCGCGCCCGGGCCGGACAGTTCCTCCAGAAAATAATTTACAACCAGCTCTGCCAAGCCGCACTGGATCAGATCCACGCCGAAGACAGTCTTATTCTCCAGTAAGGGGCACAGCTTTTCCATTGCCCTCTGTGCAGCGGGCGGCTGCCCCAGAGTAAAGCCGGTGACATAGGGCGTCACCTCCGGCAGCATGGGGTCGGCGCTGAGGGTAAAGGGACTGCCCGCATCATCTACGGCCATCAGGTAGCGCAGCCAGCCCGCAAAAACCAGGGGAATCAGCGTTAGGTCAGAGGCAGACAGCTTTTCCGATTCCATATAAGCCTTGATTGTCTCGCCAAAGCGGATGGACAGTTTTTGAGAAGTATCCGTAGCGATGCGCTGGGGCGTGTCAGGCATAAAGGGATTGGGGATACGAGTCTTCACTACTGTGTCAATAAACTCCCTGGGGTTCAACACACCAGGATTGACCACAACAGGCAAACCTTCCCGGTAACCAATTCCCTCCACCAGGGCCAGCAGTGCCGGGTCCTTCATTTCCTCAGAGATTTTGGTAAAGCCAAGCAGACAGCCGTAGATGGCCAGGGCTGTGTGCAGGGGATTGAGACAGGTACAAACCTTCATCCGCTCCACATTGTTTACGGTGTCCCGGTCGGTAAAGATAACGCCCACATTCTCCAGAGCAGGCCGGCCATTGGGGAATTTGTCCTCAATAACCAGGTATTCGCTCTCCTCTGCGTTAACGAAGGGGGCCACATAGGTGTTCTTGGGGGTGACCACAGGGTCCAAGTCCTCCAGGCCATCCTCCCGCAGGATGGCTTCCACTGAGCTGTCCGGCCTCGGGGTGATCTTGTCGATCATGGACCAAGGGAAGGAAACACGCGTTTCATCTTGGATGTATGTCAGGAACCCCTGTTCCGCCAAACCGTTTTTCACCCACGCCTCCGCAAAAGCGTTTACCGCAGCGGACAGCTTATCTCCGTTGTGAGAGCAATTGTCAGTGCTGACCATGGCGATGGGGGCTGCGCCAGTCCGGTAGCGGGTGTACAGGAGAGAAGCCACCTTGCCGATGTAGCTGGCCGGTCTTTCCGGCCCGGCTGCAAAGTCTGCTGCCACTGCGGGCAGCCGGCTGCCCTTGCCGTCCACCAGGCTGTAGCCCTTCTCCGTGATGGTAAATGTAACCATTTGCAGGGAGGGATTGGCAAAGATTTCTTTCAAACGGTTAAATTCCGCTTCGTTGCCAGAATCCAGGATACAGGATTCTGCAATACTGCAGATAACGGTCTTTTCCACTCCGCCGTCTGCCTTCAGGGTTACCAGCACAGACAGATTGTCATGCTCCCGGTATTGCTTCTCTACGATCTCATAGTCAAAGCCCTCCACTACTGTAAGGCCGCGGTCCATTTTTCCCTGATCCAGCATACGCTGGGCCAGATTGGCCTGAAAGGCACGGAAGATATTCCCAGCACCGAAGTGAACCCACACCGGATTTTCCCGGGTGGCGGCTTCCATCTTGTCCCGGTCAAAGACCGGAAGGATATAGTCCGCGTCGCGCCACGGCTTCGGGTCTGACAAACCGGCTTTGCTCAGCTTCATTATGATCCCCCCCTCTGATGGGACTTTTCAACGGCCTCCCAAAGCCCGTTGAGATAGGCGGCGCCCAGAGCCCGGTCGTAGAGTCCATAGCCAGGCATAGCGGTCTCATCCCAAATCATTCTGCCGTGGTCCGGGCGGATTGGTCCGTCAAATCCCGTCTCATAGAGGGCCTTTATCATCTCATACATGTCGAAGGTCCCGTCGGAGGAGAGGTGGGCGGATTCCTCAAAGTCATAGTTCTCTCTGGAACAGTCATTGAATCTCAGGTTGCGCACATGGGCAAAGTGAATGCGACCCTTAAGTGCGCGGATCATATGGGGCAGATCGTTGTTCAGATTGGTCCCATAGGAGCCGGAGCAGAAGGTAACGCCGTTATGCACGTCGTCTACCGCCGCCATCAGGCGGAGAATCCCCGCCTCGCTGTTGATGATACGGGTCAGGCCAAAGACGCTCCAGGCGGGGTCGTCGGGATGGATGGCCATCTTGATGTCGTATTGATTGCACACAGGCATAATGGCCTTGAGGAAGTACACCAGGTTTTCAAAGAGCTTCTCGCCGTCGATGGACTGATACATTTCAAAAAGCTCCTGTACCTTGGCCATGCGCTCCGGCTCCCAGCCGGGCAGGACTGTTCCGTTGGACATCTTCTCCATAGAAGCGGCCATATTCGCCGGATCGATGGCGTCGATGGCCTTCTGGTTGTAGGCCAGAACGGTGGAGCCGTCCGGACGGACCCGGGCCAGTTCAGTCCGTGTCCAGTCAAACACAGGCATGAAGTTATAGCACACCAGGTGAATATCCTCCTTGCCCAGATTCTCCAGAGTCTTGATGTAATTGGCGATATACTGGTCCCGGTCGCTGTCCCCAACCTTGATAGAGTCGCAGACATTGACGCTTTCGATGCCGGAGATATGCAGGCCAGCCTGCTCCACCTCGGCCTTCAGGGCGCGGATTGCCTCGGAAGTCCATACCTCGCCGGGTGTGGTATCGTAGAGGGTGGTGATAACCCCGGTAACCCCGGGAATCTGCCGGATCTGCTTCAGGGTAACGGTATCAAACTTGGAACCGTACCAGCGCATTGTCATTTCCATATTATCTGCTCCTTTCCAGCTTACGCAAAGGTGAGAACTACCTTGCAGGCGCCGCTTCCAGGATCGGCAAGGGTGTCAAAGGCCTTCTTATATTCCTCAGCGGGGAAAATGTGGGTGGTCAGCATATCCACATGGTCCAGCTTCTGAGGCAGCAGCTCCACAATCTCCGGGAATTTTTGATACTGGTGACGAGTACCTAGAATGGTCAGCTGTTTGGCGTTGACCGTCTTGAAGTCTACCGGGATAGGCTCCTTACCAAAGGTCATGGGAACGAAGCGGCCCGCCGGAGAGAGCTGATCCACCGCGTGGGCAATGATGGCGGGAACGCCGGCGGCATCAAAGATTACATTGACTCCCTCCCCCTCTGTCAGGTCGCTGATAAGCTGATCCAGGTCCTGTTTCATGGGATTTACCGGATAGTCCAGGCCAAAAGCCTTTGCCATTTCCAGACGCTTTTCATTCGGCTCGGAGATGATGACCTTGGCGCCCTTGCTCTTGGCCACGTCGGCCACAATCAGCCCAATGGGACCGGCACCATGGACCAGCACCAAATCGCCAGGCTGCACATCGCCCCGGCTGGTGGCCTGGGCGCCGATGGTGTACGGCTCACACAGAGCCGCCTGCTGGTAGGTCATTTTGGAGGCGTCAAACTGATAGACCTGGGAGCGGGGCATAACCACATATTCCTGGAAGATGCCGTCCACAATGCAGCCCAGCACCTTCAGCTCCCGGCAGACATTGTGGTGCCCGGTGCGGCAGGCGTAGCACTTGCCGCAATACCTGATCGGTTCAAACACAACGCTGTCCCCGGCCTTCAGGTCGGATACGGCCTGGCCGGTCTCTACGATTTCACCGGAGGCCTCATGGCCCAGCACCACAGGGTATTTGGCAAAGGGATTGGTGCCGTGATACACATGGACGTCAGACCCACAGATGCCGGCGGCATGGACCCGCACCAGCACCTGATCCGGCGCTGTGATCTGAGGCATGGGGCGGTCCTCCATCACCATGTCCATAGCGCCGCGCACAACAATTGCTTTCATGATAAATTCCCTCACTTTCTCACTACGCTTTGGCAGCAATCTCCGTCAGATTCCGGGACAGGAGAGGAAGCCGCCGTCCACGGCGATAACCTGCCCGGTGATATAGCCGGACATTGTATCGTCCGCAAAGAATTTCAGCGCGCCCACCAGCTCCCTGGGATCGCCCAGGCGTCCCATGGGGGTACGGTGGATCACATTATAGTACCGCTGGGTATAGGACCCGTCGGGGTTGACATACATGTCATGGTTCAGGGGAGTCAAGAAGTAGCCGGGGGCCACCGCGTTCACCCGTACCTTGCCAAATTCATTGGACAGGTAGTTGGACAGCCACCTGGTAAAGCTGTCTACCGCCGCCTTGCTGGAGGCGTAGGCGGGAACCATGGACAGGGCATTGTAGGCCGCCATGGAGGTGATGTTAATGATGGAACAGCCTTCCCGGCCCACCATACCTACCGCAAAGACCTCACAGGCGGTAACGGTGCCCAGCCAGTTGACATTCATCACCCGGGCCAGCCTGGTGTTATCCAGATTGAACAGGGTCCGCTTGCGATCAATCAGGGCCTGACGGGCGGCGTCGGGGTCTTTGGCATCCCGGTCCAGCACAGCTGTGACGGTGTCGGACTCATCTCCGGCGGCGTACGCCTCTGAGGTAGTCTTGGCCAGGGGATCCTGAATGCCGGCGCAGTTGATGAGGACATCATAGTCCCCAAGCTGCCTATGAATTTCCGCCCGGGCCGCTTCCAGAGAGGCCTTGTCGGTCACGTCTGCAGATACGGCTATAGCTCTGCCACCCGCCTGGGTAATGGAGTCGGCAGTTCTGCGGGCCGCCTCCAGGTCAAAATCCAGTACGGCGATGGTGCAGCCGTCAGCGGCCAGTTCCCTGGAGAAGGTACTGCCCAGTCCGCCGCCGGCGCCGGTGATTACAATAGTTTTGTTCAACATATGAAAGCCTTCTTTCTTTCTATCGTTAGCCGAACAGGCTGGGAATAAACAGGGTAATAGGTTCTATAAAGGCCACCAGCAGCAGGATAATCAGGCTGGTGATGAGGAACGGCATGTTGGCCTTAAAGGCCTTGGCACTGGAAATATGGCCAATCTGCGCGGCAGTGACCACGCACATGCCGACCGGCGGGGTTGTCAGGCCGATCATCAGGTTCAGGATGGCCATCAGGCCGAAGTGAACCGGCTGCATGCCAACCGCGGTGGCCACGGGGAGCAGGACAGGGAAGGTAATCAGGACCGCCGCCAGAGATTCCATAAACATGCCGACAAAGAGCAGGACCACATTGATCAGCAGAATGACGGCCACACGGCTGTCAGTTATGCTGAGAATGGCCTCGGCCACCATTTGGGGAATACGCTCGTTGGTCAGGATAAAGGCGAATACATTTGCCAGTCCGATGAGGACGATGATGCTGCCGCAGGAGATCATGTTGTCGGCGATGATCCGGGGCACGTCGGTAAGCTTAATCTCATGATAGATAAACACGCCCACGATCAGGGAATAGACACAGGTGACAATAGAGGCCTCGGTGGGAGTGAAGACGCCGGAAAGGATGCCTCCCAGCAGAATCAGTGGCATAAGCAGCGCCCAGATGGCGCTCTTGGTGATTTTCCAGCGCTGGCTCCAGGAGGACCGCTCGTGTTTGGGGTAGTTGCGCTTTTTGGAGATTAGGTAGGTGGGAATGCACAGGCCCAGGCCCAACATAATGCCTGGGATGATACCAGCCTGGAACATGGAGCCGACGGAGATGCTTACGCAGGAGCCTGCGATAACCATGGGGACGCTGGGCGGAATGATAGGACCGACTACAGAGGAGGAGGCAGTGACCGCTACGGAGAAGTCGCTGTCATAGCCGTCCTCCACCATAGCGGGGATGAGCATGCCGCCCAGGGAGACCACGTCGGCGATGGCAGTGCCAGAGATGCCGGCGAAGATCATGGACGCTACAACATTGACCAGGGCGAGGCTACCAGTGATATGTCCCAGAAACGCATTGCAGAAATCCAGAATCCGCTTGGTAATGCCGCCGCCGTTCATCAACGCACCGGCCAGCATAAAGCCCGGGATGCACAGCAGAGTGAAAGAGTCCATGCCGGAGTAAAACTTCTGGGCCAGCACGGCCAGGTTCATGTTGGAGGTAAACAGGTAGAACATTGCCGACCCGCCTAGAGAGTAGGCGATGGGCACATTGAGCAGCAATAAAATCAGGAAAATAACAAACATCATGCCGATCATGCTTCATTCCCTCCCCTCAGCTTTTTCACATTGCGCCAGATGTCCAACGTGCAGCAAAGCACGGTGAGGGTAAAGATTACCAGGGGAACCACATAAAACAGCCCCAGGTTAATCTGCAGGGAGGTGGATTTGGACACCTGACCCACGCCAAAATACAGATTGGCCTGGGGGATGCCCACCACCGCTACCACCATGATTACAAGGTCCACAAAGATGTCCAGAAGCACCCGGGTCCGGCCCTTCAGCCTGCCGGCGATTATGTCGATGGACGCATAAGAGTGGTACAGGATAGCCCAGGGGGCGCCCAGCATGACCGTGTACAGGAAGAACAGGCGGGTCATTTCGTCCGTCCATGGGGCGGTCAGCACTTCGGGGGGCGTGTAGCGGGCAATGATCTGTACCAGTACGCAGAAGCTTACGATTCCAAAGAGAATCGCCAGCAGCGCACGTACGATCTTGTCGATTACGCTTATCAATTTTTCCATACAAACCTCCAGATACAATTCATCGGGTTATCCTTCTTTTAAGTCCCAATTCTTTTTCGCGTTCCCGCCCCTCCACGGGGGGCGGGAACACGAAAAAATATTTTCAGCTTGAGGAACACAAAAACGAATTGGAAATCTTTCACAGAGAGAGGGTCGCTTTCACTGCTGCCAGGTGAAGCGGCCCTCTCTCAGGTGAAGTTCATGTCCGTTGAGGCCGGCAAACTTCTCGCAGTTTAGTTGTTGGAAGCAGACAGCTCGCGAATCTTCTCGTACATGTCCAGCAGACCGTTACCCTGGTCCTCCAGGAACTTCTGGATGGTGGGCATCATGGCCTCGGAGATGGCATCGCGATTCACGTCCTCGTTGATGATCATGCCCGCCTCCTCGCACTTCTGGCGGTACTCATCCTTGTGGGCGTAATAGTAGTCGTTGGTCCACTGCTGCATCTCTTTGCTGGTCTCATTCAGCCAGCCCTTCATCTCGTCATCCAGACTGTTGTACAGGTCGGAGTTGATAACGTTGAGGATAGTGGAATAGACGTGGTTGGTGACGTTTACATACTTCTGGACCTCATAGAAGCTGTTGTCGTAGATCATGTCGTAGGGGTTCTCCTGCATTTCCACGACGCCCTGGCTCAGCGCGTTAAAGGTTTCGCTCAGGGCGATGGAGGAGGTAATAGCGCCGGCGGCGTTCCACATGTTGGTGTGCAGTACGTTGCCAGACATGCGCATCTTGCGACCGGTCATGTCAGCGGGCGTGTTGATGGGCACGTTAGAGGTCAGCTCACGAGGACCGCGCAGCTGATACCACAATACGTGGAACTTCTGATCCTCAAAATCCTGAATGATCTGCTTGCCCACGTCGCTCTCGATCATAGCCTGCACATCCTCCTCGGAGTCGTAGGCCCAGGGGGCCTCCAGCAGGGTGGCGCTGGGGGCGTAGCCGTTGAAGGAGCCGCCGGTCATGGTCATGGAGGTGGTGCCCACCAGCATGCCGGCCAGGGAGTCAGCTTCAGAACCGGAGGTGCTGGAGGGGTAGATTTCCACCTGGAAGCGGCCGCCGGACTTCTCCTCCAGGCGGTTCTTGAACTCGGTGGCCGCCAAACCCCAGGGATGGTCCAGGGAGACCGTCAGGTCGTACTTCAGCGTCACAGTCTTACCAGCGGGAGCGCCGCCGCCAGAGGTAGTACCGGTGCCGCCGCTGGAGGCAGAGGTCTGGGTGCTGGGCTTGCTGTTGCAGCCGGCTAGCAGGGTTGTGGCGGTAGCGGCCGCCAGCAGCATCGCAATCAGTTTCTGTTTCTTCATAGTTTTTTCCTCCTTTTATTTTGACGCCATCTTTTCTATGGTGGTGCGCCTACTGAATCAAAGTTTTAAAATGTATACTAGATAACTTGCTGATTTAGAAGGTCCGAATCCGATTGATGCAGGTGTTGTAATCATCCTGCTGGAAAAACAGCTCCTGCTTCCCCAAAACGAATCCTTCAATACCACAATTGTGGTAAAGATCGTGGATTACTTCCCGGGTAGCCCCTCCGTCCAGCACAATGTGGTAGGATAGGCCGCGCTGTATGCGGTATTCGTTTGCCTGGATAAATTTGTCTTTGGTATACAACATGAAATCTCGCCCGGCAAAGCCGGGATTGACCGACATAATCATGAGGTAATCCGTAATCGGAAGCAAATCCTTCACGCTTTCCAGTGAGGTGTTAGGATTGAGCACCAGGCCTGTCTTTTTTCCCTGCTGCCGGATCAGGTCCAGCGTGGCGGAAACGATCAGTTCCGATTCCGGATGTACGTAGATAATGTCCGCGCCGGCTTGTGCAACTCTTTCAATATATCGGTGCGGATTCATTACCATCATGTGACAATCAACCAATTTGTGGCTGCCCTGGTCGGTCACCCGGCGGACTAACTCCAGTTCCTGGATGGAACAGGCGAAGTTGTTGACGAAGGTGCCATCCATGATGTCCACGTGGTAGATGTCCATGTCCGTCTGATCCAGCTTCTCAAGCTCACTCCGGATGTTGTCCAGAGGGAGATTGAATACCGAGGGGCACAGAAGCATTTTTTGCGGCATTGGATTCTCTCCTTTCGGCTATAAACTTGTATACAAGTTCTTCTGCCATTGACAATACTATATTTCTTTGATAATTGCAAGTAAATTTTGCGTTAAGATAGTATTTTTGTCTAATTTGTATATTATATTCGATGAAAATTGTGCATACCACTAAAGTGTGGGAGCGAGTACATAAAACAGTTCCATTTTTCGCGAATTTGTTATATGATATACATGCTCACTTCCACTATCACGGGCAGCGCGGCACGATGTGCCCTGGAATACCCCCTATATTCCACCGCTGCCAAATTTTTGCGAGGTCAATACTATGGTAAATCCAAATGTTACCCTGGCCAGCGAAATTTACCACAAGCTCTGGGCCAAGATCAGCACCCTGGAACTGAAGCCCGGGGAACGGCTGAGCGAATCAGGCATCGCCCGAAGCTTTGGCTGCAGCCGCGTCCCCGTGCGGGAGGCCATCCGCCTGCTGGTTTCCAACGGGGCGCTGGAGGTCCTCCCCCAGCGCGGGAGCTTTGTGACCAAAATTGATACCAAGCAGATGGAACAGTTTCGCTATCTGCGCGAGGTGCTGGAGACCCGGGTGGTACTCCAGGGCTTTGACAAGGGGCTGCTCAACCCCCTCGTCCCTTTCATGTGGTCTCTGATTGAGCGGCAGAAAAATTATCTGGCTCTGAACGACTTTATCCGGACGCTGGAGCTTGATAATGAGTTCCACCGTATTTTCTACTCCGTTGATAACAAGGAATTTGTGCTGGAGCACACCGGCGAGCACGAGATACACTACTACCGCGCCCGCCTGCTGTCGATGGAGCTGGAGCCACGGAACATGATTATTCACCAACACCGGCAAATTGTGGAGGCCATTGAGCGCTGTGACCGAGCCGGCCTGGAGCAGGCGCTGATCTCCCACTTTACCAACGTCTCCAACGTCCTGCTCGACCCCTCGCTGGTGGAGGAGGAGTACCGGGCCTATCTGCGCTAAGGAGGTTATATGACGCCGACACAGCTTGCTACCGTCCTTTTTTTGGCCTTTGTGCTTGTAATCCTGCTCCCGGTCTACCGCAGCCGGCGGAAGCGGGGGGATAAGCCCTTGCTCTCCCGCCTGATGGGCCGGCAGAAGGACGAACCGGTCCCGCCGAAGACCGTCGGCCGTCAGGCGCGCAACGGCACCAAATCCGACCTGCTTGTTACGGCCAGCATGGTTACCAAGGCGGCGACACAGAATAAATGGTTTGTCATTATGCCCGGCTTTGTGGCTGTCAACGGCGAAAAGGCCACGCTGAGCGGCATTATCGTGACGCGGCAGGGTTTGATTGCCTTCAAGTGCTACGGGTTTGGCGGGCAGATCATTGCCGGGGCGGACGGGTGGCGGCAGGTCATAAACGGTGATGAGAAGGTGCTGCCCGATATCCGGAAGGACTGCAGGAAGCAGGAGAAAATCCTTGCCCAGGTGCTGGCCCGATGCGGGCTGGAAATGCTCCCCCTGCAGGTCCACGCCGTTTTTACCACCGTCGGAACCGACCTCTCTCAGGCGGATGGCGCCCTGTGCCTCTCACGGGATGGCTTTGCTGAGTTTTTGCAGTCCGGGGAAAATACCCGGGATGCCGGCCTGAATCCTCAGGAGACCGGCCGCCTGATTTCCCACTTCGTGGAGCGGCAGTGACCACCGGCCTTCGCAAAAAATCCTCAGATTCCCTTATAAATCTGAGGATTTTTTCTTCCAAAAGGGCGCATAACGCCCTCTTTTCCACCAAATATATGCAAACGTACCACCTCCCCCCTTTCCTGCCAGGGGTGGAAGGAGGCAACAACATGCCAAGTAATTTTACGCAGCACTATCAGTTCTCCCAGCGGGAGAGGAACGACAAGGTCCTTATGGAGGACTTTAACGTCGGCAACGCCAGGCTTGACCCATACCTAGCCCAGAAGACGAATCCCCACTTGGCATCTGTGGTTCCCCAGATGCTCTTAAACTGCTCCAGGGTACCGGTCTCATTATCCCACCAAGCTTTCAAGTTCCTCGGTATCCAGGTCACCGGTCACGAGCGTGATAGTGCCCTTGATGCTGATGGTGGTGCTGCTCAGAGAGGCGGTCACGCTCTTGGACACCTTGTCCTCAAGGCCGGTGAACTTAGGCGCGGTATCGGCCTCGTAGATGGCGCGGATTTCCTCGTTAGTGCCGGTCTGCATGGTAATGGGGCATTCATTTTTAGTAGAACCGGCGGGAACATTGGACGCGAAGGTACTGCTGTTTACATTGGAAGCGTTGCTGCCAGCGGTAAAGGTCTTGTCGCCGGTGGTGCCGGTGATGGTCGTATGGACAGCAGGGTTGACCTCAGTGCCAGTGCCGATCTTCACCTCAAAGCCGGCCACGACGTCGTTTGTGGTCACGGCGGCGTGGCCGGACATGTCAGTGTCCGTGGGAACCTCCAGACTGCCCTTCTGCAGGTTCAGAGTGCTGCAAGTCAGGGAAGCGAACTCCAGCTTGCCGACCTTGCCAGCGGATTGAAGGGCTTTGTCTCTGTGGAATCTACTTTTTTCGGCGGAGAACACCGGTATCTGGATCTGTCCAGCATTCATGTGTCCGAGGAACTGCGGGGCTCCGGTATTGGTTCGGCGCTTTTCAATACTGCAAAGGTTTGGGCCAGCACAAGCAGAGCAAAAAACTATACATTTCCGCCTATTCCGCTGTAGAAACCTAAGCGTTTTATCGGAAATTAGGCTGTATGGGCACAAGGTTCCTGGATAAGAGGCATGTCGAGGCAGAGCCGTCCGGCTGCCAACTGGAGTATGAGTTGTAACAGTAGGGGGGACGTCCCGGGTGGGCCGTCCCCCTGTTCGGTTTATAGCGATAGGTAATCCTCTGCTTTTACCTTAGCCGGAGCCAAGGCAGTCAGAGAGGATTTTCTCCCTTTACACCGTGCGTGCGACTTTCACCGCACATGGCGTTCCATCCTGTCGTGGATTCCCACATGGTAGAGACGTTTGAGTAGGATGCGGTGGTCAATTTTGTTGAAGTATTTGCTGATGCCGCCCACTACAATCCAGTGATAGCCTGTGGTATGCACCAGGTCTGTGACCCTTTCCAATGCTTGATGGGTGTCTCGCATGGGACGCATAGCGATACGGTTCTATGACACAAAAACCGTTAGGAAAAAAGCGGAGAAATGACGAAAACAGGCAAGAATAAAAGGACAGTGACACATGGCGGCCAGAAAAAGTTTGCTTACAAATTCCATGACACGCTATCTATATCCACACGTTAAAAATCCGTTTTTGCTAGTATGTTTTCCCACGTTTAATAGTAATGAACTTGAAAATGAGGTAGAACAAACAGGAAATATAGTAACAGTTGCACTGAAAGGCGTTCCGGAAGGAACGTCTTTTTATGTCTGAAAAGGAGAATTAAATCATGGCTTCTGGAACATGTTTTGATTATTATTATGGCGGCGAAAGTGATCAATTTCCATTTTACCGCATTGCTGGTGGAACTGGATACCCCAAATGGCTGCGGACTGATTGAACGCGTGAAACAGGGACAAGGCCATCCTGCCAAAATCTATGTCAAACGATTGGTCTTTGGAGCAAGATCAGTATAATTCTTCACAATATCGTTACGCCTTCTAAGCAGCAGTCAAGACTTCTGATTTTCGGAAGTCCTGGCTGCGGAAAATTCGCATTTTAGACCGCTGATTTTCCGCAGCAATCTATACTAATAGAACTATACTTACTTATCTATATCAATCAATCCATCAATCAAGAGAGCGCATCAGCCGCAATCTGGATAGATGGAATAGATAGATTTGATGTAAAAAAGAGCTGAGGAACGAAAAAATGGTATGGAATATGAGGATAAGACCTATTCGCTCATGTCTAATACAGCAGGTTTTTTGTAGGAAACACAACGGCGCGGACAGCGCCGTTGTCCCAGCAAGTACGGAATTTTGACAGCAAAATTCCACTTGTTAGGGGAACCCCCTAAAACCCCTCTGTCTGTGGAGCACATACCGCCCTTGCAAAGCGTGTTCCCCCTTGTGCCAAAAGAGTAATCCGCCGCTCGTCCCCCGTCAAGGCCGGGCGATTGCTCCGCAATCGCCCGCGAGCCGGCCAGTCTACCGACTGGCCGACCTTGACAGAGGACGACCTGCGGATTATTTTGTCACCAAGGGGGGGGGAATACGCACTAAAAGCCGCTTGACAGCGGCTTTTACTATCCTGGGAATGAGCGGGCTTGCTGAAAGCGTCAGTATCCCTCCTGCCTTCCTCGCTGAAAGCCATGGAGCGGTATAGGAAATACGTCTTAAATTGAGACGTATTTCGACAATGTGATACGCTCCCTCTAAAGTAGACAGTGAAAAAACAAAACTGTCGAAATGGGGGGAGCAAT
>CAJUFJ010000056.1 GCA_910585815.1 uncultured Oscillospiraceae bacterium | reverse complement strand
CCAAGATCGGCATCTTTGAGGGTGTGGGCACTGACGCCGCTACCCCCATGACCCGTAACCAGGTGGCTCAGATGGCTCTGAACGCCCTGAAGTCCGGCATGGTGGAGCCCGACGGCAACACCATCAACCTGACCACTCCCGACGGCGCTGTGTTTACCGGCAAGGTCAACTACGTGTTCGTCACCAGCGCCAAGCCCTACGCCACCGCCATCAGCTCCGTGCAGGCCACTGCCGTGGGCTCTCAGAACGGCGGCCCCATCGTGGAGCTGGGCGAGCAGCTGTACAACGGCAAGCTGAAGCTGAATGACAATCAGCTGGACGCCTTCGACCGTCCCGCCCGCCGCTGGGAGTATGACGGCAAGGAGATCGGCACCTACGTGAAGAAGGAGCTGCTGAAGACCGAGTACACCACTGAGGTCACCGGCAAGATGCTCTACGACCTGCTGGGTCCCGCTGTCACTGAGATTCAGCCCCAGGACGTCAACACCTACAGATTCGTGATCGCCATCGACGGCGAGAACGCCCAGGGCCCCTCCGGCACGCTGGTAAACGGAAAGCCCACTCCCGACGACTTCTCCTTTAACCGCAACGACATGATCCGCACCAACACCGACGGCGTGGGCGGCACCGGCAACGGCGTGCTCACCCAGGTCTATGTGGACGGCGACAAGAAGATCGTGTACATCGCTGTGATGAACACCTACCTGGGCATCGCCGCTGAGGACTACGACGAGCGCAATGACGAGGTCGATCTGGACGTCTACACCGTTGAGGACACCAACAACGACCCCAAGAACCCCTTCTATGTGAAGGCCAAGTATTACAACGCCACTGACGACAGCATCAACATCACCATCCCCGGTGACCGCTTTGCCATCGAGGATGTGAAGGACGGCGACATGTTCCTGATCCGCGTGGCTAACGGCGAGGTGCAGGAGATGGTGGCCCCCGAGGTCATCAGCGACGCCACCGCCACCGCCTTTAAGATGCGCGACGACGACAGCCCCGAGTATGTGATTGCCAACGGCAAGCAGTACGACGCGGCCAACACCGCTCAGTACGACATCGAGGTGCTGGAGGACTGGACCGGCGACGGCATCTCCAACCTGAAGAACCTGAGCTACAACGTCATTCTGGACCACTATGGCTACATGATCGGCGTTGAGCTGAACGAGGAGCCCAACCAGTACGTCTTCATCACCGGCAACGAGGGCGGCTCCAGCAACCTGGGCAACAAGAATGTTGACATGGGCGCTATCTTCCTGGACGGCACCTTTGAGGTCATCACTGTCAACGTGAAGGACAGCAAGGACAGCGACGCCCCCGGCTCCATCAAGGCTGGCGGCCCCATTGTGAACACCTGGTGTACCTACTCCGTTGATAAGAACGGCGTTTACACCCTGAAGCAGGTCGCCGATGAAATCGACACCGTCAACAAGGTGAAGGTCGCCCAGTACGACATGAACTGCAAGGGTTCCGGTGCTGGCGGTGCTGACAAGACCATCGAGATTAACAAGAAGCACGTCTCCCTGGATGCCAGCGCCACCGCCAATGCCTACGGCAACGACGACACCGTCTATCTGAACGTCTCCCTCACCGCCATCACCAGCAAGACTGAATTTACTGATGGCGAGCAGGATACCGCTACTGGCGTATCCGGAACTGTAGATGGTAGCTCCGTGAAGTACCACACCAATGGAACTGCCAATGATACCGAGGTGGCCGCCATCATCGACGAGGTGGAGTCTGTCACCGTGGGCGTGAAGAACGCCGACATCAAGGCGACTGACGTCACCATCGCCAAGGTGGAGGAGATGGACGGCGTGGCCGCCGGCCAGTATGGCACAGATGTGGCTATGCCTCTGAACGAGGTCTATACCCTGTACGACAAGGACATGTACGCCATCGCCGTCGTGGTGATTGGCGAGGCCCAGTACAGCAACTCCAGCTATGCCTACGTCAACAGCAACGGCATCAACCGCGAGGGCTATGACGCCGATGCCGACGAGTGGACCTGGACCCGCGAGGCCATTGTCAACGGCGAGGTCGTGACCCTGACCGAGGTCGGTTCCAGCATCAAGTATCTGGACGAGCTGGTCCGCGGCCACTGGTACAAGCTGACCTACGACGCTGACAACAATGTCCGTGGCTACACCGAGCTGGACGGCACCACTGGCGCCAAGACCTTGGACGATGCCAATTATGACGACGGCTTCATCAGCCGTGTGGATAAGATCGAGACTGCCGTGGACGAGGAAGACTTTGTCATCCTGCGTGTCATGTTCCGCGACGAGGATTGCGCGCACACTGGTAAGCCTTCTATCTGCGACAACCACTACTATGCCAGCAATTACCAGACCGATGGTGAGGTCAAGGGCGTTCTGACCTTCAAGAACGGCACCCTGTACACCGACGCTGCTCAGACCGAGGGCTTCTCCGTGTCTCCCACCGTCAAGGTGATTCTGGCTCAGTCCAGCGCCACCAAGGAGTTCAACAAGCTGTACACCAACTATCCCGCCGGCTACACCGGTCTGGAGCGTGCCCTGCGCGCCCTGGAGCTGGATGACGACGATAAGTTCTCCGGCGACGTGAGCGCCATCCTGGAGGGCGGCGTTGCTACCACTATCATCATCAATGACATTGGTAAGATTGTCAATGGTGAGGGCGGCGGCACTCCCACTCCTACTCCCACACCCACTGGTGTCTACAGCTCCGCCATTGACAGCACTGCTGGCATTGTCGGACTCGAGGCCCTGAAGCTGGAGACCGCCAGCGTAGATGACGCCACCGACAAGCTGAGCATGGCCGTGGTTATGAGTGACAACATCCCCACTCAGATTAAGGACGCGCTGGCCAAGCTGGGTTACACTGATGTGACCTTGGCTCTCGCTACCGGCACTTACACCATCACAGGTAAAGATGCCAACGGCATGGCCCGGACCCTGACCTACAAGCCCGGCGACAATGCCAACGGCTACGGCTACGGTTACTACAAGCTGACTGTGAACAGCAAGCTGGTTGAGTATGTGAAGGCCGGTGAGGATTCCACTACTGAGATTCCTGCCGCCGCAGACACCACTTACAAGGGCACCGGTCTGATTACCGCTGACAAGGCTGATATGACCGGCAACGACACTTATGTCGCCTATGCCGCCACTACTGCCTATGTCTCTGCTGCCTCCAAGGACGTGTATGCCAAGACCGGCTATGTGGAGGTGACTTACACTAACAGTACCGGTTCCGATGTAACCGATGGTGTGGCAGCTACTAAGGTCGGCAAGGCTGCTGGCGCTGCTTATGCTGCCGTTGGTGCGTCCATCGAAGTTAAGGTGGTTGTTGGTGCCGCCGACACTACCGGCGCTACCGCTGCTTCCTACGTGACCCTGGCCGACGGTACTGCCAGTGCTGATTCGGTGATTACCGGCGCTGAGAAGACCGTTACCGCAGCGCAGTGTGACGCGGGCGCTACCCTCACTTGGTCTGTAAAGGCCGGTGAGAAGGACATGGCCCTGTCTGCCGCTTTGAGTGACACTCCCGCTACTCCCTGATTCTTTAGGGATACAGCAGAACATCAGGACCCGCCCCGCAAGGGGCGGGTCCTCTTATCATGTTTTATCCATCATGTAGAAAGAGATAATCTGATAGAGCTTGTCCTTCTGGTTCAACCGCTCAGCTACACTATCACTTACAATAATCATCCGGTTTCCGCTCCAGGAAGCAGTAAACCCGCTTGCGCTCACGACAGAACCTCCGTTTGCCCCCTCGGAGCGCGTACCGATATAGTAGGGTCTGACAGTTCCGCCGAAGCCTATCACGCAACCGGGGCCGCCGGCCAGGATAAAGAACACAGGCATGGACTGGAACGCAATCCGGCTGTCGCTGGTGCCCGTTCCGACGTAGCTGGTGACCTCAATCTGACAGTTGCCCAGCTTGGACACCGCCGCCGTCAGGATAGCATCCGCCGCCGTCCGCGCGTCGGTCTCCGCCTTGAGGGCCGTGTCGATTTTGGCGTTGTCGGCGTTGAAATCGTCCATCAGAATGCGGTCGTCGCGCTCCCATTGGCTGAGCGCGTAGTTGGGTGTTTGATTGCTTGGCATGTTGTTTTCCTCCTTTGTATGTTGTGGGGGGACGGCCCTCTCCGTCACGGCTTCGCCGTGCCACCTCCCCCAAAGGGGGAGGTAGGAGCCTTCCCGGAAAGGACCCAAAAGCTCCCCCTTTGGGGGAGCTGTCAGCCGCAAGGCTGACTGAGAGGGCCGTCCCCCCCTCCACCCATACCGTGCACTCCCCCCAAAGTGGTACGTTTCCATACACTTTATGGAAATGTCGGAAAACTGCGCCCATTTTTGGCCGGACGGCTCCTGTAAATTCTCACAAAAAGCACTGGAAATCCCGTTGTTCATGTGGTACAATGGTAGATGTAAAAATTTAGCCGCAGGAGGAATGTACTATGTCCTATCGCGATACTTACGAGGCCTGGCTGGCCAGCCCCGCCCTGACCGCTGAGGAGAAGGCCGAGCTGGAGGCCATCAAAAACGACGAGAAGGAGATCGAATCCCGCTTCTTCTCCCAACTGGAGTTCGGCACCGCCGGCCTTCGGGGCACTATGGGGATGGGCACCTACCGCATGAACGTCTATACCGTCCGCCATGCCACCCAGGCCTTTGCCCAGGTGATTCTGGCCGAGGGACCCGAGGCCGTCAAGCGGGGGGTGGCGGTGTGCTACGACTGCCGCAACCACTCCGACGAGTTCGCCCGGGCGGCGGCCCAGATTCTGGCCAACAACGGCATCCCCGTGCGCCTGTTCGACGCCCTGCGCCCCACCCCGGAGCTGTCCTTTGCCATCCGGGAGTACGGCTGCATCGCCGGCATCAACGTTACCGCCAGCCACAACCCCAAGGAGTACAACGGCTACAAGGTCTACTGGGAGGACGGCGCCCAGCTGCCCCCCAACCACGCCGACCAGGTGGCAAAGATTATGAAGGAGCTGGATGTCTTTGCCGGGCCCAAGATGGACTGTCCCGCCCCCGCCCCCATCACCATGATGGGTGAGGAAACCGACGAAAAATTCCTGGCCAACGCCCTGGGGCAGGTCTACGACAAGGGGGCGGTGGAGAAGGTGGCCGACACCTTTAAGATGGTGTACACCCCCTTCCACGGCACCGGCTACAAGCTCATCCCCGAGGCGCTGAAGCGGCTGGGCATGAAGCACGTCATCTGCGTCCCTGAGCAGATGGTGATTGACGGCGACTTCCCCACGGTGGCCTCCCCCAACCCGGAGAACCCCGAGGGCTTCTATCTGGCGGTAGACATCGCCAAGAAGGAGGGGGCCGACTTCATCCTGGGCTCCGACCCCGACGCCGACCGGGTGGGCCTGATGGTCAACACCGGAAACGGGGAGTTTAAGGTGCTCACCGGCAACCAGACCGGCGTGCTGCTGCTGGACTACCTCATTGGCGCCATGAAGCGGGTGGGCAAGCTGCCCGCCAACCCGGTGGCCCTGAAGACCATCGTCACCACCGAGATGGCCCGGAAGGTGGCCAAGGTCAACGGTTTGCAGTGCTTCGACACCTTCACCGGCTTTAAGTTCCTGGCCCAGAAGAAGGACCAGCTGGAGGCCTCCGGCGAGGGGAACGTGATTATGTCCTATGAGGAGAGCTACGGCTACATGCTGGGCTCCTTCGTCCGGGACAAGGACGCCGTCACCGCCGCCGTGGCCATGACCGAGATGGCCGCCTATTACGCCGGCCAGGGCATGACGCTGTATGATGCCCTGCTGGCCCTCTATGAGAAATACGGCTTCTATGCCGAGCGGACCATGAACCTGGTCATGCCCGGCCTGGACGGCCTGAAAAAGATGGCCGAGCTGATGGCCGGCCTCCGGGCCCAGCCCCCGGTGGAGATCGCCGGCGTGGCCGTGAAGGAGCAGAAGGACTACAAGGACGGCAGCGTGGTCTGCGTGGAGAGCGGCGAGAAGTCCCAGATGGAGCTGTCCGGCTCCAACGTGCTGCGCTACGAGATGGCCGACGGCACCAGCCTGATTGTCCGCCCCTCGGGCACCGAGCCCAAGGTGAAGGTCTATATCCTGGCCAACGGGACCACCCGGGAGGAGTGCGACGCCAAGGTGGAGCAGTACGCCGCCTGGGCGGAGAGCCTCAAGGGTTAAAAAAATCCCGCTTTTCAAGAGCGGGGCCCTATAAAAAAGCTAAGGGCAAGGCAGACCACAACGGTTTGCCCTGCCCCTTTTATTTCCATGTGATCTGGCCTAAATGCGTTCCAAACGCTTCTAAATGAGATTCATCAGTGGCTCCCGCATGAATATCGGCATAAAATCCGTTGCTCCGTATCCATGCAATCAGTTTTTCATCTGAATACATGACGGCAATTCCATACACGTTAAATTCCGACAAAAGATGATAGTTCTCATTGCAAAAATTACTTAATTCCCGTTCAATATTAAGTGTTGTCACAAATGTGCCTTTGCATCGTCCTTTTTTAAAAACCGGTTTATTTTCCAGTGCAATTGTAAGCATTCTGCCCACACAAAACTGGTAGCAGCAGAAGCCGCTCCTTTCTACGTGCCATTCCCGTTTATAATATTGCGCAAGACGTCCGCTTTCTATCTCGTAACCGACAATTGGCGTCCGTTTTTTCTTGAAGAAAACAATGATTCCCTGTTCCACGTAAATTTCGTTGAGGGGCAGGAAATGCTCAGCATTTGCAAAATATTCCTCATGATCGGCAATTGCCGCGTAAACAAGTTTTAATTCTGCCGGAAAAGGGACCCCCAGCTTTTCCTCCATCGCGGAAAAATCAATGTCTTCCTTCACGCTGAGGTTCATAAACGATTGCATCTTACATATCATTGCCTGCAAATCGGCATATTCAGGTTCCAGTAAATGGTGGTTTTCCCAAAAACGAACGGCCCGGTCCTCTTTGTTAAACTGGTGGGCTGTCATAATGCGCTCCGGGCTGCTGAGTGAAACGTTCTGGTAACCGGAAACCTGTTCCTCACGATAACTTCCATAGTATATATTATTCCGATAAATATAAAATCCCTGCTGCATTTTGCCCTCCAATATTTTTCGTAACATTAACGATTTGCCGATAAGGTTATTATAAAACAGCGCCCGCCGAAAAGCAATTTCTTTTCAGCGGGCGCTGCTTCCTTATGACAGTCTTCCCAACGGAAGCGGGTTTATTATGCAATCAGCCGCCCTGATAGGCCTTGATGGCGGCGGCGGTCTGGGCGTAGTCCGCCGCTACTGTGGCCAGCAGCTGATGGGCCTGGTCGTAATTTTTGGTGCGCAGGGCCTCGGTAATCTCATGGCTGGAGTGGTACAGCTTGGTGAAGCTGAGGTTTTGCGAAACACCCTTCAGGGTGTGGGCGGCGCGGAAGGCGTCCTCATAGTTCTCCTCCTTCAGGGAGCTCTCCAGCAGCTGGAAGGACTGGTCAGACAGGAATTTCAGGACGAATTTCTGCACTAGGGCGTCGCTGTACAGCCGGCCCAGCACCTCCTGATAGTCGCCCTCCAGAGCGGCGTAGCACTCTTGAATGGTCATGATATTGCCTCCTTCTCCTGGCACAGATCGATCTTACCGATTGCGCCGGTATATTGGGGGGGATCCTCCGAAGACCACATGGCCCGGCTGGTGATATGGATGGGCACGGAGCGGCCCTCCAACCGGATATGGAAATCGAATTCCACCACCGGAGCCTCAGGCGTGGTGCTCTGGAGGATCTGGGACAGCTCGGCCAGCCGGTCCAGGTCTACCATCTCCTGCACCTGCTTGTTGTGGTAGGGGTCCACGGTGGCCGCCTCCAGGCCCAGACGCCGCACACCCTGGGCCGAGAGCGCGAGCATGGGGGGCGTTGTGGCGTACTCAAAGAGGATATCCTGGGACAGCTCCTTGAAGAACTGGTGAATGACCCGCTCCTGCTCCAAAATCCGCAGGGTGCGGTCGGTGGTGGACAGCTCCTCATACTGGGCCACCTCCACCGCCGTGTTCTCGGCGGCCCGCTGGTCGCTGCGGGCCACGGTGTCCACCGCCATCTCCCGCTGGACGATGTCGCTGCTCTCCACCAGACACTCCAGCAGCAGGGGCTGGAAGGCGCCGCACTCGCCGTTGAGAATCATGGACATGGCCTTTTCATGGGAATGGGCGGGCTTGTAGACCCGTTCGCTGGTCAGGGCGTCGTAGACGTCGGCCAGGGAGACCACCTGGGCGGAGATGGGGATATCCTCCCCCTTCAGGCCGTCGGGATAGCCCCGGCCGTCGTACCGCTCGTGGTGCCAGCGGCAGATCTCATAGGCGTATTTCACCAGCGGCTCATCCTGGAAGGGGACCCCCTTCATCATGTCGGCCCCCATCTGGGAGTGGCCCTTCATGATGGCAAACTCCTCGTCGGTAAACCGGCCCGGCTTGTTGAGTATCTCGCTGGGGATGCAGATCTTGCCCACGTCGTGGAGGGTGGAGGCGTTGCTGATCAGGTTGATGGTCTCCCGGTCCAGCTTGTAGCGGTCGGTCTTGCGCATCAGGCTTTTCAGCAGAATTTCCGTCATGGTCTGGATGTGCATGACATGCAGGCCGCTCTCCTCATTGCGGAACTCCACAATGTGGCTGAGAATGGAAATCATCAGGTTGTTGACCTTCTCCTTCTGGTAGATCTGCTCGTTCACCATGGCGGCCAGCCGGCGCTGCTTGGCGTAGAGCATGATGGTGTTAATCACACGGCGGCGGACCACCATCATGTCGAAGGGGCGGCTGATGTAGTCGGTGACCCCCATGTCGTAGGCCCGCTCGATGAAGGCGTGGGTGCTCTCCGCCGAGATCATAATAACGGGCACGCTATCAATCCAGTTGTATTTATTCATGGTGGACAGCACGCCGAAGCCGTCCAGATTGGGCATCACAATGTCCAGCAGGACCAGGGAAATCTCCTGCTCCCGCTGCTGGAGGATGGCCACCGCCTGCAGGCCGTCCTCCGCCTCGATGATGTCATAGGACTCCTCCAGCATAGAGCGGAGGATGGAGCGGTTCATCTCTGAGTCGTCGGCGACCAGAATGGTATATCGCTGCTCTCTTTTGGGGACCATGTGTTTGTTCACTCACCTTCCGTTGGGCTTATGCCCCGTTGGCCGTCGCGCTGGGACATCAGTTTGGTCAATGTAGCGCACAGCTGTTCAATATTGATAGGCTTTGCCAGATGGGCGTCCATACCCGCCTGGGTGGTGCGGACGATGTCCTCCGCAAAGGCGTTGGCGGTCAGGGCGATGATGGGGGTGGTCCGGGCGTCGGGCCGGTCCAGGGCCCGGATGGCCTGGGTGGATTCGCAGCCGTCCATCTCGGGCATCTGCATATCCATAAGTACCGCGTCGAAGTAATAGGGCTCCGCCGCCTGGAAGGCCTCCAGTGCCTTCCGGCCGTCCTCGGCGGGGGTCACCTCGGCCCCCCGCATCTTCAGCAGCTCGGTGGCAATCTCCATGTTCAGCAGATTGTCCTCCGCCAGCAGGATGCGCCGGCCCTTCAGGGGGATCAGGTCCTGGGGCTCCTCCTCCGGCTCGTAGGTGAGGGCCTCACCGGCGTCGAAGGGGATAGTAACGGAGAAGGTGGTGCCCTGTCCCAGGGTGCTGTTTACCACAATCTGGCCGCCCATCCGCACCACCAGGTTCTTGACGATGGGCATACCCAGTCCGGTGCCCGTCACCTCCTTGGCCCCGAAGCGGACCTCCCGCTCGTAGGGGTCAAAGAGCTTGGGAAGAAACTCCTCCGACATGCCGGCGCCGGTGTCCTCCACGATGAATAGGTAGTTGTTTCGCTTGCCCTCGTCCATCTGCCGCAGGGTGACCGATACCCGGTCCCCGGTCCGGGTAAACTTCATGGAGTTGGACACCAGATTGTTCAGCACCTGGCTGAGCCGGGCGGGGTCGCCCTTAATCATCCGGTTCTTCACGTCGATGGACAGCTGGAAGTTCTTCCCCTGGTCCTTGGCCTGGGTCTGGAAGGGGGACAGGCAGGTCTCCAGGTTCTGCACCAGGTCGAAGGGCTTGATCTCCATGGAGACGTTGCCCTGCTCCAGGCGGGAAATCTCCAGAATGTCGTTAATCAGGGCCAGAAGCTGCTGGCTGGCCGCCCCGATCTTGTTCAGGTAGCCCACCATCTTCTCACGGTCGCAGTCGTCCTGGAGGGCCAGGCTGGTCATGCCGATGATGATGTTCAGCGGGGTGCGCATGTCATGGCTCATAACGGAGAAGAACTGCTGCTGGGACTTTTCGCTCTGCTCCGCGGCGGACAGGGCGCCCTTCAGCAGGCGGACCTGCCGCTGCTGCTCCTCCTTCTCGTTCTCCACGTCCCGGAAACAGATAACCACCTCATTGGGCATCTTCTCCGGGTCGGTGAGCATCCGCACACTGATCCAGCGCTCCTCCTCACCGAACTTGCGCAGGAACTCGCCGCCGAAGTCCCGGGTGCCCTCCTCCATCAGCCGTTGTAGGTTCTCCAGGGTGAAATTCTGAACAAACTCCTCCGAGGTCCAGCTGTCCAGATTGGCGGCAATGACCCGCAGCAGGTCCTCGTAATTTCCTTGCCCCTCGCCCAGCTCATGAATCACTATATCCGAGCCCTTGGTCATCTCGTAGACGCCGGTGTCCAGGTTGACCCGGTAGATGGCGTAGTACATATTGCCCAGCACCTGCACCGTCTCAGTGGTGCGTTTGGCGGTCTGGCTCAGCCTCCGGTCCCGCAGCCACATGGCCACGGCAATCACCAGGAAGAAGACCAGGCCGATGCCGTAATACACCAGGATGCTCTGCACCCCCTGGAGCAGCGTCTCATAGGGCACGGTGAGGATACACAGCCAGCCATTGTTGGTGTGCTGGTAGTAGAGGCCACGGGTCAGCTGCTGCATGCCGATGATCTCGTTGTCCTTGCCGTCCAGCTCACCCCGGCCAATCCGGTCAAACAGATTTTTGGTGTAGACCTGCAGCTCCTCCTCAGTGGCCTCGAAGGGGATACTATAGTACAGCAGGCTGCCCCGGCTGTCCAGCACGTAGTAGGCTCCGCCCTTGGGCAGGTCCTGCACGGTGTGGTCGGCGCGGAAGTGATCCAGAGGCACGTCAAAGGCGATGGCGTTGTCGCTGCCGGCGGCGGAGACGGCCACCGTGACCACCATCTGCCCGCCGTAGGCGTCGCTGGCGTAGGCGTCGGTATAGATCACCTTTCCCTCGGCTTCCATGGCCTGCTGATACCACGACTGACTCTTATAGTCGTAATCCCAGCCCCGAATTCCGCCGGCGGAGATCACCTGGCCGTCCAGCACGGCATAGATATCCAGGCTGCTGGTGCTGATCAGGGCGGTGCTCTTTTCAAAAAAGTCCACCAGCCAGGCCTCAAACTCCGCCGAATCCACACCCTGATCGTCCATGTCCTCCATATAGTACATGGCCATGGTCAGGATGCGGTCATACTCGCTGAGCTGGTTGTTCTCGTCGTTGGAGTAGCTGGTCACCAGGTTTTTGCCCATGGTTCTGGCGTTGTCCAGCAGCAGCTGCTGGCTGATGGTCATTCCCGCGGCAGCCACCGCCACGAACAGTATCAAAATCCAGAGGATCCGCCAGCTGCTCCACTTGGAGAGCGGACCCCCTCCTTTATTGTTGCGCATATTGTTCACTCCTTGCTTGGTCAGGCTCCCGTCTGGCCAACGAAGCCGCGTCTTTCTCCTGATGGACGGACAGCCGTCCATTGGATAGTATAGCACATCACGGCTTGCGTGTAAAGATATCCAGATAAAAATAAACACTGGGCCGGGGGACTTGCAAAGCGGAGAAAAAGGCATTATAATAGATGGGCATAACCCCAATATTCTGCACGATATGGAGAGGATTTTATGGAACGCACCACCATCGCCGCCATGTTTGCCGATCAGGAGCAGCTGGGCGGACAGACCGTTACCGTGATGGGCTGGGCCCGGACCATCCGGGATATGAAGACCTTCGGCTTTATTGAGCTTAACGACGGCTCCTGCTTTAAGAATCTGCAGGTGGTCATGGACGCCAACGTCCTGAGCAATTATAAGGAAATCGCCGGCCAGAACGTGGGAGCCGCGCTGATTGTTACCGGCCAGGTGGTGCTCACCCCCGAGGCCAAGCAGCCCCTGGAGGTAAAAGCCGCCTCCATCGCCGTGGAGGGTCCCTCCACCCCCGACTACCCCCTGCAAAAGAAGCGCCACAGCGTGGAATATTTGCGCTCCATCCAGCACCTGCGGCCCCGAACGAACCTGTTCTCCGCCGCCTTCCGGGTGCGGTCGGTGGCCGCCCACGCCATCCACTGCTTCTTCCAGGACCGGGGCTTTGTCTATGTCCACACCCCCATCGTCACCGGTAGCGACTGCGAGGGGGCGGGCGAAATGTTCCAGGTGACCACCATCGACTTGAACAACCCGCCCCGCACCCCCGACGGCAAAATCGACTACAGCAAGGACTTCTTCGGCAAGCAGACCAGCCTCACCGTCTCCGGCCAGCTCAACGCCGAGAACTTCGCCATGGCCTTCGGCAATGTATACACCTTCGGCCCCACCTTCCGGGCGGAGAACTCCAACACCCAGCGCCACGCCGCTGAGTTCTGGATGATCGAGCCCGAAATGGCCTTTGCCGACCTGGGCGACTATATGGACAACGCCGAGGCCATGATTAAGTACGTCATCACCACCGTGCTGGAAAAATGCCCCGACGAGATTGCCTTCTTCAACTCCTTCGTGGACAAGGGCCTCAAGGAGCGGCTGGAGCATGTGGCCTCCTCCGACTTCGGCCGGGTGAGCTACACCGAGGCGGTGGAGATTCTCAAGAAGAACAACGACAAATTCGACTTTAAGGTGGAGTGGGGCTGCGACCTCCAGACCGAGCACGAGCGCTACCTCACCGAGCAGGTGTATAAGCGCCCGGTGTTCGTTACCGACTACCCCAAGGAGATCAAGGCCTTCTACATGCGCCTCAACGACGACGGCAAAACCGTGGCCGCCGCCGACTGCCTGGTGCCCGCCATCGGGGAGATCATCGGCGGCTCCCAGCGCGAGGAGCGGCATGAGGTGCTGGAGGCCCGCATGGGCAAGCTGGGCCTGGACCCTCATGACTACTGGTGGTATCTGGACCTGCGGCGCTTCGGCTCCTGCCGCCACGCCGGCTACGGCCTGGGCTTTGAGCGGATGGTAATGTACCTCACCGGCATCAACAACATCCGCGACACCCTGCCCCACCCCCGCACCGTGGGCAACGCGGAGTTTTAAGGAGGAAAACCATGGCACTGCCGGCGAAACAAGAGCACTACACCTATGCGGACTATCTGCTGTGGGAGGGCCCGGAGCGGTATGAGCTGATCAACAGCGAAGCCGTTATGCTGGCCTCGCCGACCCGTATCCACCAAGATATCAGTATGGAGCTGTCCAGGCAGCTTGCCAACTATCTGGAAGGAAAAAGCTGCAGAGTTTATGCCGCCCCCTTTGACGTCCGCCTCTTTGAGCGGGAGGGCGACCGCCCGGAGGACGTGCAGACGGTGGTACAGCCAGACATCTCTATCATCTGCGACCGGGATAAGCTGGACGAGCGCGGCTGCAAGGGCTCGCCTGATCTGACGCTGGAGATTCTTTCACCCTCTAACGCCTGCCATGATCTCCTGGTCAAGCTAAATCTGTATCAGCGGGCCGGGGTCCGGGAGTACTGGGTGGTCTCTCCGGAGGATAAGACGGTGAATGTCTTTTTGCTGGATGGGGACGGGCTGAAGCTCAGCTATGTCTACGGGCCGAAGGACATCGCTAAGGTCAATGTCCTGGACGGCTGCTTTATCGAGCTGAGCAAGGTGTTTCCCGCATGAGAACGAAATCTGAGCTGGAGACCATCCCCGGTGTGGGAGCCCGCATGGCCAGGCACCTGGAGCGCATCGGCTGTCCCACCCTGGCGTCCCTCCGGGGCCAGGACCCGGAGGAGCTCTACCGACGGGACTGCCTGTCCCAGGGCTGTCAGGTGGACCGGTGTGTGCTCTACGTCTACCGTCTGGCGGTGCACTACGCCGAGCACGGCCAGTGCCCGCCCGATAAGCAGAACTGGTGGGACTGGAAGGATGAATGATAAAAAGCCTGCCGCTGTTGAGGTCGCTGCCGATAAAGAACAAGACAAAAAGGACTAATTTAACAGGCAGTTACCGAAGAAACGAAACCTTGTGACAAAATTAAACAGGCAGAAAAACGCACGATTTGACAATCAAAGTCAATCGTGCGTTTTTCATTCTCAAAAAGGAGAGCAAATTTATGCCGGACATAATTTTATCAGATTATCTCTGCGGCGATGAAACATCGCAATTCTCTTTCTTCCGTGTTCCCAACCAGCTTGTCAGCCATCCCCGGTTCAAGCACCTGTCCGCAAATGCCAAGCTGCTCTATGGTATGCTGTTAAACCGTATGAGCCTGTCCTCGAAAAACGGCTGGCAGGACGATCGCGGGCGAGTTTACATCTACTTCACGGTAAAGGAAATCTGTGAAGCCATAGGCTGCGGTCGGAACAAGGCCATGCGCCTGTTGGCGGAGTTGGATGCTGGCAAGGGCATCGGCCTGATTGAGCGCGTGAAACAAGGGCAGGGCAAGCCAGACAAAATTTTCGTCAAACGGATCACTGTCCGGGAAGATACGGAGGCACCCAGCCAAGGCTCTGACGCGACTATTTCACAGAACGATTTTTCCGATGTCCAGAGGTTGGAAAATCCGACTTCAAGCAGTCGAGAAAACCGACCTCTTGAGGTTTCAAAAGCAAACCTAAGTTATATTGATAAAAACCAAACTGATTTTATCCATACGAATCAATCTATCTATCCCCCTGCCCCCAGCGCAAAACGACTGGAGATGGATGGATACGAGTTAGGAGAGGAACGCAAAGAAAATATCAGGTATGAGCGTTTACAGCGGGAGCTTTCCATTATCAGCACCTTACGGCATTCCCGCCACAACAGCCCTATACAGCCTTTTCACTGTTCAATGCGATTTTGGAGAAATGCGTCTCACCGTGAAACGTATTTTTCATGGATGCACAGAGGGAACCGCTACCCGCCCCCGTTGCAGCGGACAGCGCCGCCGAAAGGCGGTGCTGTCCGAGCAAGTATGTCATTTGTTAAACACAAACGACCGCTTGCCAGGGGGGAAAGCCCCCCTTGGAACCCCCATCAACACTAATGCGTCTCACGGTGAGACGCATTAGCGAGAAAGGAAAATCTTATGCGGAAACGTGAAAAATTCATCGGCCTGTGGCTGAGTGAAGCCGAATACACGCATTTGCTGAAACAATGCGCCCTGTCCGGCCTCAATACCAGCGCCTTGCTCCGGCACAGCATTATGAATGTGGACATTCAGCCGAAGCCTCCCGACACTTACGCCGCTCTATTGCGGGAGCTGTCCGCTATTGGCAACAATGTGAATCAAATTGCGTGTTGGGCTAACGCCACCAAGGGCATCAGCAAAGCGGAGATCGCGGAAGCCGCCGCGTTAGTCCGGCGGGCGTGGAGACTGGTGAAGGAAACGCTGTGACAGGGATAAAGCGGCGCAACCCAGGGTATGCCCCCTCAGGGGAGGATTTTACACCACCGCCCTTTGTCCGTCAAGGCCAAGACAAGCCGTGCCGTCCGCAAGCGTCCGGCGCGGGCCTTGACAGCCAAAGGCCGCCGGTGCTTTTTGTGGTTAAGGGGGGGCATACCCTCAAAACCGGCTTGCGCCGGTTTTGACTGTTGTGGGAGTCGTAAGCATTTCCCAGAACGCGTGATGGTCATCGCAGGCGGGGCGGCATGCGCGTATGCGCTCAAAGCGGCTGCAAAAATGCGTCTCACCATGAGACGCATTAGCACCCATAGCATTTAGCCGTTCTTATACGTTCTTGGCCTTGTACTCCTCGCCCCAATTCCACATTGCATCTAAGACTGGCTTCAAACTCTGCCCCAACTCCGTCAACGTGTACTCCACCCGCGGCGGAACCTCTGGAAAGACCGTCCTAATCAGCAGTCCGCTTTCTTCCATCTGCCGAAGCTGGGAAGTCAGCACCTTTTGGCTCACGCTTCCAATGGATTTTTTCAACTCCCCAAACCGCTTTGTTCCCGGCAGCAAATCCCGGATAATAAGAACCTTCCATTTGTCGCTGATAAGCGTTAGCGTTGTTTCTACGGGGCAGGCGGGCAAGGTTTTACTCTCCATCGTCGTATCCTCCTGTCTGTTAGTTTCTAAAGTACGGTATAGTCCTATTTTACTGTATCTCCCCCATCGGGGTCAAGGCGGAGAGAAAAAATTTTATCCTGGTAAAAAAGCCGGAACCCCTTGAAACCACACAATTGTTTCCTCCCGGTAACTGTCCAATTGTTACTTCCAGGTGCCTATACCACAATATTGTGCGTACTTTTCAAATGACTTTTGGTGTTATATGATGCAGACACAAGGACGGGGAACACCCCGCCGAGTAAATCCCAGGAGGTATTCTCCATGAGCATCTTTGAAAAACTATTCCATTCCAACAACACCATCGAAAAGGAGAACACGACCATGACAAACATCGAGAAAGCCACTGCTCTGATCAACACCTTTGCTACCGGCGACACCGCCGCTGCCCGCAGCTTGCTGGCCGAGGGCTACATCCAGCACAACCTGGCTTATGCCACTGGCCGGGACGCTTTCGTCGGCTCCGTGGAGTACTTGGCCTCCGCTCCCGTCAAGACTGCCGTGAAGAACATCCGCGCCTTCCAGGACGGCGACAAGGTGTTTCTCCAGACCATCTACAATTTCGCCGGGGCCGGTGAGCAGGTCGCCTTTGACATCTTCCGCTTTGATGCCGACGGCAAGATTGCCGAGCATTGGGACAATCTGGCTGCACTGGCCGCTCCTAATCCCTCTGGCCATACCCAGACCGATGGTGCTATGGACATCACTGATCTGGACAAGACCGAGGCCAACCGGGAGCTGGTGAAGGCGTTCCTGTATGACGTGATGCAGGGCAACAACTCCGCCAAGACCCCTGACTACTTCAAGGGCGATCTCTACATCCAACACAATACCGGCATTGCGGATGGGCTGTCCGGCCTGGGGGCCGCGCTGACCGCGCTGGCGGAGCAGGGCATTCAGATGATCTACACCACCGTCCATCAGGTGTTGGCCCAGGGCAACTTCGTCCTGGCTGTCAGCGAGGGAACCTTCGGCGGTACGCCCACCAGCTACTACGACCTGTGGCGGGTGGAGGACAGCAAGATTGCCGAGCATTGGGATGTGATGGAAACCATCGCTGACAAGTCTACCTGGGCTAACGAGAACGGCAAGTTTTAAGCAATAGAAATACCCGTAGGCCGTCCTGTGTGATGCGGGACGGCCTACGGCCTGAAATCAGAAACCGGGGGAACCGCTTATGGAATATCTGGAACGAATACTGAAACTCAACACGATGCTGCTGGCAGAAATACCGGAGTACCAGTCCCAGGCGGAGGGCTTTCCGCAGGACTTGACCAGCCAGCGGAGACTGCTCCGCAGTTTGATGAATGTCCGTCCGCCCATGCCGCTGAAACAAGAATTTCTCACCATCCAGGACGATCTCCTGTCTGCCGAACAAGACAGCAAGGGTGTTGTGGATGGAGCCGCGCTACCTGCGGTCAACGGACATTCTCGAATAGTCGTTTGGAAAGGGGACATCACCCGGCTCAAGGTGGACGCCATCGTCAACGCCGCCAACTCTGCCCTGCTAGGCTGTTTCTGCCCCTGCCACGGTTGCATTGACAACGCCATCCACTCGGCGGCGGGCCTCCAGCTTCGGGACGAGTGCCACCAAATCATGCAGGCCCAGGGCCACCTGGAACCCAATGGCCGGGCCAAGCTGACAAAGGGCTACAATCTTCCTGCCCGGTATGTTCTACACACGGTTGGCCCTATTGTCCAAGGTCGGGTTGCCCATCAGGACAGGCGGGATTTGGCGTCCTGCTACCGCTCCTGCCTGGAACTGGCGGCAGAGCATGGATTGGAGAGCGTTGCGTTCTGCTGCATTTCCACCGGGGAATTTCACTTTCCCAACCAGGAGGCTGCTGAAATCACAGTCAAAGCTGTTACAGATTTTCTCCGGCGGGATACGTCCATCAAGAAGGTGATTTTCAATGTTTTCAAGGATAATGACGAAACAATATACCGCCGCATACTCGGAGCAGATCGAACGGCTGAAACAGGCTCTTGACTGTGCCGACGCGGTGGTGATTGGCGCGGGGGCGGGGCTGTCCGCCTCGGCTGGATTGACCTACTCCGACGAACGGTTTGAACAGTATTTCAAAGATTTTGCCGACAAGTACGGCATCCGGGATATGTACTCCGGGGGCTTTTATCCGTTCGAGTCACTGGAGGAATACTGGGCGTGGTGGAGCCGCCACATCATGGTAAACCGCTACGAACCCGCGCCGAAGCCGGTCTATGACAATCTGCTGAAGCTGGTGGAGGGGAAGGACTACTTTGTTCTGACAACGAATGTAGACCACCAATTCCAGCTTGCGGGCTTTGATAAAAAGCGGCTGTTCTACACCCAGGGTGACTATGGCCTGTGGCAATGCTCAGAGCCATGCCATCAGCGCACCTATGACAATGAGGAAACGGTTCGGCGGATGTTTGCAGAGCAACAGGATATGAAAGTACCCTCAGAGCTTGTCCCCCGCTGCCCTGTCTGCGGCAGGCCCATGACCATGAACCTGCGGGCAGATGATACCTTTGTGCAGGACGAGGGCTGGTATCAGGCCCAAAGCCGCTATCAAGATTTTCTCCGGCGGCATGATGGGCTGCGTGTCGTTTTTCTGGAATTGGGTGTTGGAGGCAACACGCCGGTCATCATAAAATATCCCTTTTGGAAAATGACAGTCCAAAACCCGCAAGCGGTTTATGCCTGTGTCAATATGGGACAGGCGTATGCTCCAAAGGAAATTTCGGAACAGGCGGTTGTTATAGGCAACGATATTGGCTCCGTACTGAAAGAAATTAGGTTGGCAATGCTATGATAAATAGATTTGTGCTTATGGGCGAGGTGGGTTATCCGTCCCGTCCTTTGTACGTCAAACGGTGTAAAATATATCGAAAAATGCGTCTCACGGTGAAACGCATTTCTAAAAGCGTCAGTTTTTATAACCTTTTCGAAGGTTTTGGCAGTTCACGCGATGATTGCAGTTTATTTTGACTTTTCGGAAGTTAGGGTATAAAGAAACAGAAAAGATGGATATGACAACACGGTACGAAGCATATAACGAGATGACCTTTGAAGCCTACTGCAAAACGGCAATCAGCAGATCGGTTTTGAAAGAACGTCTGCGAAAAGCGGAACAGGGCAAGCGTGAGCAGCCGCTTTCCATAGTTACAAATGCCATGCTCTATGGCCTTTCCTGCGAGGATACCGGGATTGAGCAGACGGAGGCAGCCTGCCGCACATTCTATGTGCGCGGCGTGGCGGTTCCCGTCCACGGTGAAAAGTTGGGTCAGGTCCTCTCTTACCTCATGCCGAGAGACAGGGAAATCGTGCTTTCATATTTCTTTTTGGGCCTGACCGTCAAAAAAATCGCCCAGCAGTTAAGGATAAGCCAGGCTACGGTCACTCGGCGGCGCAAGGCCGCTGTAGCAAAACTGCGTGACCTATTGGGGAGCATCCCATGAAGCGGGTGCCATTCCCCGTTATCCAGGCGGCGAAAGGATTTGAGCCTGGGGCCGTTGATTTTGTGTTCCGTCATTTTGAGGGCTTTATCGCAAGCCGGTGTTTGTGTGACTGTACCGATGAATACGGAAACACACGCTCCTATGTGGACGATGACCTCCGCTATCAGGCGGAAATCGCGCTGTTCCGGGCCATTGAACATTTCCAATTCAGAGAGCCGCCTGATGATTTTATGCCCTTGAATGATAGAGCGGAAAAATACGTCTCACTGTGAAACGCATTTCTAAAAATGTCGATTTTTATAACCTTTTCGGAAGTTTTGGGCGTTTGTGCGAATAATGAGCAAAATCCTACTCCCAGCAGATATTAAGGATATGAAGAGCCTACAACTGAATAAGGCAGTCAGATACGTTCTGTATGCGCAGAGCCGGGCGGCGGGCACGCAGGGAGAACCTCCCGTGAAAGGAGGACAGAACACCGGGGGATGGAGCGAACAGGGCCAGCGCCGCAAAGCTACTTACGGCACAGCAGCGGGCGACGAAGCGCGTACAGGCATGATGATACTTGCGTTGGCTATGCGTCACAGCGTAGGACGCCCCGCCACGGGAATGGGGGGAGGCACGATAAATCCTATGGAGCGGCTTTGCCCGCCGCCGTCTGAATCCGCCTTTGTTTTCTATCGTGAACAATGAAATACCCAAGTACCAAACAATGCGAAATTTGTCGTTAATGCGTCTCACCATGAGACGCATTTTTTGTTACGGATATTCAGTTTATGGGAGCGTCACCGTTTCAAAAATCAGCGGAAAAATCGTCGAAATTTGCGCTTTTATTTGACATTTGATATAATATAGATGTCACAAGGCAAGAAACGGTGACTGCCGGATAGGAGGCTATGATGAACAGGCAGTACAACAACCAGGGCGAAAAATGGGCAGCCCTCTATGTTCGGCTCTCCCGCGACGACGAGAACGAGGGGGACAGCAACAGCATCCAGAATCAAATCGAAATTATCGAAAAATATTGTGATAACCACGGAATTTCCTGCTATAAGGTGTATAAAGATGACGGATTCTCAGGTACAAGTTTCAAGCGTCCCGGATTTTTGGAGATGATGGCCGACATTGAGGCCGGGCTGGTCGATATGGTGATCGTCAAGGATATGTCCCGGTTTGGGAGGAATTATCTGGAAGTCGGCCTATATACAGAACTACACTGGACAAGGGCATAAAAAGATAACGTTCTGACGGTATGCCCGCCGTCAGATTTTCCATTCAATTTGCAGCTTCTCGCTGGTGGCGCGAATAACGGTAATCATCAAATCCACCACCTGCTGCTTGTCCTCAAAGCTGACATTCTCCCAATCATCCAGATAATTGGAAATCGTGTCAATCTGCTCCGGGGACACGGCCTCGGCGGTCAGCTTGGCAATCTCGCTGGCAAGGGCCTGACGGCGGCTGTCCAATTCCTCAATCTTGGCGTTGGCGTAGGAGATCAGCACCGGGGTCGCGCCCGTCAGCGTGTCCAGCAGCTTTTCAATCTTGCTCTCCACCTGGGCCAGCTCCATCTGCTTTGCCGTCAGCTTCGGGCTGGCGGCTCTTTTCTTTTTGCGGCCTGTCAGCGTCTTGTAGTCCTCCAGCTTCTTCACCATCTGCTGGTAAACTACCGCCTCTAAATCGCGGAGACGGATTGTACCGCAGCCGGAACAAAACTTGCTGTCAGCGTGTTTCGTACAGCGCAGATAGAGATACCCGCAGGAGTGGGCCGACATCAGAGCATAGCCACATTTGCCGCACTTGATTTTCCCCGCCATCCAGGTGTTGCGGGCTTTCCTGGCCGGTTGATAGGTCTGGTTCGCCATCATCTTTTTGCGAACTCTAAGCCACAAATCAGACGGGATAAAGCCTTCGCTGGGGGCCAGCACCAGCGTCTGGCCTTCCAAGTGCGTGTGCTTATTCTCGGTGCTGTCCTTGCTCCGGTAGTAGTAACATCCGTTTGTCCCTACGAAGTCGGCGGCATCGTTGTAGATGTTCGTCCCTTGGCTCTTGAAAAACTCGTAAATATCCAGGTCAGCCATGGCGTAAATGGGATTACGAAGCATGATGCTGATGGTCGCCCTGGAAAACGGTTTGCCGAAGTATGTCCGCATCCCCTGCTCGGTAAGCTGCCGGGTGATGTCGTGAAGCGACACCTGGGGGTCAATATACATCTCGTACATCTTACGCACGAACGCCGCCTCGGTCGGCTCAATCACCAGCTTCTTTGTATGGATGCCGTCAATGATGATAGGCTCCGTCCGAAATCCATACGGCGCTCTACCGCCCATTTTGAAACCGCGCTGACACCGGGCGTACCATGCGTCCTGCACTCGCTTTTGGATGGTTTCTCTCTCTAACTGCGCGAACACAATGCAGATGTTCAGCATCGCCCGGCCCATCGGTGTGGACGTGTCGAACTTCTCTGTGGAGGATATGAATTCCACGTTGTATTCCTGGAACAAAGCCATCATGTTTGCGAAGTCCAGAATGGAACGGCTGATGCGGT